>DATNCH010000122.1:0-5446 GCA_035571655.1 Pyrinomonadaceae bacterium
CGCCGGCGAAATCGGAGACAAACACAAAGTGATCATGCGCTACGAGGTGCAGCCCGATGGAACTCTGAAAAATGGAAAACTCTTCTTCGATTTCACGAATGCGCCGGGTGAAGATGGTCTCGACGGCATCAAGGTCGATCAAAAGGGCAACCTCTATGTCTCTGCTCCTGGTGGTTTGTGGGTGATCTCAGCAGAAGGCAAACATCTTGGAACCATCATTACGCCGCGTCATGCACATAACATGGCCTGGGGTGATGCAGACGGCAAAACGTTATATCTATGCGCTTGCTCGGGTTTGTATCGCATTCGCCTGAACATTGCGGGTGTGCGTCCGGCGGACGTTAACACACATCAGACAAGAGTGATTCCTACAAATAAATGAGCCGCATTGAAGATGTAGTTCGCAAAATCCTCGAACGGCGGGCGAACATTCCCGAAAGCCGCAGCCTGGTCGTTGGTGTCAGCGGGATCGACGGCTGCGGCAAGGGTTATCTTGCAACACAGCTCCGAGCACATCTCGCGTTGCTCGGTGTTATTCCAGCAATACTGAATGTAGATGGTTGGTTGAATCTACCGCAAAAGAGATTTGTTCAAAGTGCACCTGCGGTAAACTTCTACGAAAACGCTATTCGTTTCGAGCAATTCTTCACCCAGCTTGTCCTGCCTTTAAGGGAGCGGCGCTCAATTCATGTGGTAGCTGACGTTGTCGAAGAGACTGCCTCAGAATATCGCAAGCACGCTTACGATTACGACGACGTCTCAGTCGTGCTGGTGGAAGGAATATTTCTCTTTAAGCCGCAATACCGGAAATATTTCGATCTGGCTATCTGGATTGACTGTTCGTTTCCAACAGCACTGGCGCGCGCCATCGACCGCGGCCAGGAAGGGCTCTCACCAGCAAACACCATTGCGGCTTACGACACAATTTACTTCCCGGCACAGAGAATTCACCTGGCCCAGGACAAACCACGCGAGAATGCAGATCTCATCTTCGAAAACGATATCTCAGGTGTCGCCCGAGCTTGACGCTCCGTTATCACCATCGTAGCATTGCGAACAGCCAGTCGCGCTCCGGACTTCTCCCAAACGAGTGACCCGATGACTTACATTCGCGAAGCCCCATTTAGTGAAGAAGAACATCCTACGCTCAAGCTAATCAAGGAAGACTACGGCTTCATTCCCAACTTCTTTAAGGCCCAAACGGCGCGTCCCGATTTAATTGACGCGGAAGTGCAGCTTGTCGATGCAACGTTGATCAAGGATGGCGCGCTTCCTCGTCAACAAAAAGAATATATTTTCCTGGTCTGTTCCGCCGCCAACCTGAGCACTTACTGCGTTACCGCGCACTGTGAAATCATTCGCATGCTCAAGCTTCAAGGACCAGAGCCCGAGCAAATCGCCCTGGATCACATGACGACTGATCTGCCGATCGTCGACAAAGCATTGCTGAACTTCAGTTTGAAGCTAAACAATCACCCACTAAAGATTACGCAGGACGATATAGACGATCTGAAAACTTACGGCTTCGACGATCAGCAAATCCTCGAAGCGGTCATGTGCGTAGGGCTTGCCAAGTGGGCAAATTACATTGGGTTTGGACTGGGGACGGTCCCGGATTATGAGGTACGGCTCGATCTCGAGAAAAGTAAAGCGGTAGCGCTATAGGCACAGGTAAACGCGGATTCATTTACGGATCCGGTCCATAACTTTACTCACCAGTGGCTCAGAAATCGGCTCAGGGTATTCAAACGATCCACTTTCAGTGACGATGCGGAGCGTCTTGCGCGTCGAATCATAAAGCACCTGACACGTGTTGCAGTGGGCCAGGTGCGCCTCGAGCTGCTCGCGAATTTCAGTCGCTACCTCTTCGTCGAGGAGGTTACTCAACTCGCTGATAAAATCCCGGCAGCTAATCATGATTTACCCACACCAGTTTTCGAGAAGTATTGGACCATTGACTCCCGCAGCATCAAACGTCCCCGCAACACGCGCGCTTTGACCCCAGGAATGCTAAGGCCCAACGCTGCCGCCGCTTCTTCCGTCGAAAGTTCTTCCAGGTCTCGAAGCATTAGTGCAACGCGATATTTTACCGGCAGCTTCATTACTTCCTTCTCGACGAGGCTCCGGAGTTCTTCACGCGAATAAAAATCTTCGGGAGTCTCGGGCCAGACCTGGATGTTTCGTGGTCTGAATTCTTCATCGTCTTCGTCGAGTCTGTCAAATTCTTTTCGGCTTCTCACGCGTTGCAGCCCCGTATTAATCGCAATCCGAACCAGCCAGGTCGAGAATCTCGAACGTCCTTCGAAATGCGGCAGATGCTGAAAAGCCTTGAAGAATGCGTCTTGCAATGCATCTTCAGCCTCCTCCGGATTTCCAACAATACCCAGTAAGCTCCGGTAAACGCGACGCCCGTGCTTTCGCACCAGTTCTTCGAATGCATCCGTTTCACCGTTCCGCACTCGCTCGACAATCTCAAAGTCGGGATCATCCGACACAAAATCGCCTGATAACTCCGGCTCTACTATTTGACGCTCCGACACGACCGGCGGATTCACTTCTTTTACGTCAAAAATTATTCGCGGTTTGAAATCCGGTTCAATACCCAGACCCGTTTGGATGCAGTTGAGTAATTGAGTCAGCCCCACCATCAAAACGGCTTCTAATATTTGTTCATCATTGAAATCCGCGTTGCGCAACAACTCAACGTCGACATCCGCAAACGAATGTGGACTGGCGGCAAGCTTTCGAGCAAAGTCGAGCAAAACAACGTCCGATCCCGACAGATTCGCCTCGCGATGATCGATTGTTACCTGCTGAGATTGTTCAGGTTTTACACCCAGAAACTGTAACGTTTGACAGTGTAAGGCAGGAAAGTATGAGTTGTTATTTTCGGCTGATACGACGAGCAGGATGAATTCCTTCTGCACTCGACTCAACGCGCCCTTACTAAACAAAAGCCGGTCCATCATTTGGACCTGTGCATCCACAAGATCGGGCCTGAGCAGTTGTGCGCGGTAAACCCCTGGCGCCAATCCGAAGTTTCGTTTTAGCGTCGCCAAACTGTCCGCAGTTAAACCGTCATCCGATTCGGGCAGAAAGCCCACGGCAAGTCTCCCGGAATAATTCTCAAACCCGCCGGAGCATACTCTACTCCCGGCGAATCTTGTAGTACCTGAAAATTCTGCATCCGGTTATTGACCCTCGCGTCTAATCACTCAGAGACACTGGAGGCGACATTGCAAGTCACCGTCGACACACAGCACAGACTCGATCCGAGCAAGTGGTTGGATTCGCACGGTGACTATCTCTACCGCTACGCGCTGGTCCGCGTCCGAGATGCATCCGTTGCCGAGGACTTATTGCAGGAAACTCTGCTCGCAGGCGTGGGTGGTCATCAGGCTCACGCCGGCCGTAGCTCTGAACGCACCTGGCTGGTTGGAATCATGAAGCACAAGGTGATCGATCACTTCCGCCGCGCCGCCCGGAATGCGCCATTTCAGTCGAGCGGGGAACGCGACGATGAGCGCGATTGTTTTGAAGAGTCTGGACCATGGCGCGGCCACTGGCGTGAGGATCGCGCGCCAAATATTTGGACGACTGCTGCCAGCCAGTGTTTCGAATCGGCTGAGTTTTGGGAAACCTTCGATCGATGCTTATCACAACTGCCCCACCAAATGTCGATTGCTTTCACGCTCCGAGAGATCGACGGTCTGACCTCGACCGAGATTTGCGAGATCTTGAACGTCACGCCAAACAATCTTTGGGTGTTACTTCATCGGAGCCGCAGCAAACTAAGAGAACTTCTTGAGGCCAACTGGTTTTCCCGCCGCGCTGCCGCAGCATGAAATCAGGTTGTAAGGATTCGCCTGCAACCACGACCAACAATTGGTTACGAAATCTGAAGAGGAGAATCTGAAGTATGTCGAATAGATTGAAAGTGACGTTATTTGTCCTGCTCATCGGCGGTTTCGCTGCGTGGTATGCATTCAGGCCCGAGCGAATTTTCATCAATCAAAGAGTAAACGAACAGTTTCCGACTGCGGCAGCGGCCAACGGTCAACTCGCTTCCGGACAGTTTCACAGCGGTGCACATGAAACCAGCGGAATGGCCGCGGTGTTTCAGCTCGCCGGCGGCAAGAAGACACTGCGACTGACCAACTTTCAAACCTCGAATGGTCCTGACGTCCACGTCTATCTCGTAGCCGCGGCAGACGCAAAAGACAACGACACGGTGACGAAGGCTGAAGTGGTCGATCTTGGTTCTTTGAAAGGAAACATCGGCGACCAGAATTATGACCTGCCGGCGAATGCAGATCTGGCGAAGTACCGCGCGGTCACGATCTGGTGCAAGCGTTTCAGTGTGAACTTCGGTACGGCGCCGTTGAACTCATCAATGCAATCGATGAACGTGCAGTAACTACCTGGAGTCCACCATGACCCGCAGCAATAATCACTACGACGTAATCATCATCGGCACGGGCGCAGGCGGAGGCACGCTGGCCTACAGCCTCGCACCCTCGGGCAAGAAGATCCTTCTACTCGAGCGCGGCGATTACGTTCCGCGTGAGAAGGACAACTGGAGCACGCGCGCCGTAAACCTCGAGGGCAGGTACAACACGAAAGAGGCGTGGCGCGACGGCGAAGGTAAAGAGCTTCATCCGCACACGAATTACTTTGTTGGCGGTAACACGAAGTTTTACGGCGCGGCTCTCTTTCGTCTGCGAAAGGAAGACTTTGGTGAGATTCGTCATCACGGCGGAATCTCTCCGGCCTGGCCGATCAGCTACGACGAGCTGGAACCTTATTACACGAAAGCCGAGCATCTTTATCAGGTACACGGTAATCGCGGCGAAGATCCGACGGAGCCGTGGTCCAGCGCACCGTACAAGTATCCGGCAGTTAGTCACGAGCAGCGCATTCAGCATTTACACGACGATCTCGAACGCGCAGGTTTAAGACCTTTTCACGTGCCGTTAGGAATTCGCATCGACGAGCAGAACGCGCACAAGAGTCTGTGCATTCGCTGCAACACCTGCGACGGTCATCCGTGTCTGATCGGCGCCAAGTCTGACGCGCAGACAATCTGTGTCGATCCGGCCCTCGAACACGAAAACGTCTCCCTGGTTACTAACGCGAAGGTCCTGCGGCTCGAGACCAACGGCAACGCTCGCGAAGTCAGCAAAGTGATCGTCGACCGCAACGGCGTTCGCGAGGAGTATTCAGGCGACATCATCGTCGTCTCGTGCGGCGCGGTAAATTCTGCTGCGCTCCTATTGCGCTCAGCTAACGACAGTCACCCAAACGGACTCGCCAACGGTTCGGACGTTGTCGGCCGTCACTACATGGGCCACATCAATTCTGTACTCATGGCGCTGTCAAAATGTCCGAATCCAACAGTCTTTCAAAAGACACTTGCAATCAATGACTTTTATTTCGGTTCGAGGGA
>DATNCH010000123.1:0-4363 GCA_035571655.1 Pyrinomonadaceae bacterium
TTTCGCGAGTTCCATCGCGATTGCCAAAAGATTCAGTGCATACATCGCCATCCAACTCGTGCCGTCGGATTGAGCGATATGTCCGCCCGTCGGCAGCGGTGCACTGCGATCGAAAACGCCGATGTTATCCAGACCGAGAAACCCGCCCTGAAAGATGTTCATTCCATCAGCATCTTTGCGATTGACCCACCAGGTGAAATTCAACAGCAGCTTCTGGAAAACCCGCTTAAGGAAGACTGTGTCGCCGACTCCGCGTCGCTTCTTCTCGATCTTGTAAACGCGCCATGCGGCCCATGCATGAACTGGTGGATTCACATCGCCAAATGCCCACTCATATGCCGGCAATTGGCCGTTCGGGTGCATGTACCATTCGCGCAGCATCAATACGAGCTGTTCCTTGGCGAACTCTGAATCAACCAACGCCAGCGGCACGCAATGAAACGCAAGATCCCACGCCGCATACCACGGATACTCCCACTTGTCGGGCATCGAGATGACGTCGGCGTTGTAAAGATGTTTCCACTCATGATTACGACCACGGGCACGCTCTCGCGGAGGCTTAGGTGTCGCCGGATCGCCGTCAAGCCACTGCTCGATCACGTAGTGATAGAACTGTTTGGACCAGAGCATGCCGGCGAATGCCTGACGCATAACCAGTCGAGCATCATGGGAAAGATGTTTGGGGATGACGGTCTCGTAGAACTCGTCGGCCTCGTGAACGCGCGTGCCGAAGATGTTTTCAAAGTTCGCGAAAGCGTTTTGGCGGCCAGTGTTCTGATCACTTAAGCGCAGACGGATCGTCGCAGTCTCACCCGGTGGAATCGTGACTTTGTAATTTGCCGCCGCCTTTGTGCCCGTCTGTTCCGGATTCACCACTTGCTGATTGCCGTGAACGACGTATTCGTTGATTCCGTCTTTCACATAACGCGAACCATTCGTGAAGTTGAAGAGACGCTGCGTGTTCGTATCGTTTTCCGTAAAGAGCAACTCAGGCGCACCGTCACAGTACAACCATCGTTCTCCGTGGTTGAGTTCGATAACACCTTCGCTCGTGCTGCGTAAGGTTGGTTTCGCCGTTCCATTCTGATTCCATGACCACGTATTGCGAAACCAAATCGTGGGCAGCAGATTTAGCGAAGCTGCTTCAGGACCGCGATTCGTCGCAGTGATCTTCACCAGGATGTCCTCGACATCAGCTTTCGCGTATTCGACAACGACGTCGAAGTAGCGGTTATCTTCAAAGATACCCGTATCGATTAGCTCAAACTCAGGTGCAAGCTTGCCTCGTTGCCGATTCTCCGCAATCAACCGGCCGTATGGAAACTCTGCTTGCGGATATTTGTATAGATACTTCATGTACGAGTGGGTGGGAGTCGAGTCGAGGTAAAAATAGTATTCCTTGACGTCTTCACCGTGATTTCCCTCGTTGCCGGTCAGTCCAAAAAGGCGTTCTTTCAAAATCGGATCGCGGCCGTTCCACAGTGCGATGGCGAAACAGATCTTCTGATGACGATCCGAGATCCCTGCAATTCCATCTTCGTTCCAACGATAAGCTCGCGAGCGCGCGTGATCGTGCGGGAAGTAATCCCAGGCACTGCCATAAGGACTGTAGTCCTCGCGCACTGTGCCCCAGGCGCGCTCACTTAGATACGGACCCCAACGCTTCCAGTGCCTGCTGCGTTGGCGAGCCTCGTCCAGGCGCTTTTCTTCCGCGGTTGGTCTATTCGTCGTGGTCAAAGGCCGCGGCGCCTCCTTATTGGTTTTGTACATTTTTGCCTTTTTGTGGCCCATTCATTTCGATTAATGCCATTACGTGGCCGTCGGGATCTCGCGCTAACAGACCTTTGCTAAAGCCCAGGCTTTTATTATTCAGTACGACCACACCCGGCGAAACCAGGCGCGAGTTCTCCGCAAGCAAACGCTTCGCAAACGTGTCGGCGGTGTTAAC
Source organism: Pyrinomonadaceae bacterium (assembly GCA_035571655.1). Lineage (GTDB taxonomy): Bacteria > Acidobacteriota > Blastocatellia > Pyrinomonadales > Pyrinomonadaceae > PSRF01. Next base: position 1,949 of record DATNCH010000123.1, read on the forward strand.
AATCAGACTGGTCTGCCAGTGAAACAGATCCGGCGCGCGCGCATCAGCAGGCGAAGGGCGCCCATCACGCGGCGCAAGGTACTCGAGAAATTCGATGCCTGGCCCCCCGCTCGCGGCTCGAAGACTCGTAATGCGCAACCTTGCGCCGAAGACGTTGTTGAGATGTTCCTGCTCTGTGCCGTAGTTTTCGCTCGTGCCGGCGATGTGCAGACCGAGTGCATCGCGATAAAACTTCAGACTCGCCTCAGTATCGCTGACAACGATAGCGGTGTGATCGATCCCGAGAAACAGTTTGTCTTTCTTCTGCCACTTCTGATCGCCTTTGCCTTCCGGGAATTCAAGAATCTCGAGCCAGTGCTTGTCCGGGTCTCGAAAGTAAAAAGCTTTGATGCCGCCCGCGTTCTTGTTCCAGTCAGGCAAACGCTGTGGACCAGTAGAAGCATGCTCCACTTTGTTTTGGCGCAGCAGAGCATAAGCTTTGTCCATGTCGCTCGTGATGATGGCAATGTGTTGGAACCAGCGATCGTTGCTGCGGGAATCGACCGGCACGGGCCGGCCCTTTGGCGCGAGGTATTCGGTCAACTCAATGAACTCATCGCCGAGCCGCATTCGCACCACGCGCATCCGCAAACCAAAAACGCCCTGTAGACGCTCGTAATCCTCACCCGTCACTTCGACCTCCGAAACCTTCTCAAACGACAACACTCGCGAATAGAAATCGACGGATGCATCCATATCCGAAACTGTCATGCCGATCGCACCCACTTGTTCGACCACCGGAACAGTCACGTCGCTTACGAGGAGGGGGACGCGCGCGACGTTGAGTACACGCGCGTCCGTCGGCAGGTACTGGCCGGTCGTCGTCTGCACGAAGACGCCCAGCGCAAGCAGTAAACCGAGAAGTGTGACTTTGATCCGCTTCATTTCATTCGCTCCAGCAAGTGATCTCCGACGCGCAACGCATTCGCCATGATCGTCAGTGCGGGATTCACTGCGCCGCTCGAGGGAAAGAAACTCGCGTCAACGACGTAAAGATTGTCGAGCTCGTGGGCTTTGCAGTTGCGGTCGAGTGCGGACGTTTTCGGATCGTCGCCAAAACGCACGGTGCCGTTCTGGTGTGCCACTGCCGCCAGCGGCAGCCGTTGGCCCAGGTAGAGATTTCGCGCGAATAAACCCTGGTGACAGTCGTGCCCGTGAACATCGCAGTTGGTCTGTTTCAACGCCTTTTGCAACTGCGCCTTCAGGCGATCGTGACCTTCGACATTGTTTAGTTTGTAACTGACGCGGATCTGACCGTCGCGATCGACAGTCACACGATTGTCCGCGTCGGGTAAATCCTCGGAAGTCAGCCAGAAGTCCAGCGAGTGCTTCGCCATTAGATCGAGCGTCCATCCCGGAGCTATTGCAGGCGCGCCGGCTTTCAAAGTGTCAGCATCGAGCTTTCCGACGAACGAGATGTGGCCCAGCGGGTAGTCCCAATCCCTCGAACCGAAATAAAAGTCATTGATTGCAAGTGTCTTTTGAAAGACTGTTGGATTCGGACATTTTGACAGCGCCATGAGTACAGAATTGATGTGGCCCATGTAGTGACGGCCGACAACGTCCGAACCGTTGGCGAGCCCGTTTGGGTGACTGTCGTTAGCTGAGCGCAATAGGAGCGCAGCAGAATTTACCGCGCCGCACGAGACGACGACGATGTCGCCTGAATACTCCTCGCGAACGCCGTTGCGGTCGACGATCACTTTGCTGACTTCGCGAGCGTTGCCGTTGGTCTCGAGCCGCAGGACCTTTGCGTTTGTAACCAGGGAGACGTTTTCGTGTTCGAGGGCCGGGTCGACGCAGATTGTCTGCGCATCAGACTTGGCGCCGATCAAACACGGATGGCCGTCACACGTATTGCAGCGAATGCAGAGACTCTTCCGCGCATTCTCCTCGTTGATTCGAATACCCAACGGCACGTGAAAAGGCCTTAAACCTGCGCGTTCGAGATCGTCATGCAAATGCTGAATGCGTTGCTCGTGGCTAACGGCCGGATACTTGTAAGCCGCGCTGGCCCAAGGCTCCGTCGGATCCTCACCACGGTTGCCGTGTACCTGATAGAGATGCTCGGCCTTTGTGTAATAAGGCTCCAACTCGTCGTAACTGATGGGCCAGGCCGGAGAGATTCCGCCGTGATGTCGAATCTCACCAAAGTCTTCCTTTCGCAAACGAAAGAGTGCGGCGCCGTAAAACTTCGTGTTCCCACCGACGAAATAGTTCGTGTGCGGATGGAGTTCTTTGCCTTCGCTGTCGCGCCACGCCTCTTTCGTGTTGTATTTACCTTCAAGGTTTACGGCGCGCGTGCTCCAATTGTCCTTCTCACGTGGAACGTAATCACCGCGCTCGAGAAGAAGTATCTTCTTGCCCGAGGGTGCG
>DATNCH010000124.1:0-12036 GCA_035571655.1 Pyrinomonadaceae bacterium
AGTACCGTAACGCGGTAGCGTCGGGTCGGTTTCGAACATACGTAATTCATAGCAAAATTGAGAGGCTCTACGTCACCCGACGCTACCGCGTTACGGTACTGACCTCCTCCAACAATGACTCTCGACTTTTGAGGCAAAGCCGTCCCGCATACGAGAATTGAAGTGAACTCGAATAAGAAATCAATGCCGGCGAGAGGCGTACCACCATTCAATCGGCAACCGGGATCCGCGCAAAATATCAAACGGCCCGTTGCGCCTCCGGTCTATCGTCCGCAACCAGTGCCGAAAGTCTTACAGGCAAAAAGCCGGCCGGCTGGTCAAGTGCACCCAACATCGCTGCAATCAAAACCAGCAGTCGTCGCGCCTCGAGCATATCGTCCGCTGCCTGTGCCGAAGGTCTTGCAGTCAAAGATCGCAGTTGTTAAGCAAACCCCGGCAGTGCCAAAAACCGGTTCTCCTGCGATGCGGCTTGTTAATCGTCCGCAAACCCTCGCGCCGCATGCGCAACGTTCGGTACAGACGAGAACGGTGCAGCCGAAGACGGCCGTGCCCGTGCGCGCACACATTCCCTCGAGGGGGACGAATACGATCCAGCGTATGCACCCTCACCTCACGGATTCAGGCACGGACTTTCTGATTAAGTATCCGTATCCGACGTCGTCAACGTCCGTGGGCACGTACGAGGCGCCGCAGTGGGACACTTATCAGCTCGAAACAAATAACTACACCCACTATCGGTTCGCTACAAGAACGCGGGGGAGCGTCTCAGTTCCGCACCAGCAAATTATCAGTTATCGCCCGACGGTGGGAGGCATGCATCCCAGGGGAATGATCCGCCCGGAACAGGAGCGGATCGAAGGCCGCTCGCAGGTGTTCCTTTCCGAAGCAGACCTCTCCGGCGTGATGGCGCGACAGCGCAAAGACCCGAGGCTGCTGGAAACGATGGTGGTGACGACGTTCGAGCAGGAGCCGGACTATCCGGACTTCACTGAGAATTTGCTCAGCCTCGAGGGCCTGGGCGTGCCGGTTCTCCGCAACTTCGATATAAGCGATCCGAATACAGCCGAACGCCTCAACACTCTTGCGCCGAACGCGAATATTCATTTTCAGATGCCGCGAGTACCGCGCATCACAGGGTATTCCACGCAGCAACTCATAACGGACACCCTGGAGATGCCACACCGGTTGCAAAGAAGCGATATCACCTCGAGCATCACGGTGCCCCACCCGACGATGTACAAAAAGCCGAAGACACATAACCAACACTATGGCCTCGAGAGCGGAAAAACCTTCGGTAAAAATGAGTTGGTCAAGGCCGAAAGCGACTCGGATGACGACCTCGAACATTACGGGTATACACACAAACAGAGCACGAAGGATCAGTCGGCCCAGGTATCGGAAAAGCGGAAGAAGTACAGGTTCAAATCGAAGCTCCCGTACCACATCAGGACTGAAGACGAAATTAATAAGAATCAGTGGCGTGAGGATAGGGATGACGACGACGTCGGTGGAGGACTGACCGGCAATCTCTTTAGTAAGGGATAGCAATCAGAGCACGCTATCACAACTCCAGGATACTATCTTGAATAAGACATCAAAAATTAAGCCCGTTCCAAACGCTCTACAACGAAGAGTGGGGTCACCTCAGGTTTCCTCCACGCAGCGTGTCAACAACACACCGAAGGCGCCACCTGTCTATCGTCCGAACTCGATACCGAAAGTCTTACAGTCAAAGAGTAACGGGGTCCGACCTGAAGCACCCAACAGGAGTGTGGTCCAGAGAGGCGCGACGATAACACTAAAGCGGAAAGAGCCAGCGACGATTCAACCCTTTACGTCGCGAATAGTGCAGGCCACGAAGTATTACCCAAACCTGCATCCCGGCGCGATCGAGCCAATCGATCACGGCAATATTTTCCGGCTCAACAATTTTGCTAATCAGTACCGGCTGCACAAAGTAAAAAGCCACGGCGTGAACGTTCCCAATCAGCAATATAACTTTGTGCGTACGCGCGAGGGCGAGATGTTGCTGCACGGGCGCTACCGGCATCCTTCAATCGCGGAAGGGAAGCAAGTGCTCTACGCGGGTGAGATCTTCTTCAACAACGGCCAGCTCGAGTGGTGGTCAAACGGCTCCGGGCATTACCAGCCCAACGCAGACGACGCCGAGCAAGCGAGTCTGCCGATGGACCAGTTTTTCTCGTACCAGCAGATCATCAAGGGCGAGCACAAACGGAAGAAGGGTCGATGATCATGCCGCCGAAAAAAACGAACACACCCATCGCGCGACACATCCAGAAGCTCGTGTTGCAGAAGGCTGCGTCGCGCGGGCCGGCTGCGCCTCCTGTTTATCGTCCGCAGCCCGTACCAAAAGTCTTACAGACAAAGCGCCCAACGGGTCAGACTGCGCAAGGGCTAGCGCCGCGCCAACCAGTTGGTCCACCGGTTTACAAACCCGGCGTAAAACGAATCGTGCAACCCATGATCGCGCAAACCAAACGTCTCGCATTCCAACCGCAACCGAACACACCGCGTTTGGCCGCGCCTGTTGTGAGACCGGCGAACGGCATCATCCAGCGGGTGAGAGTCCAGGTTCCCGCAGGTGTAGTGCTACCTGGCGGCAATGGGGTTTCGGTGGTCTGGAAGAAAGGGCAGCAAGACCTACCTCATGTAACTCTCTCCCACGGGCCGAGAGATGCCAAGGATCGGATCAATGTTTCGAACATTCATTACAAGGCCAATGCGGCCACTTACTTTCACTGGGACGACAAGGACGGATCAACCACTCTTACATTCAGGGGCGGAGAACCCTCTAAAAAAATCTACGATCGAACTCAAGCACAGGCTGCGAGATTCGGTCTGACGTTGCAGAAACCTCAGAGTGTCGTGACTGAAGAGGCAGCGTTAGCGCTGCAGGAGCAACAGAGGCAGCAGCGGCTACGCCAGGAAGCAGAGGAAGAGAGGCAGCGACAGGTGGCGGCAGCAGCAGCCGAAGAAGCAGAGTTGCGTTGGGAACGAGAGCGAGAAAGGAGAGAAGGTAAACAAGTGGAGCAAGTTCAGCCAGCGGCAGTAGCAGAAGAAGAAGATTGGGAGACACTCGCAGCTAAATCAGGCATCCAGTAACAGCCCACACGCTGAAAAGATAATGACCTCATTCGAGCAAAAAAGTTTGCCCCTGGAAATGAACCAACGTCTGTCGAGGTCTGTCCTTTGGCGGCTTCAGCGAAATTATTTTGAGCGGCACGGCATCGAGGCCTGGCGCTCGGGCGCTGTTCCCCATCACATCACCAGCAGTCCGTTTATAGCCGATGCTTACGCGAGGGTCGTGTTGGGTTTTCTGCGCGACTGCGCGCGGTCGTCGAACCCGCCGGATAGTCGTCAGCCGCTTCACATTGTCGAACTCGGTGCAGGTTCTGGCCGTTTCGCGTACTTGTTCCTGAAAAAGTTTCTTAACCTTTATCGCACCTCTGTCTTCAAAGCGATTCCGGTTAAGTACGTGATGACGGATTTCACGGAAAGTAATCTGGAGTATTGGCGCACGCAGCCGTGGCTGCGTCCTTTTATTAAAGAAGGCTCTCTGGACTTTGCGCGCTTTGATCTCGAAAGCGACGTGCAAATCACGCTCGATTCGGGAGAGATCCTTTCAAACACGACGCTGCGCAATCCCCTGGTCGTGATTTCAAACTACGTTTTTGATAGCACGCCGCAGGATGCTTTCCTGGCGACTGACGAGAACCTCTTTGAAATCCAGGTAAGCTTAACAACGCCACACGCTGAGATTGACACCGCGGATCCGAACATTCTGTCGAGGGTTGAACTGACGGCTCACAACAATCCCATCAACGGAAACTACTACGACGATCCGAAATGGAACCGCATTTTGCTCGACTACAAACAGCGTCTCCCCGACACTCCTTTTTTGTTTCCGACCTCGGCATTGCAGGGGATTCAAAATCTCTACGACCTTTCGGGCGGTCGCATGCTGCTCCTTTCAGGCGACCGGGGATACAGTCGTGATGAGGCGTTGAAGTTGGGAAGTGGAACACCGTCGTTCGCCGTCCACGGATCTCTCTCGATGATGGTTGATTACCAGATTATTGGAGAGTTCTGCCGCCGTCTCGGTGCTCGAGTGCTGCATCCTCCCGGTCTGACTGAGCACCTCAACATCTCTGCCTTCATGTTCGGCGATCCGGCGGACGACTTCATTGAAACGACCCAGGCTTACGCTGAGGCGATTGAAAAATTTGGACCAGATGATTTCTTCACGTTGAAGGAGGGCATCGCGCAGATTTACGACGCTTTGACTCTCGATGAAGTCCTGGCTTTCCTGCGATTGAGTTGCTGGGACTACAAAAGATTCCGTGAGTGCTTGCCGGTCTTGAAGAAACATCTGCCGGAGACGACCGACCTTCAGAAGCAGCAGTTGCACGAAGCGATCCTAAAGGTATGGGATTCTTATCTGCCGATCGGGGAGGAGAGTGATCTCGCTTTCGAGTTGGGCACGCTACTCCTCGAGATGCAGTTTCATGCAGACGCGCTCGAATTCCTGCAACGCTCTGTTGACCTCCATGGCATAGCACCAGGCACCGCTTACAACATTGCAGTTTGTCACTATGGTCTGGACCAATTGGATCAAGCGCTGGGTTACGCCGATCAGGCGCTCAGCCTGGATCACAAGTTTACGGAGGCCAGGACGCTGCGCCGACAATTGCAAGCTGCGCTTTCGGCGACGACACAAAAGTTGCGCCGAAAGCGGTCGGCGTGATCATCGGTGGCTGGGCTTATTAGCTGGTTCGGCAGGGACGAGGTTGAAATGAACTCAAACAAGAAACCCACGAACGCGAGAGGCATCCCACAGCCGTTCAATCGGCAGGTGGGCCAATTCAAGCCCGTGGTCGCACAGTTAAAGACGCCTCCATCAGCGCAAAGTATCAAGCGTCCCGTCGCACCGCCGGTCTATCGTCCGCAACCGACGCCGAAAGTCGCGCAACGCAAGATTGCAACTAATGCTATGAACCGGCAACCGCCGAGCGCGCCTCCTGTCTATCGTCCTCAGGTACCGAAAGTCTTACAGACAAAAAGTACGTCGGTCCATACAGTGCCCACTGCCAACAGACCCCTGCCGTCAACGCATGTGCCGGCACGAGACGTACGCGAGCTTGCTTGCCCTTCGCGCTTTCCCATCCAGAGAACTATCTGGATATATAAGGACAAAGAGTGGCAATTCTTCAAAGCATCTAAGAAGAAGGGAGACGACAACAAGTTCCCGCGCAAAAAAAAGAAGTTCACCCCCAAGCCGCAGGAAGGTGACTACTACGACGACGCAACGGGAGAGCATCACAGACAAGGGCCCATAAGACAAAGGCTAAAGAGGGCACGCGAGAGGCACGAGAGTAGGAAAGAACCAAAGAAGAGGGCGCATCTTTTTGCCGAGATGGACTTCGACAAAAAAACGGGAAAAAAACGCGTGGTACTTCAAACACCTCATGGCGTCGTGCGCGTGGGAAGGGGTAGATACAAAGAACCACAGCCTTACGCAACACTGGCGCCGGATGACTGGGGTCCTGACCCGGCTAAGGAGAAAAAGGTCAAAATTAACTATGACGACATTCATAGGGCCCTCGACAAGAGCGAAGACTTTGACCCCATACTGAAAGAGACGCTCGGGTTTTTGGAATCCGTTGGTCCCGCCAAAGTTTCGAAAGCTGCAAAAAAACGAAGTCGGCGCGACAGCTCTGCCGGAGCCATCCTAAGCGGCTTGCTCACCATCCCCGAGCCCCACAAAACACGCAACCCTGTCGGCGGCAAGCCGGAAAGAGCCGCGGTGAGATTTGCCAGGAGACGGAAATCCGCCAAGCTCGTTTTCAATCGGAAAGATGGTGCTTACCCGGCCGCGTGGGAAGGAGGAACGGGAGCATGGCGCAGAATGATCGCAGGCGAAGTGCCCATGCCCTTGCTAACCCTCGAGATGCTGCGAGAAGACTTGTCCGAATCAAGCGGCGACGAGGCGGACGACGAAGCGGACTGAGAGGCGAAGCGAGAAAATTGGCCGTCGCATCTGACCGCGTGACATAATGCCTGCGAAGTAAGTGAAACTAAGGAGGGACGACTCCGAGTGAGCATGCGACCTGGTGGTGAGTTAGCGACTCGACCGCTGCACTTCATCTGGATTGCCGACTGCTCAGGTTCGATGGCTGTCGATGGCAAGATCCAGTCGTTGAACACAGCAATCAAGGAAGCGATTCCTCACATGCAGGACGTCGCCGACGAAAATCCAAACGCGCAAGTGCTCGTGCGTGCGGTCAGGTTTTCTGATGGCGCTCAATGGCACGTTTCGCAAGCGACCGACATCGCCGATTTCAAGTGGGACGATCTCGATGCGGGCGGCGTCACCGCGATGGGGAAAGCATTAAGCATCGTTGCCGATCAACTCAAAATTCCGCCCATGGACGAGCGCGCGTTGCCTCCTGTTCTCGTGCTCATCTCGGATGGTCAACCGACTGACGATTTCACCGGCGGTCTCCAGGCTTTGATGAACGAACCCTGGGGACGCAAAGCAGTGCGCATCGCTATCGCCATCGGCGAAGATGCCGATCAGGAAGTGCTGAAGAAATTCATTGCCAACCCGGAGCTCAGACCTCTCCAGGCCAACAATCCCGAGTCCTTAATTAAATACATCAGGTGGGTTTCGACCGCGGTACTCAAATCTGCTTCATCACCCGCAAGTCAAAGCGCAGCCGCTTCGACCGCTGGCCTCAATGTGCCGATTCCCGCCCTGCCGGATACCACCGGGCCATCGGCGGACGATGTTTGGTAAGTAATGAATCTCGAGAACGACACGCCGCGTTGGCAGGCCGCTGGTCAAAGCGTGCGCGGTGCTGCTCACGAACGCAGCGGCATGCCAAACCAGGACGCGATCTGTTGGAGACCGGATTGCGGCGCTGGTTCGTTGCTGGTCCTGGCAGTAGCTGACGGGCATGGAAGCAGTCGATATCCGCGAAGTCACACCGGCGCGAGTCTGGCAGTTGAAACAGCCACTCAACTGGTCCACGATTTCGTCACCAGTCAGGAAGAAGCGGAAAACTTATCGCTGGTCAAGCGTGCAGCGGAAGAGTGGTTGCCGCGTGCGTTAGTGCGTGCATGGCGCGATGCCGTCGACGAGCACATCAAAGCGAATCCTCTATCTGAGATTGAGCTCGACGCATTAGGACGCACGAATGGCGATTTTACGAAAGCTTATGGCGCGACCATCGTGACTGTCGCAGTGGCCGAGCGGTTTGTTTTGTATTTGCAACTGGGAGACGGCGAGATCCTGACGGTCAGCGATCAGGGCGCGGTTTCAAAACCGCTGGTTAAAGACGATCGCCTGTTCGCGAATGAAACCACTTCGCTCTGCACCGCGGATGCGTGGAGCGATTTCAGAGTGAGCTTTCAGCCGATTACTCACGAACAGCCTGCGCTCATTCTGTTGGCGACGGACGGCTATCCGAATTCGTTTCGCGACGAAGCAGGTTTTCTAAAAGTTGGACCAGACATCTTGCACACAATTCGCGCGGAAGGTCTTGGCCACATTCACGAGAATTTGGAACGCTGGCTCACCGACTCAACTCGCGCCGGCAGTGGCGACGACGTGACTCTCGGCATCCTGTGTTCTTTTGCGCCTTTTTGTGGCTGATTTATGGATCAGATCCTCAAACCCGGTCAGAAGGTTTACACGAGCTCAACGCGGTCCATCTGCGCCGTCGAAAAATTTCTCGGCGGCGGCGGTCAGGGAGAAGTGTATCGTGCCATACAGAACGGCAAACCAGTCGCGCTCAAATGGTATTTTCAGTCTTCGGGTACAAGCGAGCAGCGCAAGGCCCTCGAGACCCTGATCAAAATGGGATCTCCCAGCGATCGTTTCCTCTGGCCCATCGAGATCGCGACCTCGAGTTCGACCTCCGCGTTCGGCTACGTCATGCCGCTGCGTGACCCTCGCTTCAGAGGCATCGTCGACATGATGAAGCGGCGTATAGAACCGAGTTTCAGAGCGCTGGCAACAGCCGGGTTAGAGCTTTCTCACAGCTACCTGCAACTTCACTCAAAGGGCTTTTGTTATCGTGACATCTCGTTCGGCAATGCTTTTTTCGATCCGGCATCCGGCGAGGTTTTGATCTGCGATAACGACAACGTCGCTGTCGATAATCAATCGCGCAGTGGCGTCTATGGCACTCCGCGTTTCATGGCGCCGGAGATCGTCAGGGGCGACGCAGTACCGAGCACACAAACCGATCTGTTCTCGCTCGCCGTGTTGTTGTTTTACATGTTCATGATGCATCACCCGCTCGAAGGTAAGAAGGAGTTGGCCATCAAGTGTCTCGACTTGCCGGCCATGAAAAAGCTTTACGGCACAGAGCCGGTATTCATCTTTGATCCGGCAGACGATTCTAACGCTCCCGATCCAAATCACCAGCGCAATCCGCTTGTGTTCTGGGCAATCTATCCGAAATTTCTGCGCGAACTTTTCACGCGCGGCTTCACCGAAGGCATCAGCGATCCACAACACGGGCGCGTGCGCGAGAGTAATTGGCGCGGCGCGATGGTCCGACTTCGTGATGCGATCATTTATTGCGCTCACTGTAACGCCGAAAACTTTCACGACGCCGGCGAGTCAGACGGAGAGAGCCGGTGTTGGTCGTGCCGGCGTCAACTTCACCTTCCTCCACGCGTGCGTCTCGGGCGTACTTTCGTGATGCTCAATCACGACACGCAACTCTTCGTGCATCATGTCGACGAAGAGAAGAAATACGATTTCTCGCGTGCGGTCGCCGCTGTCACGCGGCATCCGTCAGACCCTTCCGTCTGGGGATTGAAAAATCTTTCCGATGGAACGTGGTCCACCACCAACCGCAATGGAGAGATCAAGGACGTCTCGCCGGGACGCAGCGTGACTCTGGCCGTCGGCACGAGGATCAACTTCGGACACATAGAAGGTGAAATCTGGTCTTGAAGCCGCTCGATGAAGTCGTCACGCAGAAACTCGGTGAGATTCTGAGCAACCACGGGCGCGCGCCGCTCACGGACGCCAAACTCTGTGAGAACTTATTAAAGGACTATTGTGGCGAATACAAGGAAGAGATCGCGTTGCTTGTATTCGCCGTCCGCGAACGAATTCCGAGCGACCTGTTGGCTTCGCACGACGGACTGCCGCGTGACATGCTGCGGGCGCTGCTCGTCAAGCGCTTGCGAAAAGATCGTGTGGTGAGCGAGGGAGCAGCTCGTTGGATCGTCGACTCGTGGTGGCAGGCCGTTCGAACTCTCTTGAGAGAAGAAGTGAAGCGCGAGGATGATGCCTCTTCGCCATTGGACAGCGTTCCATCGACGACTTCGCTGGACCGGCCACCTGAATTTGGCGTGGTGGTGCAGTCACAGAAAGCGATTCGCACGGTCGCCTGTTCTCCCTTTGGTGATGATGTTGCTTTCGGAGGCGAAGAGGGTGTTATTTACCTGTGGAACTTTCAGAGCAGAGATACGCGCGTTCTTGGTGCATCTGAAGGTCCTGTGTCGTCAGTCGCATATTCACCTAATGGCGTATTGATTGCTTCGGCGAACGAGGGAAGATCCAGCGTTCGCGTGTGGGATCTGCGATCGGGCGAGATGTTGGATCTCGGAGAGTGTGGCGAACAAGCTCCGTCAATCGCGTTTTCTCCAGGTGGCAAGAGTCTCGCTTGTGCGAGCGCCGAGTCAACCGGCGTGCTGCGCGTGTGGAATTTGCAGACGGGCCAGATGAGAGTTCTCAGGCACCCCGCGGGAGGAAGCAGTTCCATCTCGTTTTCTCCTGACGGCAAATTGATTGCGGCGGCTGATGCGACTCGTATGAATCCCGCAATCCGCGTTTGGGATCTCGAGACTGGAACGGCTCGCACGATCGGAAGCAGTCGTCGGCTGATTACATCAGTGGCTTTTTCCGCGGATGGAAAAAGCGTTGCATCCGGAAGTTGGGACGAGACGCTTTGCTTGTGGGACGTTCAAACCGGCCAGGCTCGAGTGCTCGGGAAGAACTGTTCGTGCATTTGCTGTCTCGCGTTTTCACCCCTTGGCGAGAAGATCGCCGCGTGTTCGCTTGATGGAAGAATCCGCGTGTGGAACCTGGAGACGACGCGCTCGCGAACGATCGGAACGTGTGACAACGTCAACGCAGTCGCATTTCACGCCGAAGGTAAAGTGTTGGTCACGGGAAGTGCTGACGGCACAGTTCGCCTTTGGAATGCTGGAGTGTAGATATTGAGTCGGTCACGTCTGGGAAAGAACCGCGGCCAAAGAAAACGTGATGCGCAAGCCGGCTGAACACAGGCAACCGCAGCAGCGCACAACCCACTTCGAGCAGTTGGCGCTGACGAAGAGTCGCAGCGATGCGACGTGCCCATAGCCGCGAGGCGAAGCGCGACCGGAATAGCTCACCCGAGTACGCCTGCAACACCTCAACGTCTCCGGTCGACAAATACTCTGTAACAACGCTCGCGGCAAACGCCGACAGACGCATGCAGGGATCCAAACCACCCGCGGTGAGTGGTGACACGGCGCCCGCGGCGTCACCTATTAACAGGCCCGTTGAATTCGCGATGTTTCTCAGCACGCCGCCGACCGGAATGAGGCCCGCGCGAGCTTCGATCTGTTTTGCGTTTCGTAAATCGATAATGCCTTCCACGCGCGAACGAAAGTCGTTTAGTGCCGCCGTCGGCTCGAATAACGACGGATAACCGCCGACGCCCAAATGCGTCTCTTCGCCGTCATGAGCAATCCACGCGATGTACCCCGGCGCGAGTTTTGGATCGAGAAAACAAAGCAGACGCGGTGGACCATCAAGCACGGTTCCCTGAAAGACACTCTCCACGCCGACGATGAATTCGCGATTCAGGTCGAGTTTGAGATCGCGAGCAACACGCGAACGAGCGCCATCCGCTCCGATCAGGTAGCGCGTTGTTACGGAGCGTGAGCTGAGTTGAAGTTCTACTTTGCCGTTCGCGACAGAATGGCTGACGTAACTTGTTTGCGGAAGCCAGTGCACACCGGCGTGTAAACACTGCTGCAAGTAACGCTCGTAGAGTTGGCCCATGCGTCCGACGCGAAACTCGTCGTGCTCACTTACGAGTTCGAGCGGCCGTTGCGCGGGTGAATAAAGCGATACGTGCCTGATTGCTGGTCCCAGACAGTCGTCCGGGATGTCGAAATCGACGAGGGTGCGACGCACGAAGATCCCGGTGGTATGGATCTTCTGGCGCAGCGTGTTCTTGCGATCGACGAGGAGAACGTTCAGGCCTTGCCGGGCGAGGAGGCGAGCACATTGAAGCCCGGCAAGCCCAGCACCGATGATAGTTACGTCGTAGCAGGTCCTCACGCCGGCATCTTAAGCCGCCGGCGTGAGTGCCGTCAAGTACTTTACAGCGTAAACTATTTGTATAACACAAAAGGCACAAAAAGACCGTTTGTGGGCCTTTTTGGGCCTTTTTGTGGCTCAATCCGCTTTATGGCGTCAACTCAGACGTGAGCACGGCTCCATTCATACTCGGAAGCACGGCCGAAATCTTCAACACCTTCCGGCTTGCCTTATCGATCCAGACCGTCTGTTTGTCTGCATCGTTTTCGGCGTCGACGATCTCGAGCTTGTACGCGTCGAACGTCCCTGCCGGAACGGTGACGCTCTCAGTCCCGATTACCTTCAACTGTTTGATCTGGGGCTTCTGCTTCTGCACGTCGAAGTTCCGAAAACTCAAAGTGTAACCATCAGCCAGGGGCAGGGAAGCGAGCACTTCAAACGTGCCGGCGCCGTCAGCGAACAAAGCGCCACCTGGATCGACATCGATCGGTTTGGATTGCCCGTTCATCGTCGTCGTGCCGCTGAGTTTGTTCGGCGCGACGTTCATCTCGATCGTCATTGGACCTTGCTTGATGAAACGACGCTTCAGCAGCAAACTTCCCTTTTCGATGGTGCTTACGTCAGTGACCTCGCCCTGTGGAAACACTGCGGTCTCATTGACGATCCACGCTCCATTTTCT
>DATNCH010000125.1:0-25115 GCA_035571655.1 Pyrinomonadaceae bacterium
CGCAGAGAACGCAGAGATACGCAGAGGGCCGCAGAGAAGAAATTAGGGGACTACCCAACGGATATAAGGGATACGCAAAATCCTCCAAGAACCCGCCTAACTTTTTACTCGTAACATGTCTCTATACAAATGAACGTCCAACTATGCGCGTGGAGAGTCGATGACGGGGGTTGAGTCGCCGGATGAGGTGCTGGTATTAGCGGCGATTCTGGGGAATCTGGAGGCGTTCGAGGAGCTTGTCGTGCGGTATCGCCCCGCCGTCGTTCGACTCGCGCGCACCATCGTCGGTAGCGACGATGCGGAGGATGTGGCGCAGGAGTCGTTGCTCCTCGCGTTCAAAGCGCTGCCGAGTATCGACGAGCCGCGGAAGTTTGCGGCGTGGCTGTCCGCGATAACACGGCATCGGGCGTTGCGGTTCAGCAAGAGCGAAGACAAACACGTGAGTAAGAGAGTGGCGCTCGACGAGGCGCTCCTCGAGAAGATTGAAGCGCTCGGAAGGCCGCTGGCGGATAAGGAGAGGGATGAGCAAATGATGAAAGCATTGGACGACCTCCCACCAGATTACGCAATGCCGTTGCGGTTGCGCTTTCTCGACGACATGCCACTCAACCGTATCGCCGCGTTCATGGGAATCCCCCTGTCAACTGTGAAGTGGAGAATTCATCACGGCAAAAAACTGTTGCGAGCAAAAATGAATTAACGAGGAGAACCAGATGGAAAAAGAAACAGTAAAACTGCTCAACGTCCTGCGACGCATCGCGCGCGCGGCCGGCTATGCCGCCTGGACCAAGGCTGGACCAGACGCAACCCAATTCTGCGTCGCTCAATACAACCGCGTACTCGCGCGACTTACCGAACTCGAGCCCGCCATCAAACCATTATTCACGCCATTAGACGACGCTGCTTCCGCGGAAGTCATTCGCATCGCTGCTCGCGAACTGCTCGCTTACTTCGAAGCGGACGAGCCGGAGTTTGTGCCCGGTTTTGGTCGCGGATTTTATTTCGGTGGTCCACGCCGCAGACGGCGAATCAAATGCGTAGCGATTCCGGTGGGTTGCAAGTAAGGAGTAGACATGGAACGAGAGAAAGAACTAGTCAAGTTGATTAACGTATTGCGGCGCACTTCGCGCATGGCGCTGCAATCAGAGTGGACCGGCGGTAAAGAAGACGCAGCCGCCTTTTGCACCGACCAATACAATCGCGTGCTCGCGCGTCTTCAGGAACTCGACCCCGGCGTAAGCGTCGTCTTCCAACCGCTCGCTGCCGGAAGTTCGTTAACCGTAGTCGCTATGGCTTCGCGCCAACTCGCAGCCTACTACGAAGACGAACTCGGACCAGCAAAAGGCTTTGGACGCGGATATGGCTTTGCCTTCGATCCGAAGATGTTCAAAGAGTTCTGGGAAAAGTCGGCGCGCGAATTTGAAGACATGGGCGAGTTCATCCGAGAGAGCATCGACGAATGGCTGCGACACAAGAAGGCTGCGAGCACTGGTGAGAAAGGCACGACCGAGAGTACAAAGCAATAGAACCACTTGTTTACCAACTATTACAAGGTCCGCCGTTCGACTTGCCGCTAAACTTTTTTCCACCATGCTGCACAATCAAGCGACTTATCTCTTCCCGGACCTTGTCTCTCGGCATGTTGTTCTCTCTCGACATCCTGAGGTTGTCGTCCAAAAATTGGAGAATCGAAACACAGTCGTCTCCGACCCAAAGTCTTGGCTTGTTTGGGTCGGCGCCGGCTTCGAGTAACAGGCGCACGAGCGTAACGCTTGCATTCCCATCGGTGACAGCCGCGCCGAGTGGCGTCGTGCCAATCTCGTTCTCCCAGTTCACATCGCTGCCTCTTTTCAGCAGCGCCTTCACGAGTTCGATATCGTTCAGGTGTAGCGCTGTACACAAAGGCGATTCGTAAGACGAGACCGGCGGATTCAGTTGTGCGCCTCCCGCAATTAGCGTGTCGATCAAGTCGAATCTGGCTTTGTTGACACCATTCATCGCCATGACGAGCGGGGTGAAAAAACCGACGTGCGCAATGCCGGCTGACGCGTTCGGGTCAGCCCCGGCCTTAAGCAGTTCTTTCACGACTTCGAGGTGACCGGCAGCAGCAGCCAACATCAGCGCGGTCATGCCGCCAAGCGCGTCGAGCTTTTCGTTGACGTCAACACCACGTTTCAACAAGACGCGCACCTTATCCAGCCGACCGGCCTGTGCCGCACTCATTAACGGAGTCAAGTACTCAGCAGGAAATGGTTTGTCTGGTGTCGTGCGTCGCCTCTGGCTCTGGCCGCTCGCCACCGTTGCAAACAACAACAGTACGGCTATGACTTTTTTTATTAGTTCACACATCCAGCATTAGAAATTGCACGGTGAAGTCAACGCAGGCACTTTTGCCGGAACTGTATCTCGGAATTTGACTGAGTTTCGACGCATCGCAGTTACCGCTGCTTCAACCTGCACCGGCGTCAGCGCGACGCCGGCCTGGTGAAACACCCAATCGATGTCTTCCTGAAACACGCGGCGTTCGTTTGATTTCAACATTCCGTCGCGGATGAACCACAGGTTGAAATTGATCGACATCGTATCTTCGGGATAATACGCGTCACCATGCTCCGCAAATAGTTTTCCATCGATGAAGTAACGTACGTTCTGATCGAAAACCTGCGTGACCAACGTGTGCCATCCGGCCTTGCTGCCGTTCTCTGTTTTGAACACGTTGTCTTTCTTCCAGTTTGGCTCGGGACTAAACGTCTCCCACGTGGTTGCATAGAGCGTTGGACCATCGATACCCCAACCGCCGTTTGGCAGGTATTCCCAATCGAGCTCGCTGTAGTCGGGATCCATCGGCGCTTTCAGCGGACTGATGGTGTAAAAGCTCTGCACGAGCTGATCGCCACCTGGGCCGGAGACGGGATTGTCGTTGAAACGAACACGCGCGGCGTAAGTGCCGTCCAGATATTTGCGCTGATGACAGATCTGAGTCTGCCTCGTATTCGCGCCCGTTCCGTCTGTCGACGAAGTCATACGCACAATCCAGTTGTTGGGCCGGTCAGTATCCTTAACGAGCGTGACTCCGTCTTCCGACCACGTTGCACCAGGCACTCCGGGCCAGCCGGGTTCGGTGCGCAGAATCCAGCCGTTCGTTTTCATTTGTTGCTTGTTGGTATAGCTGAAGTCGTCGAATAGCACTGCGTCGGCCACTGCTGCGCGCGAGCTCTGAAGGTTTACGATCACAAGCAGCGTCAGTGCAATCGCAAATAGAAGTCTCATAAGATCCTCGTTTTGTTTTTCACCGGGTTTACCGCTAGTCTTGAGAATATCATGTCTTCCGAAACGACTGAGCCTCCTCGAAAAGAGTTTCTGCCCGCGGCGGGTCGCGATGTGTTCCTGCCTCTATACGATCCCTGCGTGAGCTTTCTCGGCTTCGAGCGCGCGCGGAAGGAGCTCCTCGCGCAGGCGAACATCAAGCCGGGCCAGCGCATTCTCGATATCGGTTGCGGCACAGGCACACTCGCGGTGCTTTTGAAGCGACGCTATGCGGACGTGGAAGTAGCCGGACTCGATCCGGATCCGAAAGCGTTGCGCCGCGCAAAGACAAAAGTCCGTCGCGCCGGAGTTTCAGTGCAACTCGATCAAGGCTTTGCTGATGAACTTCCTTACGAACCACAGTCATTCGATCGCGTGCTCTCGTCATTCATGTTTCATCATCTCGCAGGACGCGATCGCGAGAAGACTTTGAATGAGGTGTTGCGCGTTCTGAAGCCTGGCGGTTCGTTTCACTTGCTCGACTTCGTTTCGGACCACGGGTCGCATGGATTTCTGCATCGTCTCGTTCATTCCCACGCTGAATTGAAGGACAATACAGACGAGCGCATTCTTCAACTGATGAGCCGCGCCGGTTTCACGAACGCTGAGAAAGTGAGAGCAGGCAGTATGTTTTTCAGAGTATTAAGAACTGCATATTACCGAGCGAATAATGGGTAACGACGACAGATCTTCAGGACGAACAGCTGTCCTTTTCGACTTGGACGGAACGCTGGTCGATAGCGTTTATCAACACGTACTCGCATGGCGCGAGGCACTCGAGGCCGGCGGAATACAACTCGCCATTTGGCGGATACATCGTCAAATTGGGATGAGTGGAGGCCTCTTCGTCAACGCTTTGGCGCGTGAGACGGGACGCACGCTTTCGAGCGAAGAGGTGGAGCGAATACATCAGGTACACGGTCAGGCGTTCAAGCGTTACTCATCGCAGGTACGACCACTTCCGGGAGCCCAGGAACTCTTAGCGTACCTAACAGAGGTGGGCGTGCCGTGGGCCATCGCCACGAGCGGCCGGCTTCAAAGCGCGCGTCTCTCATTGGATCTACTGGGAATCAGCGACGATGTTCCAATCATCACGCGCGACATGGTGCGCCATGCGAAACCCGATCCAGATCTCTTCCTCGCGGCGGCTGAAAAACTCGGTATCCCGATCGGTGATTCAGTGGTTGTCGGCGACAGCATCTGGGATCTACTCGCCGCACAACGTGCACGGGCCCTCGGCGTCGGATTCCTATCAGGTGGATATGGTCGAGAAGAGTTGGAGCGAGCCGGTGCGTACAGGGTCTACAACGATCCGGCGGATTTGTTGAAACACCTCGACGAAGTTGGTGTGCGTAGAGCGGAATAGGATGAATACGCCGATGGTGTTCGCTAATTTTGGCCCCGGCACAACGCCAAAGGCGTTCGCTAATTTTGGCCCCGACACAACGCCAAAGGCGTTCGCTAATTTTGGCCCCGGCATAACGCCGAAGGCGTTCGCTAATTTTGGCCCCGGCATAACGCCGAAGGCGTTCGCTAATTTTGGCCCCGGCACAACGCCGAAGGCGTTCGCTAATTTTGGCCCCGGCATAACGCCGAAGGCGTTCGCTAATTCCAGCCCAGGGTTGGAGCGCAGCGACAACCCTGGGTTAGGAATTAAAGATTTGATTTAACCCTGAAAGGGTTAGGTGGTTGGCGAACCCTTTCAGGGTTTAATGACTATTCGATTTCTGATCCCAGGGTTGTCGCTGCGCTCCAACCCTGGGCTGGAATTAGCCAACGCCTTCGGCGTTTAATCTTGATCCCAGGGTTGTCGCTTGCGTTCTAACCCTGGGCTGGAATTAGCCAACGCCTTCGGCGTTATGCCGGGGCTGGAATTAGCGAACGCCTTCGGCGTTGTGCCGCGGCTTCCGCTGTCCTATTCCTGAAACGTCAGAACAGGGAAGCCGCTCGGAACAGATTTTGGAATGAGCTTATTTAGCTTTTCGGGTCTTGCTCTTTTATCAAGTAGGCCAAAGCGCACGAAATCCACGAGCTGGAGGAATTCATCGCTCGTAAGTCGAATCGGAGTCGCCAGAATCGGATCGACGCGCGCAAGCACTGGTTCGATTGGTCCCATCGGCGCCGTGAGATCGCTTGCGATCCCCGACGGATTGTAGTTCCGCGCTGATGTAAAGACGTCGAGATGATGCTGGATGGCGTCTTCCAACCTCGTAAAAGCTCCATTGTGGAAGAAGGCTGGTTGTAGAGCCACGTTGCGAATCGGGGACGTGCGGAATTTATAACGATCCGCGGGATCGCCGGTTACTTGCTCCAGGCCGAAGTCTTCATTTTGTGCTGTGCCGTCAAAAAGCACGTTACCTACGGCCGGCGCAATCTGAGGAACACCGACGACGTGCTGCTCGAAGTCGCTGAACATCTCATTCGAAGCGCCGGCGACTTTGTGACACTCCACACAACGAGCCTTGCCGAAGAAAAGTAGCGCGCCTCTCTTTTGATCGTCGGTCAAAGCATTCTGCTGTCCTCGTGCGAACTGATCTATCGGCGCATCGGCAAAGACCAGCGAAAACTCGAACTCAGCGATCGCCAGTCCAAACATGTCGAATGTGATTGGTCCGCCGTCACGTACCTGTGGAAAGACCTTACCGAACAGCTTTCGGTATTCGGGCACATTATTGATTCGTCGCAATACCTCGTTGCGAATGTCGAAGTTATCGCCCGGGAAAGTGAAGCCCGCGACTTCAACTCGTTCGGTCGGAGGTATGAAAGCCTGCGCAACCAGCAGGTGTGGCTGGTACGAGAGACTTACCCCTTCAGGCAACGGAAACTGAAACCCGGCACTGTTATCAAATGGATCGTGTGAGAGGGTGGCAAAGCGTGAGTTCCACATCAACGTGGGGAAGAACGCTGTGTTGATAACCATTGGCGTCCGTCGTTGATTTCGTGGTCCAACGCGATCCGGTCCTACGATTCCGTTGTTATCAATGCCGATGGCGATCGATTGTGTGTCGCCGAAGCCGTGCGTAGGCGAGTGGCAGCCGGAGCAGTTGTTGTCGTTGTTCAAACCGCCGACGGTGTCGAAGAAGAGTAGCCGGCCGAGATCGACGAGTTGGTTGTCTAACTTGCGGCCGAGTCGTCGTTCGAGGGTTGATTCGATGCGACCGGTGAAATCGTGCTTCGCCAGGATCGCAGCGAGTTGTTGATCTAATGTCTGGCCACCCAACAGGACAAAGAGAGCTATGGCTATTCCGATTTTCATCGTTACCTCCCTCCGCGGATTACACGGATCTATGCGGATCGATCCGTGTCTTCATCCGCGTTCATCTGTGGCTCACTCCGCACGAGGGTTGTGTTGCTCGAACATGCCATTCGGATTGTGCAGCCAGATCCAGGCTGTGCACTCCCACAGTCCGACTCCCTCGCTGTTTTCTCGCCAGGTATCTGCATTGCCCGTGAAACCTTCAGGCGCTACACCGGGCGAGAGTGAGAGCGGCACTACATATTCCACCGCCACCAATCGCCAGCTATCCCCGTCTGGAAGATAGAGAAGAATTTCCGGTTGCGTCGGATCAAACTCAGCATCCAACAGCGACGGCTTCAACCAGTGACAGCCCTCTCCTTCTTCACAGAAGTTTAGATTGATATATCCTTCGGCTTCCGCTTGCTCGACGCGGCTAAATCGCGCCGTCGCTTTTCGCGCTCGCGCAAGAGCGGAAAGGTTTTCGGCCGAAAGATCGTTGGACGGTGTCGCAAGCGTGGTGCTGATCAAAATCAACACGAGTAATGGGATGAATAATGCTTTCATTGAATTCTCCTTTTGGTTTTTTACCAATGCCAGACTTGATCGTAGTCGTCGAACAACAGCGCGATATCGCCGCGCCGGATCAGGTTCACTCCGGGCAGACAGTTCGCGACATTCAGTCCGCGCTCTTCCAGATCGTCGCGGACTGCGAATACGGAGACGCCTTTGTCCTGCAATCGCTTGATGTCTTCGTTCGGACGCGCGGGATGATTGATCCACACGTTGCCGATCTTCACGGGGGGACATTCCTGCGGCACGAGGTAGTTGACCGCGTTTGACCTCAGCACCACGCTCAATTCAGCGCCCGAGTTCTTCAGCGCACCGCTGAGCCAGAGGATCGTGTCGTCCTGTTCTTCCAGCGTGGCGCGATAAGCCGTTTCGACGATGTTTAGAATTCTCATGTGAACCTTCCTCACTTAGTTGGGATTACCAGTGTGTTGGTCGACTCGCTCGCCATCTTGAAGAAGTCAGCGGGGCTGCCGCGTTTGACTCCTTCGACGACGTTCGTCGCGCCACGCTCGTCGACGCAGAGCCCGCAATTGACCCACGTGAGATTGCCCATCGCGAGCAGGGAACTGACGAACGACTTCGTGGTTGGGTGTTCTTCCTGCTCGACGGTGGTTCCTTTCACAGGGTTCGCGTGGGGCGCCTGGTCCTTAAGCGGCAAGCAGACAGCGCCCTCGTAGGCGAAGACGTTGACGTCGATGCCTTTCTCGAGCGCCGCGGAAATGATTCGCAGCGCTGTGGTCGAGTTTGCCGACTCGTACGGCGGATCCATTAATGCGAGCGTAAGTGTTCGGTTGTTCATGATCTCTCTGCTCCTAACTGGACCACGGATGACACGGATGAAAATGGATAATCCGCTTTATCCGTGTGATCCGTGGCTCTGCTTTAATGCCACATCGCTTTCGTGTTCTCCTGGACCAGCGCTTCAACGAGCGCATCGATCCCGGATTCACGGATACCAGGCGCGAGTTCGCCGGCGTTGATGCCTCGTTCGCGCAGTGACAGATCATCGGCGAGCAGCGTCACGCCGGCTTCCGCCAAACGCCCGAGACGACGAGCGCTCTCGCGCGCCGCGAGCACGCCGTTTTGCACCAGAAACACCGTGACCTCGTGCCCGCGCTCCTTCACCGCGACCGCCGTGTCTTCGAGAAACTGCGTATCACGCGACTCAAACGGATCTCTTGATTCGATAAAGACGTACCTGGTCATGAGCACCTCCTCCCGTTCCTCACCCCTCTAAGCGAGAACCGGAACAAAAGCGGCTCAAATGTCGTGGAAATTTTTTTGACCCTTAGACAGCCTGCGATAGAATTCGCCAGCGGGATGACACAGACACACGAGCTAACCCAGCTCCTAATCGACTGGAGCAACGGCGACCGCGCGGCACTCGACAAACTGATGCCGCTCATCGACGAAGAATTACGCCGCCTGGCCCACCGCTACATGACCCGCGAACGCGCCGGCCACACGCTCCAGACCACCGCGCTCGTGAACGAAGCCTTCCTGCGACTCGTCAATCGCAAGAACCTTCAGTGGCAAAACCGCGCGCACTTCTTCGGCATCGCGGCCCAACTGATGCGCACGATCCTGGTGGATCACGCTCGTAGCCACGCGTCTGCAAAGCGCGGCGGTGGCGCACGCAAACTCGAGCTTGACGAGGCGATGGTGATTTCACAGCAGAAGGCAGCAGAGGTCATCGCCCTGGACGATGCTTTGAAACAGCTCGCCCTGTTGGATCCACAGCAAAGCCGTATCGTGGAACTGCGTTTCTTTGGTGGTCTAACAGTTGAGGAAGCAGCGGAAGTGCTGCAAGTCTCACCGGCTACGATCAAACGAGAATGGAGCACGGCAAAAGCCTGGCTCTACCACGAGCTGGCGAAAGCTTGAAATATAAACCACGTCTTTTCCGCGTTACTGAGTAAGTATGACTCCCGAACGGTGGCAGCAGATCAAAGCGCTACTCGAGTCAGCCCTCGAGCGCAATCCTGGCGAGCGCAACGCGTTTCTCAACGACGCATGCGCCGGCGACACCGCTCTGCGAAGTGAAGTCGAAGCGCTACTCGATTCACACGCGCGCTCAGGCGACTTCATGGAGTCGCCGGCGTATGCGGTGATGGCCGGCTCACTTACGGACACGGATCTCATTCCGGGCAGCGCAATTGGTCCATACGAAGTCATCAACCGCCTCGGCGCAGGGGGTATGGGCGACATCTACCTGGCCCAGGACACGCGACTCGGACGCAAAGTCGTACTCAAAGCACTGCCGACAGCCTTCACAAAAGATTCCGAACGAGTGCGCCGGTTTCAACTCGAAGCGCGAGCAGCATCGTCGCTCAACCATCCAAACATCATCACGATCTACGAAATCGGGCAGTTGGACCAACTGCACTACATCGCCACTGAATTTATCGATGGCGAGACGCTGCGAGAGCGCATGGCAAAGGCCGAGATGACGATCGCCGATGCCGTCGAGATCGCCATCAACGTCGCGACAGCGCTGCTCGCGGCCCACGAGGCCGGCATCGTGCATCGCGATATCAAGCCCGAGAACATCATGTTGCGCACAGACAAGGTGGTGAAAGTGCTCGACTTCGGACTCGCGAAGTTAACCGAGTCGAAGCCGATGATTTCCGAGGCGTCAACACTCTTCCAGACGCAGCAGGGAATCGTCATGGGCACAGCTCCTTACATGTCGCCCGAACAAGCGCGCGGCTTCGCCGTGGATCCGCGCACGGACATCTGGAGTCTCGGCGCCGTGGTTTACGAGATGGTAGCGGGTCAACCGCCGTTCGAAGGTCCAACTAACTCCGACGTGATCGCTTCGATTCTGAGTCGCGACCCCGTGCCGCTCGTGCGTTACCGACCGGAAGTGCCGACCGAACTCGAATGGATCGTGAAGAAAGCGCTGCGCAAGGATCGTGAGGAGCGATACCAGACGTCACGAGAGTTTCTTGCGGATCTCAGAACGCTCAGTGAACGACCGAGGCAATCACGAATCGGAATTGATTCACTCGCGATTCTGCCGCTGGTCCAGAATTCTCCGGATCAGAGCATGGAATACCTGAGCGACGGTATCAGCGAGAGCATGATCAATGCGCTTTCGCAGTTACCCGATCTACGCGTGATGGCGTGGAGCACTGTGTCGCAATACAAGGGCAAGCAAATCGATCCGCGACAGGTTGGTCGCGAGCTCGACGTGCGCGCGGTGCTGACCGGAAGAGTGATGCAGTCCGCCGATAATATGGTCGTCAAAGTCGAGATGGTGGATACAAGTGACGGCTCACGACTGTGGGGCGGCGGTTGCAGTTGTAATCCGGCTGAGATACTCGACATCGAGACGCAAATCCAATGTGAAATATCAGAGAAATTACTCCACCGGCTGACGTCCGAGGAAAGAAAACAACTTACGCGGCGGCCGACCGACAACGTCGAGGCTTATCATGCATACCTCAAGGGGCGTTATTGCTGGAACAAGCGTACGGATGAAGATGTAAAGAAGGCGATCGACTACTTCAAGAAAGCGATCGACGCCGATGCGACTTATGCGCTCGCGTACGTCGGTCTCGCAGACTCGTATCTTGTGCTGGGAGGTTTTGGAATCGCGACACTTGCACCAAAGGATGCGTTTCCGAAAGCGCGCGAGGCGGTAGAGCGAGCACTCGCGATTGACGATACGCTGGCCGAAGCTCACGCGTCGCTTGGTTACTGTCTGGCAAACTACGATTGGAATTTGGCCGCCGCGCAACGTGAATTCAAACGCGCTCTGGAACTCAAACCCGGGTATGCGATAGCACATCATTGGTATGGGTTTCTCTATCTTGCGGCGATCGCCCGTTTGGATGAGGCCATTGCGGAATCAGAGCGTGCCCTCGAGCTCGATCCACTTTCGTTAACAGTCGGTTCGAATATCGGATTGCTGTTCTACCTCGCACGCCGTTCCGATGAGGCTCTGGATCACTTTCGCAGGAACCTCGAGATGGATCGAGGTTTTGTCTACACGCACTGGGAGATGGGATTGGCCTATGAACAGTGTGGGAGGTACGACGAAGCGATTGCGGCTTTTCAGAAAGCGATTGCACTCTCTGGAACGAGTACCTTGCCTCGTGCGCTGCTCGCACGCACGTATGCGTTGTGCGGCAGAAAAGGTGAAGCCAGGGCGCTGCTCGACGAGTTAACCGAACTCTCCGCGCAAACGTATGTGTCGCCGTATCGCGTTGCGGCGGTTTATTCTGCGCTGGGTGATAAGAATCGTGCGTTCAAGTGGCTCGAGCATGCGATAGAAGCTCGTGATGGATGGTTGACTTGGCTGGCGGTTGATCCGGTTGTCGACGGTCTGCGCTCAGACAAGCGTTTTAGTGATCTCCTGAATCGAGTTGGACTCACCACGCGAGCAGCCAGGATTAGTACAAGTCAGGAAGAGGGGCTTGCCCACGCCGTGCCGAAGCAGCGGGGGCAAGCCGCCCTTCCTTACTTGTCCTATTCAAGAGTCGCTCTCGTGGTTGGCGCTCTACTGCTGTTGTTAGGTGCTGCGTATTTTTTGTTCAAGTCTCTTATCAGAACGAAGAGCACTCCGCCGGTCGTAAGCTTTGAACAGGTCACGTATCAGTCAGGTCCAGAGTTCTTTCCTTCGCTCTCGCCTGACGGGAAGTCCGTGGTCTATGCAGGCCGCGCATCCGGCAACTGGGACATATACTTTCAAACAATCGGCAGCGCCAACACGGTCAACCTTACAAAAAACTCTTCCGCGGACGATTCTCAACCCGCGTTCTCACCCGATGGCCACACGATTGCCTTTCGCTCGGAACGTGAAGGCGGAGGCATTTACGTGATGGGCGCAAACGGTGAATCGCCGATTCGTGTGTCGGATTTCGGCTACAGCCCAGCGTGGTCGCCGGATGGCGGACAGATCCTGATCGGCACCGAGAAAATTCCGCAGCCGTCGACTCGTCCAACGAAGAGTCAGCTCTGGAAAATCGATTTGAAGACACGTGAAAGGCAGCGAGTCTCCGAAGGCGACGCACTGCAACCCGCATTTTCTCCTCATCAGCAACGCATCGCGTACTGGAGCCGCCCCGATCGGTACGGACAGCGCGAACACATCTGGACCATTCCCGTCAGCGGCGGTGAAGCAGTTGCCGTGACTGATGGATCTACCACGGATCTGAATCCCGTTTGGTCTCCTGACGGAAAGTATTTGTACTTCTCCAGCAATCGTGGTGGGAGTTCAAACATCTGGCGTGTTGCGATCGATGAACGCACAGGTGTGACGTCCGGCCATCCTGAAGCTGTTACCGCCATCGGCGCTACCACCGCGCCGCTTCATCTCAGCTTTGCACGCAACGGACAGTTGGCTTATTCAGCACAGACTGAGATCCGAAATCTTCGGAGCGTCGCATTTAATGCAGCGACGGGCGTCGTCGGGAAACCGGTTTCCATCACGCAGGGTTCGATGCAGCTATGGTTTCCAGATGTTTCGCCGGATGGCGAATGGCTGGTGGCGCATTCGATGGGCCAGCAACGGCACATCTTCGTGATGCGCGCTGACGGTACCGAGCAGCGTGATCTCACGCCCGACAACTTCCGGCACTACTGGCCGCGATGGTCTCCCGACGGTCAGCGCATCGCGTTCAGTTCGCGTCGCACGGGTGAGTACGAACTCTTCATCATGAACCGAGATGGTTCAGGGCAGCATCAAGTGACGCAAAGCGCCGGCGGACATTACTCACCGTGGTCTCCTGACGGCAGCATGATCGCGTATTCTATTCACACCCCCAGGAACGATTGCATCATCGTCGATCCCGACAAAGCTTGGAGCGATCAAAAGTTTATTTACCTGTCGGCGCTCAGCGATGGGAGCTTGTCGTTCGAAGGCTGGTCATGGTCTCGAGATGGAAAGAAGCTTGCCGGGATCAAGCACTTGCCGAATGGCGTTCATTCAGGTATCGGCATTTACGATCTCGAAACCAGGACCTACGACTGGTTGACGGATTTTGGCGACTGGCCCATCTGGTTGAACGACAACCGGCATCTCTTGTTCGTCAGCCAGGGTCATCTTTATCTGTTCGACGCGCAATCCCGAAAGTATCAGCAGCTTTTGGTAGTAACCGATCAGGACGTCGACATCGGCAGTCCGGCGCTCTCGCGCGACAACCGCACGATCTACTTCACTTACGTTGCCGCAGAGGCGGATATCTGGTTGATGCACGTTGGTAACGATGAATAGTCCACGGATTTTGTTTTTACTTTTGTTGCTCGTTTCGACGTCGGATTGGCCGCAGTTTCGTGGACCGACGGGGCAGGGTGTGTCGGATGAACAAGGGCTGCCACTGACGTGGAGTGAGACGAAGAATGTTCGCTGGAAGGTTGCGATTCCGGGAAGAGGGTGGTCGTCGCCTGTGGTCCAGGGTGATCGCATCTGGCTTACGACCGCAACCGAAGAAGGGAAGTCGTTGCGTGCGATCTCTGTGGATCGAAACACGGGCGCGATCGTTCAGAACGTTGAAGTGTTTCGCTTGAAGTCTGCGAAACTCGCGAACCCGAAAAACAGTCTTGCCTCGCCAACACCCATCGTCGAAGGCGATCGCGTGTACGTTCACTTTGGTGCGTTTGGAACCGCGTGCATCACGCAGTCGGGTGAGATTGTTTGGAAGACAAAACTCGAGTACGACAACGGCCAGCATGGTACGGGTGGTTCGCCGGTGCTTTACGAGGATCTGTTGATTATCAGTTGCGATGGTAATGACGTTCAATTTGTTGTCGCGCTCGACAAGCTCACGGGGAAAGTCAGGTGGAAGAAATCGCGTGAAGGTTATCAGGCTTACACGACGCCGTTGATCGTCGAGTTGGCGGGCAGTCCCCAGGTTATTAGCCCGGGCGCGTTCCGCGCGATCTCATACGACCCGCGGAACGGCAAGGAGCTTTGGCAGGTTACATACGGCGAGGGATTCTCGAATGTGCCGCGGCCGGTTTACGGAGATGGGCTGGTGTTCATATGCACCGGTTTCCAGGAACCAAGTCTTTTGGCTGTGCGCGTGGATGGCAAGGGGGATGTAACAAAGTCGAAAGTCCAATGGAAGCTGGATCGCGGTGTGCCGCTGACGCCGTCACCACTTCTCGTCGGCAGCGAATTGTACATGGTCACTGACAACGGCATCGTCACCTGTGTGGATGCAAAGACAGGCAAAGAGTATTGGCGCGCGCGCGTTGGAGGGAATCATTCCGCGTCACCGATCTACGCCGATGGACGAATTTACTTCCTGAACGAGGAAGGCGAATCAGTCGTCCTGGCGCCGGGGCAACAGCTCAAGCACCTCGCCACAAATCAACTCGACGGCCGCACTCTCGCGTCGATGGCCGTCTCAAACGGTTCTATCTTCATTCGCAGCGACACCCACCTCTACCGAATCAGCAATTAGCCACCGCGGAGACGGGGAGACGGGGAGACGGGGGGACGGAGAGACGCGGAGACACGGAGACACGGAGACACGGTGATTTTGATCCGCGTCACCGCGTCACCGCGTCCCCGCGTCACCGCGTCCCCGCGTCACCGCGTCACCGCGTCCCCCCGTCACGTCTTGTGCAGGTTGCCTTGCCATCTTAGGCATCATGCGGTAGCATGCCTAAAACGTTTAGGCATGATGCCATGACCAATACCAAAGCCGATCTGCTGCAAGGCACGCTCGATATGCTCATTCTCAAAGCGCTCTCCCTCGGACCGCTGCACGGCTACGGCATCATCCAGCGTATCCGCAGGATGTCAGACGAGATGCTCACCGTCGAGCAGGGAGCACTCTACCCCGCGCTCTATCGAATCGAATTGAAGGGTTGGGTCAGCGCAAAGTGGGGAAACAACGAGACCGGCCGCAGAGCGAAGTTTTACAAATTGACGCGCGCCGGCCAGAAACAACTCCGCATCGAGGAAGAAAGTTGGGACCGGCTCGCGCTGGTCGTTGCGAAGATGCGCGAAGCGACTTAAGGA
Organism: Pyrinomonadaceae bacterium; assembly: GCA_035571655.1. Classification (GTDB taxonomy): domain Bacteria; phylum Acidobacteriota; class Blastocatellia; order Pyrinomonadales; family Pyrinomonadaceae; genus PSRF01. The sequence goes on from DATNCH010000125.1 coordinate 15,090, forward strand.
ATATGCAATGAAGTGGTTCAACGTTCTAATGGCTCGGTTCCGCGCACTACGTCGACGTGACGACGTGTTGAATGAGATTGACGAAGAGCTGCGCGCTCACATCGATATGGAGACCGAGGCCAATCGCGAACTCGGAATGACGCCGGACGAGGCACATCGTTCCGCCGCGAAGAGTTTTGGCAACTTAGGCAGCATGAAAGATCTTGCGTACGAGGTTAAAGGCGGCGGGTTCCTCGAGACGCTGTGGCAAGACTTGCGCTACAGCGGACGCTTGTTCGTCAAATACCCCGGGTTCACGCTTATCGCAGTCCTCACGCTGGCCCTGGGCATCGGCGCAAACACGGCGATCTTCAGCATCGTGAATGCTGTTCTGCTGCGGCCGTTTCCGTATCACGCACCGGAACAACTCGTGACGCTCGGCGAGTTTGTCCCTCGCGGTTCAGTGTCATATCCAAACTTTGTCGATTGGCGCGCGCAAAGCACGCTTTTCGATTCGACCTCAGCCGTGCGTGGCAACGAAAGCTACAACTTCACGGGCGCAGGCGAGCCAGAACGACTACAAGGCCGACTCGTTTCAGCAGGTTTCTTCTCGCTGCTCGGCGTCAACCCACTGCTGGGTCGCGACTTCGTTGCGGACGACGATCGACCGGGCGCGAATCCAACCGTGATACTGAGTCATGCATTCTGGAGTCGCAGGTTCGGCAACGATCCCGGCATCGCCGGCAAAGAGATCACGCTTAACAACCAGAGTTACACGGTCATAGGTGTTGCGCCGCAGAATTTTCAATACGGGCTCGATGCCGACGTCTCCATACCAATCGGTCTCACCGCGGAACGCTTCAAAGCACGCGGCTCCGATCCCGGAATCAGCGTCGTTGCACGTATCAAACCCGGCGTGTCGCAACAACAGGCACAAACGGAAACGGACATGATTTACGCACGGATGGAACAACAGTTTCCCGCGACCAACACCGGGCGCCGCGCGTATCTGATGTCACTGCACGAAACGTTTGTGGGCGACGTGCGGCAGCCTCTTTTGATCCTGCTCGGATCAGTCGGACTGGTCCTGTTGATCGCCTGCGCTAATGTCGCCAACCTTCTGCTCGTTCGCGCGTCGACCAGAAAAAGGGAAATGTCGGTACGAGTGGCGCTTGGTGCGAATCGATCGCGGGTTATTCGTCAATTACTTACCGAGAGTTTCCTGCTCGCGATCATCGGTGCTGCACTCGGAATTCTTCTCGCTTACTGGGGCACGAGCTTTATCGCTAATCAACTGCCGAATAGTGTTCCGCGTCTGGCAGAAGCAAATGTAGATCTGCGGGTTTTGGTTTTCACACTCGCGATATCGCTGCTGACGGGGCTGTTGTTCGGGTTAGCTCCGGCGTTGCAAGCATCGCGTTTGAATTTGACTGAGGCACTGAAGGAAGGAGATCGCGGCTCGTCGGGAGTGCGACAGCGTCTGCGCAGTCTGTTGGTAGTTTCCGAAGTGGCGCTTACGCTGACGTTGTTGGTGGGTGCGGGTTTGCTGATTCAGAGTTTCCGTCGCGTGCTGCAAGTCGATCCCGGGTTCAACGCGGACAACCTGCTCACGATGCAAGTCTCCGTCAACAACCCTGATGGTCAGCAAATCGCGGCGTTCTTCAGCCAATTGCAGGAGAATGTCCGCAAGCTGCCCGGCGTCAAAGCGGTCGCAATCTCGAATGGTCTTCCACTCGTGACGGCTAACCACCCGACGTTCTTTATTGAAGGCCGGCCACGCCCTGAGCCGGGCAAGGAACCAGGCGCGATTCGTTACACCGTCAGTCCTGATTATTTCCAGGCCATGGGCATTGAGTTGCTCAGAGGGCGCGTCTTTACCGCACACGATACGCCTAACACTCCGTTGGCAGTCGTCATCGACGAGGCGCTCGCGCAACATTTTCAGAACGAAGACCCGATCGGGAAACGCATTTCACAATCTTCGTCCGGCACGCCCAGCTACGATATCGTGGGCGTTGTGCGGCATGTCGAACAATACAACCTCGACGAGCAAGAAAAGACACCACAGTTCTATCTCGACTTCAACCAGATTCCCGCTGAACGACTGCCCGGGCTTACGCGACGCATCAACCTGTTGACCCGCACTGATGTGGAACCGTTGAGTCTCACTTCGGCAGTGCGTGGTGAGATTGCGGCGTTGAATAAGGATCAGGCAGTCTTCAATGTGCGGACGATGGACCAGATCGTTGCGCAATCCGTAGCGCCAAGACGTTTCTCGATGATGTTACTCGCGGTCTTCGCCGTGGTCGCACTCGCGCTCGCGAGTATCGGGATCTATGGAATGATGTCGTATGCGGTTGCACAACGTACGCGGGAGATCGGGCTGCGGATGACGCTCGGCGCGCAGACTGGCAACGTACTCAGATTAGTGATCGGGCACGGAATGAAACTCGCGCTCGCCGGCGTGGCCGTGGGCGTGGTTGCGTCATTGGCGTTGACGCGAACGATGAAGAATCTACTCTTCGGTATCAGCGCGACAGATCCTCTGACGTTTGCCGGGATCGCCTTATTACTGGCCCTGGTGGCCCTGCTGGCGTGTTGGATTCCCGCGCGCCGCGCGACGAAAGTCGATCCACTGGTGGCGCTCCGGTACGAATGAATGGTTTATGTTCGGCATGTTTGGGGATTAGTTTTTGCCACAAAGAAGCACAAAAACACACAAGGTTGACGACGATTTTGGTGCTTTGGCTCAACTCTCTAACTGGCGGCCGCCGGAACATTGGGGGCGCATTACGACGATCGAAATGCACACTGGTGGTGAGCCGTTGCGCGTCTTTGTCGATGGCCTGCCGCCGATTGAGGGGAGGACGGTGCTCGAGAAGCGACGCTACTTTCGCGATAACTACGACCACCTCCGCACGGGCCTGATGTGGGAGCCGCGTGGACATGCGGATATGTATGGCGCTGTTATCACTCCATCCGCCGACGCTGATTTCGATGTGTTCTTTCTGCACAACGAGGGGTACAGCACGATGTGCGGGCATGCGATCATTGCGCTCACGAAGCTCGCCGTCGAGACACAGCTCGTTAACACGCACGAATTAACGTTCAACGTGCCCGCCGGAAGAATTCATGCCAGGGCAACCGTCGTCGATGGAAAGGTCGTTGAAGCTTCGTTTCGTAACGTGCCGTCTTTTGTTTACCTGCGCGATCAGTACGTCGACGTGCAGGGAATCGGTCGCGTGCGGTTCGACGTAGCTTACGGCGGCGCATTCTACGCATTCGTCAGCGCAGAAGAAGTCGGGTTAGAGCTCGTTCCGGCGCACGCCAGTCGCCTCATCGATTTTGGTCGAAAGATCAAACACGAGGTGATGTCGCAGGTTCCGATCAATCATCCCTTCGAACAAGACCTCAGCTTTCTCTACGGAACGATCTTCACTGGACCACCGCTCGACCCGACTCATCACAGCCGCAACGTTTGCATCTTTGCCGACGGCGAACTCGATCGCTCGCCAACCGGCAGCGGTGTGAGCGCGCGTGCCGCGTTGCACTTCGCAAACGGCGACGTAGAGCTCAATGAGCGCATCACGATTGAAAGTATTGTCGGCAGCACGATGTCGGTGAGAGTTGTCGAGGTCAACACCTTTGGACCATATGACGCGGTCACGCCGGAGGTCAGCGGTACCGCGTCATTTATCGGTCGTAATGAGTTCTACTTCGATCCGGAAGATCCATTTCGAAACGGTTTTATTCTCCCGCGCGCTTGATCCATCCCTCGAACGAAACCTGCGCCGGTACCACCTGACCATTGCAGGGCGTCAGATTGCTGAAGAGGTTGAAACGGCCGCCGCCAGTCGCGCCGGCGTGTCCACCAGTCCCGCCTGCGACGCGGAAATTGACTCCGTGCGAGTTTGACGCGGTGCAGTTGGCAGGATTAATCACCTGCACGAAAGAATCACCTTCGATGAACACTTGATCGCCCGTCTGGACATAAGTATCGGTCGCTTTCAGATCAAACACGAGATTGGTCACAGTGTTGGTGCACGCTGAAAACACAGCCGTATTCAGACCACCTTCCGTATCGATTCCGCCACCCGTGAAACTCAGCTCGATGTTTTCCGGAAACGCGCCGCAACGCGGCACATTCGGCGCTGCGCCGACGAAGTTGAAGCTGGACGCGCCTTTATAATGTGGGTTCGTAACATCCTCCATAGAGGCTGAATTTCTTCCGCGAACATGGCCCGAGAGTACAGTTAGTGCTGCAAGTGCGATAAGCATTAATTTGAATTTGGTTTTCATCGGTCATCTCCTCTTAATGTGAGTAATCATCGGTAATTTGTTACCGCACACTAAGGCGGACCAGTCGACCAAAAACTATCATCGTGCCGGCAGAGTTTTAGATTTTGCGGGATTAGCTTTTGATTATTGGCGGGTTTCGCTCACTCACTCTTCTGAGCGTGCCTTTCTTCCGGCGCGTTGAAGCCCTTCTGCGAATTCCTGCAGTTTCATTAGTTGTTTGAAGCGCTGGTCTACCGTGAGACGCAGGTTCTCGCGAATCAAGGTAATGTCAACATCCTTCTTGTAAGCCTCAATTAACGGATCGAAATCCGTCTTTGCTTGTGGCTGATGATCTCCGCTTTTCATCGCGGCGCCATTATAGCGCTTTTCATTTGTCATCCTTGCTAGAATGGACCGTATGGAGTGCCCGAGGTGCAAGAGCGAGCGGATCCAGCGGGATTATGATGATGCGGTGTTTTTCATCCGTATGTTTGGGTTGCACAAGCTGCTTTGCAACAACTGCGGCCTCGTATTCAAGGGTTTCGACCCACTAAGAACACATCAGCGGGAACCGTCCGAGAAGAAAAAGCAGGTCCGGAATCGCCGCCGTGCGCCACGGTATTACGCGCACCTGCCGAGCGCGATTTCCCTCATCGATGGCAATGTACAGACCGGAAAGGCCTCGTACTCGCAACCCTCGAGAGGTCATTGCGAGACTATCAGCAAGTTCGGCATGCGCCTTTCGCTTGTCGGCAGTCGTTTTTCCGAGACGGATTTGTCGCGTATCGGTCAGCTTCTGTTTGTCCGAGTCGACCTGCCCGACGGGTCGATAGAGGCGGTGGTCGCAATCGTGAGTTGTGCGCGCGCGGGCGAGGACGCGAAGAAAAAGTGGGTGCTCGGCGCGAACATCCACCAGATGTCTGATGCCGACCGCGAACGCCTTGCCCTATACCTCGACAAACGCGCGGTGGAACAGCCGGTGATCATTTCAGAATAGGCGTCCCGGCTTTTGTTTTTCCCACCCGTCGCGCAAAATGCCTCTATGTTTCTTGCAACCAAAGGCTTTAGCCCCCTTGCCACTCTTTTGCTCTGTTTAACCCTGCTTTCCGGGTGCAACAGTGGGACAGACGGCGGACGCGCGCAGCCCGCGCCTCCGCCCAACGCCCCCGCCGCCAGGTACGGCTATCAGATCGCGAACGTTTACCCACACGACAGCAACGCTTTTACGCAGGGCCTAATCTTACTCGACGGAAAATTGCTGGAAAGCACGGGACAGGAAGGCCGTTCGAGCCTTCGCCTGGTCGACCTCGACACGGGAAAAATCCTGAAAAAGGTCGATGTGCCCGTACCGTACTTTGCCGAAGGTCTGGCGGGGCTGAATGGGAAACTGTACCAACTGACGTGGCAGCAAGGTTTAGGTTTTATTTACGATTTGAACAGCTTCGAGAAGGTCGGGCAGTTCAATTACGACGGCGAGGGTTGGGGACTGACGACGGACGGCCAATCGCTGATCCTGAGCGACGGTACGAGCCGCATCAGGTTTATCGATCCGTCGAGCTTTCGAGTGACGAGAACGATCAATGTCACGGATAACAAAACGCCGGTCGACGAGCTGAACGAGCTCGAGTTCATCAAAGGGGAGATTTACGCAAACATCTGGCATAACGACAGAATCGCGGTGATCGATCCGCAAACAGGACACGTGAAGGCGTGGTTGGATTTGACGGGCCTCATGCCTGAAAACGAGCTAACGGATCCGGAAGCCGTGTTGAATGGGATTGCTTACGACCAGGCGAACGATAGGTTGTTCGTGACGGGCAAACTTTGGCCGAGGCTGTTTGAGATCAAGGTCAAAAGATAATCTCTGCGGCCCTCTGCGTATCTCTGCGTCCTCTGCGTCAAATAAAACGTGTAACGCAGAGATACGCAGAGGGCCGCAGAGAAAGACCATGAAGTTCCTAACGTACTTTCGAGCATTTTCTTACGCCATGATCGCCGTGGCGATGCTGGCCCTTGTCATGGCTGGAGGGCTCAGTACGCCTCTGGCTATGGTCTTCCTGGTCGTGATGATCGTGAGCTGGCTGCTCGAAGGTACAAAGTGGCAGTTGCCGGAACGTTATGGTTTGGGAATCGTCCTACTCTCGATCCCGCTCTTCTATCTCGACTGGCAATACCAGAAAGCGTTGGGCGAACCAGCCGAACGTCTGGGCGTCACCGCGCTGGCCCACCTGATCGTTTTTCTGTCGGCAGTGAAGCTGATCCAGGTGAAGAAAGATCGCGACTGGGTCTTCCTTTATCTCATTTCATTTTTCGAAGTGCTGTTGGCTGCTGGGCTAAGTTTCAGCCCGGTCTTTCTCGGCACGCTCACGCTTTACCTGTTGTGTGGTCTATCCGCAGTCATTGCGTTTGAGATTCAGAAGGCGCGACGCTCATTAGCGTACGTGGAGACGCGTTTACTCGTACCTCCAGACGCAAGCGTCTTCAAAAAAGTCGGACGCCGAGCGTGGCACAACACCGAAGCAGCGCGTTTGCCGATTGTCGCAGTCGTGTTGCTGATTTTCATCTTCGCAATGGCGCTGCCGTTGTTTCTGGTTGCGCCGCGATCCGGAGCCGCAGCGCTGACGCGTAGCGGCGGTGGAGTACCCAATTTCATCGGCTTCTCTGAAAATGTGACGCTCGGCCAGATCGGTACTCTCAAGCAGGACGACGACATCGTCATGCGCGTGCGGGTTGAAGACAACGAAACGCCACGCAACCTGCGCTGGCGTGGCGTCGCCCTGGACGAGTTCACCGGCAAAAGCTGGAAGAAGTCGATCCAAGCGCGCCAGAACGATCTCATAAACGAGCGTGGCGGATTCTTTCAATTCGGGACGACGCAGACGCCGGAAAGTCTCGTAAAGCAAACATTCTTTCTGGAGCCGCTGGAATCCGCGGTGTTGTTTGCGGCGCCGCGAGTTGTTGCTATCCAGGGTGATTTGCCATTCGTTCGCGTCGATGCAGAAGGATCTGTGCAATCGCGCCGTCGCGACTTCGAGCGGATCATGTACACCGCCATCTCCGACATGAATCAGCCGCGGATGGATGAGCTGCGGAAGGATCAGCACCCCTACCCAATCGCTTACTATCGTTATCTGCAACTGCCAGACTATCTCGATCGCCGCATCGAATCACTCGCGATGGCCATAGTTCTCGAAGCGAACGCGAGCAATCGTTACGACGTCGCGAAGGCGGTCGAATCGTACCTGCAAAGGGAGTACGCCTACTCACTCGAGATGAAAGCAAGCGGAGCCGATCCGCTCGCGGATTTTCTTTTCAACGTGAAGTCAGGTCACTGCGAATATTATGCGACGGCGATGGCGGTGCTATTGCGGACGCGTGGTATCGCAGCGCGTGTCGTCAACGGATTCCTGCCCGGCGAGTACAACGAAGCGGCAGGCGCATACACAGTCAGAAAGAGCGACGCGCATTCGTGGGTCGAAGTCTACTTTCCGGCAACACGTTCGTGGGTGACATTCGATCCGACGCCTTCCGCCGGACGTGCCGAGCCGGTGCACACGGGACTGGCAGCACAGCTGCAAAAATACGCCGAAGCGCTCGAGTTGCTCTGGTTTCAGTACGTGGTTGGTTACGACAAACAGGAGCAACGAACGCTTGCGACCTCTTTGCACAACCAGGTGTTTGACTACGGCCGCAAGATCTCGAACATCGTAACGACGGTCCAGGGTTATCTCACCGGCAACATTGCCATCATCGCGATCGGGTTTATCACGGCGGTGCTCGTGGCCGTGGTGCTTTTGTTCGGCAGACAGATCTCGCGGTGGGTCCGCGGCGCGTTCGTGCATTCGCCGCCGGAGGGACGGACGCACTCGAACGTGCAGTTTTACGAGCGTTTGACTTCGTTAATGGAGCAACGCGGGGTTTTGCGCGACATGCATCTCACGCCGCTGGAGTTTGCGAACACGTTGAAGTCGAATGAAGCATTGCTGATTACGCGCGCTTATAACCGCGTGAGATTTGGCGGGCAGCGGCTTTCTGATACTGAAAAACGAGACGTCGAGCGCGCGCTTAAGGCATTGGAATTAGACGTTTAAGATACGAAGTCACCTGTATGAAGAAAGTTGGATTTATCAGCCTGGGATGTCCCAAGAATCTCGTCGACAGCGAGGTCATGATGGGCCATCTCAAACAGAACGGCTACCAGATCACGTCCGACGCAGCGGACGCGGATACTGTCGTCGTCAATACTTGCGGTTTTATCGACTCAGCCAAAAAAGAATCGATCGACACCATCCTCGAAGCCGCGCAACTCAAAACCAACGGACACGCGAAGCGTCTCATTGTCGCAGGCTGTCTAGTCGAACGCTATCGAGACGAATTAAAAGCCGAGATGCCGGAAGTCGACGCTTTCATCGGTACGAATCAGATCAACGACATTCTTGCGGTGTGCGATCCGAAGACGAACACGCGCTCGCTGCCCGTCGTCCCGCTCGGCAATCAGTCCGCGACTTATCTCTACGACGATTCGACACCGCGCGTACTCGCCACACCGTCTCATTACGCGTTTGTAAAAATCGCGGAAGGCTGCGACCGCCCGTGTGCGTTCTGTTTCATTCCGCAGATGCGCGGACACTTTCGCAGTCGTCGCTTTGGTTCGATCGTCGCCGAAGCCCAGCAACTGGCGGAAGAAGGTGTCAAAGAGGTCATCCTCGTGGCCCAGGATTCGTCACGCTACGGTGAGGATCTCGGCAAACCGGATGCGCTCGCACGTTTGCTGCGCGAGCTTTCGCACATCGACGGCATCGAATGGGTGCGCGTCATGTACACCTATCCGACGCACATTAGCGACGGTTTTCTCGACGTGCTCGCGGAAGAGCCGAAGGCGGTGAAGTATCTCGACATGCCTCTCCAACACGCGTCGCAGAACGTTCTGAAACTCATGAAACGCGGCGGTAATCGCAAGAGTTTGGAACGTCTGATAGAACGCGTCCGTCAAAGAGTTCCCGGTATCGCAGTCCGCACGACTTTCATCTCCGGCTTTCCGGGTGAGACCGAAGCCGACCATGAAGAGCTGATGGGCTTCATAAAGAACGTCGAGTTCGATCGCGTCGGCGTGTTTACTTACTCTGACGAGGAAGGCACGCCCGCCTACGACTTGCCTGACAAGGTCGCACATCGAACGGCTGCGCGACGTCGCACCGCACTGATGAAAGAGCAGGCGAAGATCTCGCGACGGAAAAACAAGTCTCGCGTTGGAGACGTGGTCCAGGTGCTGTTTGAAGGCGAGTCGAAAGAGAGTGAGCTTCTGTGGCAGGGAAGAATGGAGACGCAAGCGCCGGATATCGACGGTTGCGTGTTGATTAACGATGTTCCGGACGGCGTTTTACCGGCAGCAGGCGATATGGTGAAGGTCGAGATAACGGAAGCACACGAGTACGATCTCATTGGAAAAATACTGGCCACGGATGAAGACGGATCATGGCGGTTAAAGAGTCCAGCGACGAATTGAATCCGGCGGTCGTCATACCGCAGAGCGCCGTAACGACCGCGAAAGCACGTTGGCGCGCGAGCGACTATGTCGCACTTGCGATCGCCACTTTCGGCGTGGGATATTTGCCGCTCGTTCCCGGAACGTTCGGCTCTCTCGTTGGCGTTGCGATCTTTTTATTGCTTTTCACCGCAGCGCATGCGTCGTTCGCGGTGATCCTGGTTGTCATTCTCGTAATCACGTTTGCCGGCATCTGGGCCGCGTTCAGGACAGAGGAGCTCGAA
>DATNCH010000126.1:0-9544 GCA_035571655.1 Pyrinomonadaceae bacterium
TTGTGTTCCTTTTTGTGCCTCTTTGTGGCTCCAGACAACCCGCAAGCTTTTCGGGCCTTCAAACGGTCACTTTGGAGGTCCCGATGAAACCCTTCCTTTCGTTACTCCTGTTGCTCCTGTTAGCTCAAGTTTCGTTCGCCAATGAACCTACAATCGAAGAGCTACGTGCGCTCGGCCCGGCGGGTCTGCAAATATTGATGGCCCAGTACGCGGACGAAATCCGTCGCCACGTCGAAAACCCATCCGCGGCGCCCGACGAGCAATGGCAACGGATCTCCGTTGCCCTCGACACTGTTGCTCAACAAAAGAACAGCTACATTTCGGGTCTCTACTGGTACACGGATCTCGAAGCCGCCAAGAAAGCGTCCGCCGAGAGCGGCAACCCGATCCTCTCTCTGCGTCTCCTGGGCAAACTCACCGACGAGTTTAGCTGCGCGAACAGCAGGTTCTTCCGCACGGTGCTCTACTCAAATGCAGACGTGTCTGACTACTTGCGCGAACACTACGTGCTTCACTGGCAGTCGGTGCGTCCCGTTCCTAAGGTGACGATCGATTACGGCGATGGACGAAAACTCGAGCGAACCCTGACCGGCAACAGCATTCATTACATTCTAGACTCCACGGGACGCCCGATCGATGCCGTGCCCGGTCTGTATGGTCCAACCGCGTTTCGTCGTGCACTCGTCGACGCGGAAGAGATGTTCAAGTCGATCGCAGGCAAGGACGAGCAAGTAAGAAATTCCCTCCTGATGAGGTATTACCTCGCTCAGAGCGGCAAGATCGCCGTCGCCTGGAAGCTCGATACGACGAAGATCGGCGGCACACCGCCGGCAGGTCTGATCATAAAAAAGGGCACGGACGACCAAGCCCTCAGCATTTCTCCGCTCGCAGTTACGAAGGCGCTAACCGAGAGGCCAATACTTCGTGCTATGACCAGCACAACGGAAGCGTTGGAAAAGATTACTGATGAAGCTGCATGGAAAAAGATTGCGCAGCTTCATGCAAGCGAGGCGATTCTCGACGAACGCAGCATCGCGCTGATCAAACGTCAGAATCCCACTTTGGCGGATGAGGAGCTAGCTCGACTGCTGCACAGGTTTCAGGAATTCATAGCACTCGACACGATGCGCAACGAATACCTGATGCATTCGAAACTGTACACAATGCTTATGCGCGATCCTGCTCGCAACGACGTGGAGAAGTTGAACGAGAAGGTCTACGCAACCATCTTTCTCACGCCGTCTTCCGATCCCTGGCTCGGACTGTTCTCGACGGACGTCTACACAGCGCTTGATAACGGCGGGGTTGTGAGATAATGCCGCAATGCTCCTGCGTACATTGCTGCTCCTGGTCCTGTTGCCGTATGCGGTCCTGGCCCAGACAACCCAGGAAAGAGTCCGCGAATTTCGCCATGCAAACGAACGTGCGATTCTCCAGGAGTTCGTCACGCTCCTTTCGATTCCGAACGTCGCCTCCGATACGGAAAACATCCGCAAGAATGCTGCGCTGATCGTCGAGATGATGAAGCAGCGTGGTTTGAGTCCGCGCCTGTTGGAAGGTTCTAATCCGACCACACCACCTGCTGTTTACGCCGAGTGGAAAGTGCCTGGTGCACAACGGACGATCCTGGTATACGCGCATTACGATGGCCAACCAACCGATCCAAAGCAGTGGACTGGAACGTTACCGTGGCAACCGGTATTTCGTTCGGGTGCAATCGAAGACAATGGACAAATAATTTCTCTTCCGGTGACCGGCGCGTTAAACCCGAGGCACCGCATCTACGCGCGTTCTGCGTCTGACGATAAAGCCGGCGTGATGGCGATTCTCACCGCCTTCAGTGCGTTGAAAGATAAAGGCATCCCACTCACTTCAAACGTCAAGTTCTTCTTCGAAGGAGAGGAAGAAGCCGGTTCGCCAAACCTCGGCGACATCATCGACAAGCACAAAGAATTACTCGAAGCAGAGGTGTGGATCATCTGCGATGGACCAGTGCACCAGTCCGGCGTGAAGCAGGTCGTTTTCGGCGCGCGTGGTGATACGAACGTCGACGTCACTGTCTACGCCGCGAAGCGACCGTTGCACAGTGGCCATTATGGAAACTGGTCGCCGAATCCGGCGAATCTGCTAGCGCGCCTGCTGGCGTCGATGAAAGACAATGAGGGACGTGTGACGATCGAAGGTTGGTACGCGGACGTCGAACCGTTGGGCGACGCAGAGCGCCGCGCGATTGCCGGCGCGCCTCAATACGATGAAGAGTTGAAGAAGCAGTTGGGAATTGCAACCACTGAGGGCGGTGGAAAAAGTCTGCTCGAGTTGATCAGTCTGCCGTCGCTGAATATCAACGGCTTTGCCAGCGGTGACGTCGGTAAGCTCGCGCGCAACGTGATCCCGACTACGGCCACGGCGGTGCTCGACCTGCGACTGGTGAAAGGAAACGATCACCACCGGCAGACGGAGCGGTTGATCGAGCACATTCGCAAACAGGGTTACCACGTGATCGATCGCGATCCGACGGACGCGGAGCGCGCTCAGTATCCGTTGATTGCGCGCGTGAATGCGCGTGCTGGTGGTTACAACGCAGAGCGCACACGGATGGATCTGCCGATTTCGAAGTCGGTGATCGAAGCCGTTCAGTCGACGTCACCGGAAAAGATCGTGTTGTTGCCGACTTCAGGCGGCAGTCTTCCACTCTCTATCATTACCGAGCGACTGAAGACCGTGACGATCTCGGTTCCGATCGCGAACTACGACAACAACCAACACGCGGAGAACGAAAACATTCGTCTCCAGAATCTTTGGGATGGCATCGAGACGTGGGCCGCCATAATGACGATGAAATAGACGCGGGGACGCAGAGACGCGGGGACACGGAGATACCTCCGCGTCGCCGCGTCACTCCTTCTCCGCGTCCAAGATAGGGGCTGAGATGGACGAATTGAACATACCAGTGCTGTTGGGCACGAGTCGCAAGTTGAGGAAGAGTGTTGCCGTGGCGAAGTGGCTCGTGAGTGAGATGGAGAAGAGGCCGGAGATTCGCACGCGGCTCTTTGATGTGGTTGATTTCAAGTTGCCGCAGGACGATTACGGTCAGGAAATCAAACACCTGTTCCCGGAATGGCGAGACGCGATCGTTCAGGCCGACGGCCTGGTGATAGTCACTCCTGAATACAATCACGGATATCCGGGTTCGTTGAAAGCCGTGCTCGATCTGCTGCTGCGCGAGTACGTACACAAAGCAGTCGCGTTCGTCGGTGTTTCTGCTGGTCCATGGGGTGGCACGCGCGTGATCGAAGCGATGGTGCCGATGGTCCGCGAACTCGGATTGGCCGTCTGCTTTACCGATCTCAATTTCCCCAAGGTTCAAACGCTCTTTGACGAGCAGGGGCAACTACTCGACAACGCCTTTGTGCAGCGCGCGAAAGACTTTCTTGACGAGCTCGTCTGGATGAGTCGCGTGCTGAAGTGGGGACGCACAAACGTACCTTCGAAGTTTCATAGCTAACCAGGAATGTGGTACTTTGTGTTTGCATTCCACCCCTAAAACTCTCCCTAACGCAGTACCGTTAAAGGAGACTAACCCGATGTATCGCAAAGTATTCCTTGCTCTGCTGCTGTCGCTCTGTCTTCTTCTGCCGGCAGTCGCCCAAACCCAGCCTGCACCTGCGAAGCCCAGCGACGATCAGGACGACGTCGTCAGAATCACCACGAACCTCGTTCAAGTCGACGCCGTGGTCCTCAAAGACGGGAAACAAGTAACCGATCTGACGGCCGGCGATTTCGAGATCTATGAAGATGGCAAGAAGCAAACCATCACCAGCTTCGCTTACGTTTCAAACGTTCCGCGCACGGCTGCTGAACCAACGCCTGCGGTTAAGAGCAAGTCGAGCGACGTCGTTCCAGTTTCTCCTTTAAGACCTGAAGAGCCGCGCCGAACGATCGCACTCGTGGTGGACGATCTCGGCATCTCTGCCGAGAGCATGGGCCAGGTTAGGAGTCAATTGAGGAAGTTCGTAAATCAGGAGATGCAGCCGAACGATCTCGTGGCGATCGTTCGTACCGGCCGCCAGTTAGGGGTGTTGCAGCAGTTCACAAACGACAAACGTATTCTCAACCGTGCAGTGGACCAGTTGCGTTGGAATTTATGCAATCGCGTTGGCATCAATGTCTTTGCACCAGCCGGCGGCGGCGTTTGGGGCGGATGTCCGAACTCGTATTACAACACGATGACGGCTTTGCATTTCATCCTCGACGCAATGTCTGAGTTGCCGGGTCGCAAGTCGATGGTGATCATGTCTGACAGCATACCGAGAGAGTCTCAGGACGAATTCCATGGCCCGGTCGGGCAGTACATGCAGTACGCCAGCACTTCCGCGTACCTCAGAAAAGTTGCTGAGAAAGCGATTCGGTCCTCGATCGTGATCTACACCGTCGATACGCAGGCTTTGGCGATCACGGGCATCACGGCTGCGGATTCATTCACGGGCGACATTCAAAATATTCAGTATCAAATGCGGACCCTGCTGGATACTCGTTCGCGACTGCTATGGACCAGGCGCGAGGGAGCTGAATTGTTGGCCAGGCAAACCGGCGGTTTCATGGTGCGCAATTCAAACAACTTCAAACTTCGCAAAATTCTGGAAGATCAGAGCGGTTACTACCTCATCGGTTATCGCCCGACGGGCGAAACGTTCAATCGCCGCTTTCACCACATCAACGCGAAGGTGAAGCGATCGGGGATGAGTTTGCGAACGCGTTACGGCTTTTACGGCATCAGCGAAGAGGACGTGATCAAAAGACCGCCGTCAGCTCGAGAGACGGCCACACGTGCGCTGTTATCGCCTTTCGGCGCGCAGGATATCGAAGTCGACCTCACCTCGTTTTTCACGCACGACAAGGTCGCCGGCTCCATCGTCCGCTCGTTTGTTTATATCGGCGCGAAGGATCTTGTATTCGAAAAGATCGACGACCGGTATCGCGCCGTAATTGAACTGCATGGCGTCGTGTTTGGCGACAACGGGGTGCCGATTGCGCAGCTTGGACGCGGGGCGACGATGAATTTAATCGACAGAGATTACGAACACGCGATGCGCAATGGTGTCGCCCTCAGATTCGACATTCCGGTGAGGCGGCCTGGTGCTTATCAAGTGCGCATCGCAACGCTCGACAAGACGTCGAAAAAAATCGGTACTGCCGGGCGGTTTGTGGAGGTGCCTGATTTAACGAAGAAGAAGGTAGCGGTTTCAGGAATTGTTCTGGGAACAGCGGCGGCGTCTTTTGGCGGCGATCCGGATCGGATAACGGAGGATACGGGCACGAGACGGTTCGTACAGAATTCCAATCTCGACTTCGCTTTCGTGACTTATAACGCGACGAACGCAAAGCCGTTGGTCATGCAAGCCCGGCTGTTTCGCGATGGCAAGAACGTCTATTCAGGTGCGGAAATACCTATCGAAGCCGGCAATCAGCCCGATCCGAATCGTCTGTTAGTGAATGGTTCGGTGAAGCTGACTCCTGACCTTGACGCGGGAGACTACTTTCTCCAGATCGTGATTTTGGAAAGAGACGAGAAGAAGAAAGTGCCGCAGGTGGTCCAGTGGGTCGACTTCGAGATAGAGAATTAACTACGGGGGGCAAAAATGAGATCAATGTTGAGTTTGCTGGGATTGGTGTTTTTGTGTTCGAGCGTCGCCTGTGGCCAGAACATGCCCGGACATAATCACGCCACACCGTCTGCTAATGCAGATCCGATGGTGGACCAGGATTGGGCCAGGCAGCGACTGGCTAAATCGCCGCGTCACCAGGAATGGGTGAAGGTCAAAAACGGAACGCGCGAAGTAAACAGTTTCGTGGTCTATCCCGAGAACAAGAACAAGGCCACAGCGGTTGTCGTCATTCACGAGATTTTCGGTATGAGCGACTGGGTTCAGAGTTTGACGGATCAGCTTGCCGAAGCAGGCTACGTCGCGATCGCGCCGGATCTGCTTTCGGGCATGGGGCCAAACGGTGGCGGCACCAGTTCGCTCGACCGTCAGGCAGTGGGCCAGAAGATTCGCGATCTACCGCCGGACCAGATCACCGCGGACTTGAATGCAGTCGCGGATTACATCTCGAAAGTTCCGGCGTCGAACGGGAAGGTTGTGGTTGCTGGTTACTGCTGGGGCGGCGGCCAGGCTTTCCGATACGCGACGAACAACAAAGACATCAAAGCGGCGTTTGTGTTTTATGGACCAGCACCGGCAGCGGCTGACGGCACGCCTGACAAAGAGGCTCTCGCGAAAATCAAAGCGCCGGTCTACGGCTTTTACGCCGGCAACGACGCGCGCATCAATGCGACACTGCCGAAAACCGCTGAGGCGATGACGGAATTGAAGAAGACGTTTGATCCCGTGACGTATGAAAACGCGGGTCACGGATTCATGCGAGCGGGCGATGCACCGGAGCCGGCAGATCAGAAAGAATTGGAGGCGTGGAAGGGAAACAAAAAGGCCCGCGACGATGCGTGGGCCAGATGGAAGAAGCTGCTCGCAGGCGTGTGATCAATATAGGTCCTATAAGTTCTATAGGACCTATTATAATTACTTCGTCAGCACCTCTCTGAAAAACTCAATCGCTCTCGGATCGCCCGACTCACCCAACGATCGGATCGCCTGTTTGCGCACCATCGGATTCTGATGTGTGCGAGCAATTTTGATCAACAATGGCACTGACTCTTCCGAGTGTCGTTCGCTGATCGCTCTCACCGCCTGCACCTGCACCTCGCCATTTCCATCAGTGCTCTGCGCCGTTGCACTCAGAAACTCGAAGCTGCGTTTGCTGACGCGTTCGCCGAGAAGTCGAATCGCCTGACGCCGAACTTCGACGTTGTCGTTACTCTTTGCGACCTCGAATAACTTGTCCTCGACGCGCGGGCTCTTGATGTCCGAGAGCGTTTGCAACACTGCCCGCCTGACGTCCGTCACTTGTTCCGAGTCAAACAACTTGAGCAGATCGTCAACCGCCGCTTCGCCGCGCTCGCTAAGCACTCGGATCGCAGTCCTTCGCAGCTCGGGATTTGTATCGTTGCGCGCGATTTCGAGAATGCGTGTTTGTCCGCGCGGGTTCTTAGTTTCTGCGAGCGCTCGCAATGCAGCGCGCTTCACGTCCAGGTTCGTTTCGCTTGCGTAGATCTTCACCAACTCGTCCGCGGCATTTGGAATTTCCATGTGTCCGAGTTGGCGTACAGCGGTACGTCGCGACTCCCAGTCAGCATCGTTCTTCGCGACGCCGAGCAGAAAGTTGAACGCCGGTTGCTCTTCGATACTGCGGCCGGCTGCTGAGATTACGGCGCGACGAACTTCGGGTTCTTTGACGCTTTCATAAAGAGCGACGATGGTGCTCATAGCGCCGCGCTCACGACTCGCTCCAATCGCGTGTGCTGCGGAGCGGCGAAGGTCCTTGTCTTCCGCGTCGTTGCGCACGAGGGTGGCGAGAAAGGTTGATTCGCCTCCGATCTGGCCGAGCCAGTAAACAGACGACGAGCGAATGTGTTGATTTGGCGACGAGCTGACGAAGTTTTTTAGCATGCCGGCGACGCGCGAGTCGTCGTGCAAAGCAATGCCTAAAACAGCGCGTTCGCTGAGCATGTCGAGCGGCGTGGCGGCGGCGATCGCGCGCATGTAGTTCAAGCTCTCTTCGTTGTTGGCGCGGCCGAGCCAGTACACGGGATAACCGCTGTACTCGCGTTTTCGTTCGAGGTTGTAAACCTCCATGCGTGTGATCTGGTTGCTCGACGGCTCGCGCAGCAGGAAGATCGCAAGGTTCCGTGTTTCGACCGTCATGCCACCCGAGGTTGTGCCGACAAACACGGTCGTGTCGCCGAAGGTGTTCATGGAGCCGTTGAAATCACGGATCGCGGGATCGACGGCGACGCCGGGACGGACGTCGAACGTGTACGCAGACCAGTAAGGCGTTTGGCGCGTGCGCGCTCGCGTTTGAGCTGCCTCGAGCCGCGCCATCAGATCGGCGCCTTCAACCGGGATAAAACTCTGAACCGTCGTCGTACTGGATTGCGTTTGCAGATCGTCGTCTTTGACGTCGACTCCAGTGGCCGTAGCGGCGCGGTCCACACACGCGACGCCGACTATTGCTACAAGCAGCAGCATGGGTAAATTGCGCATGATTCCTCCAGGATGAAACATAGGTCCAAATAAGTCAGGCTTTGCCTCACGAGTCGTCTCATTCACACCGGGCTTTAGCCCGGTGGAAGGCACCTCAATTCTTCTGAAACCGTTTTAACGGTTTCGACACGAGAGGCGCCGAAACCGTTGAAACGGTTACAGCGAGGCCTTCCGCCTGTTCACCGGGCTAAAGCCCGGTGTGAATGAGAAGCCACAGCCCTTACTTCAATAAGTCTTCAAGAAACTTCAGCGCCTCAGGATCTTTGCTTTGGCCCAGGTACCTGACGGCGAGTTTGCGCATCTCGACGGATGGATCGCTGCGGGCGATCGTCATCAACTTGCGCAGGGCGCTCTTTTGGTTCGAATCGCCAAATCCGCGCATCAGTGCCGATCTGAGTTGCTGGTTCTGTTCCGAGTCGTACATTGCAACAAGTTGATTGACTGTTTGTTCGTCGTCTTTCTCACCTAACTGCCGGATCGCGTACATGCGAAGTTCGACGGCGTCGTTCCCGCGGGCGATCTCCATCAGTTTCGCCTGCGCACGCGGATCGCTGTTGTCGCCGAAGACGCGGAGCAACGACTGCTTGATCTGCGGATTCGTTTCACTAGTGTAGAGCTGCAGGAGCTCGTCCATGCTAATGCGGTTATGATCCCCAAGACGCCGCATCGCCTCGATGCGCTCCTCGGGTGTGGCGCCAGTGCGTGCGATCTCGAGCAGCTTGGCGCGCGCTTTGGCATCGTCGCGTTCAGCAAGTGCTCGGATGATCTGAAAGCGAATCTCTCTTGTTTGATCCGCGTCGTAAATCCGGATCAGTTCGTCGAGCGAAGCGGCGTCGTCCAGTTCACCGATGTAACGAATTGCAACCTGCCTCATCGTTATATCGTCACCCGTACGAGCGATCTCGAGCACCTTGGCACTGCCGCGCGTTGTGCGCCCCTCGACGAGAGCACGCAAAACCTGCGCGCGAACTTCTTTGGTCTTGTCGGCGTCGTACATCTTGATCAGTTCGTCTGTGACCTGATCGTTGCGCTGTTCACCCAAACGCCTGATTGCGGTGAGACGAAGTTTTTGATCGGCATTGTTGCGCGCGATGTCGAGGAGCAGTGGAACTACTCTCGGACCACCATGCGAGCCGAGCATCGAGAGTGCGGCTGCCTGAAAACCCTGGCACTGCGCCGATGGAGTTGCTTTAAGCGATTCTGTCACGAGTGCGATCGCGCGTTCCTCGTCTGCCTGAAACAGACTTTGCAATGCGAGTATCTTGATCTCACAGTTCTCTTTGACGACCTCCTGGTCCACCAAAGCCTTCTCGCCCAGTACGACGAGCAGCGCTAGTGCTTCCTGACGCCAGCTTGAATTGCGGTATCTTTGAACCAGTCGAGTG
>DATNCH010000127.1:0-3617 GCA_035571655.1 Pyrinomonadaceae bacterium
CAATGGCAACTGGATCTGTCGAGCTTCTCTCTGACAGTAGGTCGTCGTGTGTCTGAAACAACAGCGTCGAGTGAATAATCTCCCCGTATGTCTACTCTCCCGGCGGCATTCAAGCCGGCTCACGCCGCGGTTAACTGTGTAAACATAAGGAGACCATCAATGAAACGAATTAATAAGAACCTGCTCATTCGCCTGGCATTCAGCACTGCACTTCTGCTTTGCCTGGCCCTGGCGGCTTCGGCGCAAAGCCCGAACTCGGACGAACATCCCAAGTTTGAATTTTTCGCAGGTTACTCCGCTCTCGGTGAAACCCGCAGTCCGGTAATTAGCTTTGGACCGAATGCTGGTGTGGTCGGAGACTACGAAGGACAGGGATTTGAGACTTCGATCATCCGGAACTTCAGTAAGCGTTTTGGGATTAAGGGCGACTTCTCGGCCCACTTCAATAATGAGTCGGCCTCGGGCCCGGTTACCGCTTGCACTCCAGTCTGCACGACCGTCACTCAGGACTTTCAGCTCAAGACACGCGTTTACAATTTTCTGGCTGGCCCGGAGTTTAAGGCTCGCAACAGCACGCGCTTTACGCCCTTCGTGCATGCGCTCGGCGGGTTTGCGCACACCAGTGCAACTTTCACGACCCCAGGTCCAACACACATTCTTTTTCTTAGAAGGAACGACAGCAGCTTTGCGATGGCGTTAGGCGGAGGCCTCGATATCCGCGCTTCGCAGCGAGTAAGCTTTCGGGCGTCGATGGACTACAACCCGGTTTTCGTTAACGACTCGACCACTGGCACGCGTGATTTTTTCCGGCTTTCTTTAGGTATCTTGTTTCACTGAGATCGGAAGTTTCCCGCGCTCCAGGATTTCAGATTCGATAAAGGACAGTCCGCGGTAACGAAAGCATCGGCCACTTCATAACATTGGACGCTTAATGGACCCGCGTTAAGCGTCTAATTTCATTCCAGATCGATTCACTTTACTCGGCGCACAGATCTGTTCAGGTGTGTTTTGGAGCCAAATGCTTGAAGCGCCGATCATCCCAACATATAATCCCGCCACGCTAAACAAACCGCCTTCCTTCTGATCTTTTAAATCCCAACCCGAAGGAGATCATATGCGTCCTCGAAACCTTTCCGCTCGCGTCGGTCTGATCTTTTGCGTCGTTATTCTTTCAGTTGTTTCCATTGATTTCACCGGCAAAGCCGTTGCTATACAAGCTGGCCTTCTCGCCTATTGCGCTTCGAGCCCGGCGTTAGAGGGGTCATGCATCTTCCCGGAAGTTCAGAAGCTGTTAGGGAGTGTGTGGTAGAAAAATTCCACGCGCTGCTTACAGCCAAGCCGTATCCCAGCCAATCGCAGGAACTGTTGGACCAGGCGATAAGAGCATGTAGGTAGAGTCGGATCACTCGAGCCCATCCCGGGGGCAGTTGAGCATCGACCAGGAAATTCACTACGAGACCATGACCACAGCGTGATCGATCTGGGCGGCGGCGTATTCGAGAGAGGCTCGAATATCGTCAGGTTCACGGTAAGGAAAATCGGCGAGTATCTCTTCTTCCGAAGCACCGTCAGCGAGCATGTCGAGAACGTCTTTGACGCGGATTCGCATCCCGCGAGTGCACGGACGCCCGCCACATTGACGCGGGTTCGAGGTGATCCGATTTAGCAGTTCCGTACTCATTGGTACGGATTTTAACACAGATAAAGATTTCGGCTTTCGACCGTCGCGACGCGAAGATAACATCAAGCAGAAATACTTTGGCGTTCCGTACGACAGGTTATGCTACCCGCGTGGACCGTGATGAAATTATGCGCGTGCTGCGTGCGCTTCACGCAGCCAGACTCGAATACGTGCTCATCGGTGCGGCTGCGATGGTACGACCCGACGCTACCACGTTACGGTACTGACCGTATCCAACAATGACTTTCGACTTTGAGGCAAAGCCAGGATTAGAAATGAAATGACGGTTCAGAAGTTCCGCTCGATCGAGGAAATGAATAAAGCAGTTCCGCTCACGCGTGATGAGGAGAACTTCGAGCGTTTCCTACGACATTGTGCGCGGTGGTGGGCGATCGCACCGCAGCAATATCCCCGGGGCGTCTTCAAGTTCCGCACCATTGAAGAGGCCCAGAAGGCTCGCGAAAAACACACAACCCTGAAGTAATGACGGTCCTTCTGTTCGACAGGCGCAACTCCGATCCATCCTCCTTGAAAATTCTCAGCAAATCCGCCAGGCCGAAAACCACGGCTCCTGATACATCTTCGTCACAGTTCGAGAGGGCGGGATTAGGGCGGTACAATCACAATATCCCTGCTCCACTGCGAGCAGAACTCTTGAATTTATTCGTTAGGAGCAATCATGCAACCCGTATCTAAAACAGAAGTCACAACCAAAATCAACATCAACGTACATCCGCTGCAGGAGACTGAAGTCTCCACTGCCGACGCCGTCATGCGACTCGCGTTCGGTACATTCATCGGTCTTCCCGAGCCGACGTCTTTCATGGGCGATGCTGCTTACATCCGAAACCGGTGGCTGGCTCATCCTGAAGCTGCATATGCTGCTGCGGTTAATGGGCAAGTTATCGGCTCGAATTTTGCGACCAACTGGGGTAGCGTCGGCTTCTTTGGTCCACTGACAGTTCGTCCCGATTATTGGGACCGCGGCGTTGCCAAACGTCTGATGGAGCCGATTGTGAATCTCTTCGATAAATGGGGAACGACCCACGCTGGTCTGTTCACTTTTCCGCAGAGCGCAAAGCACGTTGGTCTGTACCAGAGATTCGGATTTTGGCCGCGCTTTTTAACGCCCGTCATGTCAAAACAAGTCGCGCAGATAAAGAGTTCATCGCCCTGGACGAGATTTTCCGACGTGCCGACCGCTGAACGCGACTCACTCTTGAACGCGTCTCGCGAAGTCACAGATGCGATTTATGAAGGCCTCGACGTTGCACATGAAATCAAGGCCGTCGCTGCACAAAAACTTGGTGACACGATTTTTCTATGGGACGACAGCAGATTGGTCGCGTTGGCTGTTTGTCATATTGGATCGGGAACAGAAGCAGGAAGCGGCGTTTGTTACATTAAGTTTGGTGCAGTGCGACCCGGGCCCACCGCGGAACATGATTTCAATCGCTTACTCGAGGCGTGCGAGGAGATGGCTTTCGCGCAGCAGGTATCTCGTCTGCGCGCCGGAGTTAACACCGCACGTCACGAAGCCTATCGCCAGATGCTGTCACGCGGATTCACGACAGATATGCAGGGCGTAGTGATGAGTAGACCCAACGAAGCTGGATACAATCGCCCGGGTGTTTATCTTATTGATGATTGGCGCTGATGAGGAGATTGCGTGGTGAGTTCATTACGGACCACCCCGCCATTACCATCACGGCAGCACGACATTCCGCAAAATCTTCCAATCGCCGTTCGTCTGGCGCTGCCAGACCGTGAGAAAACGGCCGCTATTGATCGACAGCTTGCCATCTCTGAGCAACCCGATTTCTCCATATCCTGATTCATAGGCGAGGTCGTTGTCGACGACGAGTTTCTTCGAATTAATTTTTGTCGAGCGTGCCACACCAGAGCGTGCGAATCGATCGCGGTACATCTGCTCGAT
>DATNCH010000128.1:0-19644 GCA_035571655.1 Pyrinomonadaceae bacterium
ACCAGTCTTCCAAATCTATCGATAGAGCATTCTTCATCGCTCGCGACTCGGCTCCCACTTTGTATAAGTCTCGCCACTCACAAACTTCACAAACGCGATCAGCGATGCCAGGTTCGTGATCACAAAATACTGCGGCAACGCGAGCAAACGCAGCGTCACGCCAAACCGTTCCAGCACCCATGAAACGAGCGCCGCGAAGTAAAACGCGAGTTGCGCGACAAACAGTGCCGCGTAAAAAACATTACTCGGCGCAAGAAACGCGCTCGACAAAAAGATCAGGATCAAACAGATCGGCACCAGGTAACGCATCACTTTGTGTGACCAAAGCTGAACCGCATAAAAGCCGCTTCGGAACGGGTTCAACATGCCGCGATTGCGCCACAGATCCGAAAACGTCTGCGAGATTATTCTGACGCGCGCTTTCAGTTCCTTCTTCGCCTGGCGATTCGGCTCCTCCATGCAAACGGCTTCGGGAACGTAAACTGCACGCAAACCTTGCTCCACCATCGTGGTCGCGATGATGAAGTCGCTGCACGCGTCGTTATACAACGGAACGTACGCCGACTTCCGTACGGCGTACATGCAACCGCAAACACCGATCAGCGAACACACGTTGCTTTCGTGTTTCTTGAGAAAGAACTCATAGTTCCAATACGACTGCGTTCCCGCGCCGACGCTTGAGTCTTTGACGTCCTGGTAAATCACGCGACCCGTCGCACATCCCACCGTAGCGTCTGCAAACGCCGGCACCATCAGCCGCAAAACGTCCGGCCGGTAATGCGTCGTCGCGTCAGAGAAAACGATGATCTCGCCGAGAGCTTTCGCCACGGCAGCATTCTGCGCCGCAGTCTTGCCATGACGTTCTTCCTGCCGGTGCAACCGAACTCCGCGCGACGCAAAGCTGCGCGCGATCTCGTCGGTTCCGTCGCTGGAACAGTCAGACGTCACAATGATCTCGAGCTGGGATTTGGGGTAATCGAGGGAGAGCGTATTTTCCAACTTTGCCGCCAGGTCGCGCTCTTCGTTGTAGGCGGCGATGACGACGCTGACCGAGGGCGTCCACGGCTGGCTGCGGACAGGCTTTGGCCGGATCTTGCTAAACAGAGTCAGCAAAACAGGGTAGCCGACGTAGGCGTACGCGACTGCCGCAACACTCAACCAAAAGATAACTTCCACCCGTGCGCTCCCGTGAAACTCAGCGACAATTAAAGCCCATGCTACCAAAAAACAGAAGCTGCGGCGCGATTCGCGCAGCAGCCCGGTAAACACGTCACGAATTATACCCGCTTACACAGAAGATCCTAGACAGCCACCTCTTTCTCTTCCATGTCAAAAATCAAGGTTTTGACGTGCTTTCGCAGGGCCAGCTCAAACTGCTTAGCCTCTTCGACTTCCGTGAACGACAGCGCCCGCAGCTCCTGCTCGATGCGCCGCCGATAGTCGGAGACTAATGAATCAGAAACGCCTAATACCGCTGCTACTTCCAATTGCGTCGAATGATCCGGACTCAAATAGCAGTACCAGAGCACGCCGATGATGCGGTTGTATTGCTTTAGTTTGCCGCGCACGGCCTCGTTCAGACTGGCCAGAAACTGGTCGACAAAACCCGCAGCTTCCCGCTCCGACTCACGACGCAGGAGCCCTTCCTCGGGGTTCTCGCGCTTGTCTACAGGCTCATAGCTATTGCCGTTCTCGCTGTCGCTGTCGTCGCCGTCCAGCGGCACCAGGTAGATGTCCATCACCGGCAGCCGCGACATCACCAGGCTTCGCAAGGTGCGCACGTCCACGGGCGAATCGACCGCATCCAGAACCGAAACAATCAGGTCTTCGAGGTCTGCATTGCTGATGACGATCTGCGAATCGCCGGTGCAACCGACCATCCGCGTATCTCTCTGCCGCACGGGGATTATCTGTACTCGTTGCTCGACGTCGTGGGCACCGCGCCGCGACTTGTTGTCTTTCCACTCGCTGAGGCCGTAAACACGGTCGGCCAGACGGCGATGAGGCTCGTCATCCGTTCCGCTCGAATCAAAGCGACGGAAGTTCGGACTCGACTGGATCAATGTCGAAATCCGGCGTGCAAGACGATAGCTCTCGGGGTGTCGTTTGCGGAGCTCCGCAGTGAGTAAATTCGTGAGCTCGATCTGGCTGATCTCGCATTCGATCTCGTAGTCGGTCATGCCAGTGTCGAGGTAATGCTCGAAACGGTTTTTGCTGAGGAGTTGGACAAAAAGTTCCTGTGTGAGATCGGTGTAGGCGGCGCCGGCGCCTTCTTCGACCAGCAGGCCGGCACTCCGCGAGGCCCTAACCAGCGGATGATGCGAAACGATACGATGCAGGTCGGTCCACAGACGGTTCACGTCCGAAGACCGCAGGCTCTCGATCCACTTCGCATTTCTACCTTGCCGGTCGTGGCGGCGTTCTCTTTGTGGGCGCTTATCGCCCGGTTGGGAGTCCGCTAATTTTTCAGGATCTTCGCTTATGGAGTTCACAAGATTGTCCGGGTTTCGCTTGAAAATGTCTGGGCAGACATCGATGCCGAGATGGTTTTAGAGGATTTGTTACCGCGGGATAGCGGCGGTGCTCCTGGAGACGTGTCAGAATGCCTTCCAGCTCCTGACTGACGAAGGCATGGTACCAGCATTTTAAAGAACGAGCAACATCTTTTTACATAGTTGAAAACACGTGAAATAGGCCGAAAAAAGCGGGAGAAAGGTCTGGAATGAGGGTTCGATTGCGTGTTTTGTTACGTTGAAACTCGGGGAGAAGGATGAAAAACTCCAAGACGACATTTGGGTTCAGGAAGACGGCGGCTTGTCCTGCGTCTGCGACCCTTCTCTCGTATGCTTCGGGTAACCTCCCGGCGGAGGTGGCGAAGGGCGTGAGGGAGCATCTGGAGGTTTGCGATTTCTGTAGTGCGGAACTGCCGCTGCTCGCGCATCACAATCCCGCGAGCGCCGTCAACGGGCCACCGGAAATGCCGATGGATCTGCGCATCCTCGCCGAATCCATCCTCAGCCAGTACACAAAAGGCACAAAAAAGACCACATAAGGCACAAATGATTTTTAAACGAGTAGAGGCGCCCAAACCCTCGTAAAGGGACGTGGGCGCCTCTACTCGTTTGGTCGTCTGTGCCTTTTGTGCTCTTTTTTGTGCCTTTTGTGTACTACTTATAGAGATCTTCGATGAGGTCGCCGTAGCGTTCGTCGACGACTTTGCGTTTGACTTTGAGGGTGGGCGTGAGTTCGCCGCCGTCGATGGTGAACTCATGTGGCAGCAGCGCGATACGCCGGATGCGCTCGTAGTCAACCAACTGGGCCGTCAGGTTTGCGATGTCGCGCTGCACGATCTTGACCGCCGGCGGGTACTGGCTCAGTTCGACACGATCCTTTGGCGCATCATCCTCACCCGCTTCCGCCAAAGCAGCCCTGAGACTCTCCCAATCGGGGACGATTAACGCCACCGGCTGCTTCCGCCCTGCGCCAACCACAACCACCTGACTCACAAACTCGCTCTGCTTCAAAAGACTCTCGATCAACTGCGGTGCGACATATTTTCCGTTCGACAGCTTGAACAGATCCTTCTTGCGATCGGTGATGAAAAGCTGACCGTCTTTCGCGAGGTAACCAACGTCGCCCGTGTAAAACCAACCATCCTTCAACACGGCGGCAGTCGCTTCGGGCTGTCCGTAGTAACCACGCATCACGTTCGGACCACGCACAAGGATCTCTCCATCCTCGGCGATCTTTATGTCGATACCCTCGAATGGTATTCCCACCGATCCGACGTGATTGTTGTCAGGCCGGTTGGCGGAGACGATGCACGTCTCGGTCGCGCCGTAACCCTGGAGAATCGGTATGCCTGCGGCCAGGTATGAGTACGACAACGCGGGTGAAAGCGGCGCGCCGCCCGAAACAAAATATCGCAAACGCCCGCCGACGCCCTCGCGCCATTTTGAAAACACCAGCTTGCTCGCGAGCTTCTGCTTGATCCCCAACTGCGGCGAGATCCACTTGCGCTTGTCTTTGCGTTCGCCATACTGCTGCCCCACCTGGAGCGAACGCATAAACACGGATTTCTTGAATCCTTTCTCTGACATTCCTTTCTTGATGATCCGGTGGTAGACCTTCTCGAACAAACGCGGCACCGCAGTCATCACCGTCGGCGCAACCTCACGCAGGTTCTCACCAACCTGGTCGAACGAAGGCGAGTAATGGACCGACACGCCGCAATACAAAAACACGTAGAAACCGTCTCTCTCAAAGATGTGCGATAACGGAAGCACCGACAGCGCCACGTCGGTTGGCCCGATCGGCAAACCCTTTCCGATCGACATTACGTTCGAGATGAAGTTGTTGTGTGTGAGCATCACGCCTTTCGGCTCACCCGTGGTGCCCGAGGTGTAGATGATCGTCGCGAGGTCGTCCGGCCTGACAGCTTGCAGGTGCGCATCGAAAGCGCCCGGGCGTTGCTGGGCCAACTCTTTGCCGCTCTGCTCTAACTGCGACAACGCGATGCCCTTCTCGACGTCTTCAGCCACATCTTCTTCGAAGAAGATCAGTCGGTCCAGCCGGTGCTTCGCGAGCACTGACTGCATCTGTTTGTAGAGACGGCGATTGGAAATAAATATCGCTTTCGCACCCGAGTCGGAAAGTATGAAATCAACCTGGTCCAATGCTTGAGTGGTGTAGATGGGCACGTTGATCGCACCCAAACTCAAAATCGCGAGGTCGGCAACAGACCATTCCGGCCGGTTCTCCGATAGCAAAACGATTCTGTCTCCCGGGCGCACGCCGAGACTCGCCAGGCCGAGCGCCGCGTTTTCGACGCGATGGACAAATTCTGTTGCGGGTATGTTGTACCACTTGCCTTCGCTGCGGTAATTCAGGGCGTCATTTTTGTTGTGGCGCGTGACGGCGCCAA
Source organism: Pyrinomonadaceae bacterium (assembly GCA_035571655.1). Classification (GTDB taxonomy): domain Bacteria; phylum Acidobacteriota; class Blastocatellia; order Pyrinomonadales; family Pyrinomonadaceae; genus PSRF01. The sequence goes on from DATNCH010000128.1 coordinate 4,925, forward strand.
GGATCAGGCCGGGAACAGATGACGTTTCGCGGGAGGTTGTTGAATCGGTCTTTTTCGCAGCAGCCTTAGCCATGTTCGTATCTCACAGAATTTTTCAGGATTGACTTTCTCTACGTTTACGCCGTCGCGCCTTCCTTGGCGCGTCTTCCACGCGCCCGTTGATCGTAGCCATTGCCGCGAGCACGAGAAACAACAGCGCGTTCGACGTCGTGTGCAGAGTGAAGTCGAAGAAACTGTGCACCAGTACGGCAAAGCACCCGCTCAAAGACCCGAGCGCAACAGCGCGTCTGAAATCGTCTTTTGTGGTTTTGGCTCGCTGGATCGCTTTGTAAAACAGCAGCGCCACAAAACCGAGCGCGAGCACTGCGCCGATTGTCCCGCCGTCTGAAACCACTTGCAGATAGTCGTTGTGCGCCTGCTCGAGTCGAAAGAGTCCGTTACGCGAATCGTACTTCGTGTAGATGACGCCATAGGCGCCGAGGCCGGTGCCGACAAAAGGATGCGCTTTGATGATGTCGAGCGTCACTGCCCAAAAGTGCGAGCGGCCCGTTGTAGGATCGGTAGAGTTGACGCTGTCGATAAAACGGTAGATCGAAAACTCACCGCCAAACATTATGACGCCGAGAAAGAGACCGATCAGCAGCGCCGTCGCCAAACCAATTCTTATGACGATGGGTTTCAGTCGACTTGGCTTGCGGTGGCTGCTGTGGTGTTGTTCTTCTTTCTTGCGCCAGATCGCCGTTACCACCACCAGAAACATGATCTCCGCAACGAGACTGATGATGCCGCCGCGCGAAGTCGTCATTACCAAAGCAATGCCCATCAAGCCTGCCACAAACAGGTAGAGTAGTCGTTTGTCTTTTTCGACGACGCCACCAAACAACAGGCCCAATGGCAGCGCGATTGTCAGCTCCATGTAACCCGCGAAGTGGTGGCGATTGATGAATGGACCAAACGCAGTGCTCTGCGGCAACTCGCGAACCCAGTAGACTTTGGTTGGGCTCGTGAACGACTGTGTCAAACCGAAGACGGCCAGACAAAAGCCGAAGATCATGATCGTGCGCACGAGTATGTGCAGACGATGCGGCGAATCGACAAAAACAAGCGTCGCCGCAAAGTAGATCAAAAGCGTCGCCAATTGGACCAGCACGAGCCGGGTTGAATACGGATCCAACGACAGCGTTTCGCGCAGCGGCAACAGTTGAATCAGGCCCAGCGCCAGTGCGCCGAGTAAAGGCAGTTGCAGCGCGTTGCGGCTGACGCGCATAGTGCCGAGGCGCCACGCATCCAGCACCCATAAAACAAGCACCGTCAGTCCACCGAGATTGAATAAGCCGAGGGCCCAGTAGTGAACCGTTCCGTAAGCGAGCGCCGACATCACGATGGCAATGCAGATCACGAGGAAAGCAAATCTGCTCGCGATCGTGTGGGTCACTCGAAAGACCGCTCGCTGCGGAGGAGTCGGGTCCGCGAGCGAGCTCGTGGTCTCCGGTACCACCAGACTAGTTTCTACGTTTGAAAGTGAAGTCGTCATACCAAACCGAACCATAAATCGGACAAATCGGTGTCTCTTCAGTGCTACAGGAGACGCGCACGATCCGGACAATTACTGCTTCCATGTTTGCGGCCGTCTTGAACGACAAGCTGGCGCGCTCCCATTTGCTCGAGCCGTTGGGCGCCGTGTCGGACGCGACCAACTCTTGTTCATTCGCGGCATTCAGAACCTGAACTTTCGGGGTGCTGCCACTCACGAGTTTCTCTGTGCTGATGTAAAACTCCAGCTCGTACTCAGTGTTAGGTGTCACTGCTACAAGCTGCGAAACGTTTACGATCGGCATATTTGAGCTGACCTCAAACAACAACCGAAGGCTGCGCGATCCGGAGTGACTCTTCGTCGCGTCAATGCGAAGGTCCAGACCCGGAGCGCCTTTTACCTGCCAGCCAAACACGGTGTCCGGGCCATAGGCCACGGGCTCTTCAAAACTGCCGTCGAAAACTTTACCCACGTCTGCGCGGTACGTCTCCATCGACATTTCATTCCAGACTTGGAGGGCATCGTGATATCTGAGTGCCCTATTCAGAGTGGTGATGATAGCTGCACCACTGTCTTTGTTGGACGTTTTCTCCTGGCCGCTCATGCTATTCCAGACGCGCAAGCCCTCGTCAATCTCATTACGCTCGACCAGATACAACGCGAACTGTGCCCTCGCTTGCGAGCTCGGTCCGACCGCGTTTTTAAGGGCTTCAGGATCACCTTTGTAGACTTCCCAAATGAGGTTGAATTGCTGCGGCCGCAGGTCGGGATTTGCTTCGCTCGCAAGTCTCAGCTCGGCGAATGCTTCATCGTAGCGAGCGTTTCGCAACAGGAAGTTGCCGAGATACCAGCGCGGATACGCGTACGCCGGCGCGAGTTCGACGGCACGTTTCAGCGCGACTTCGGCTTTTGCAGAATCACCAGCTTGCCCGAGAGCCGTTCCTAAAAACATCCACAAACGGTAATCGTTGGGAGAAAGCTTTACGGACTGCTCGTATTCGGCAATGGCCTGGGCTTGCTGGTCCAGTGGCAGAAGTCGTTGTGAAACGTCGGCCATGCGCCAGTGGGTTAACGGATCGTTTGGCGCGAGCGAGATCGCCATGCGTGCGGCGTCGACGCCGCTTTCCGATCGAGTGAAATACTCCGCGAGCGTATTTCCCAGATACCAGCGCACCACGAAGTACGACCAGATGGCGCCAAGTATCAGCAGCGCGATCAGCAGTATCCTGACGGGCGCCTTACGAACGTTTACGTTGATCAGTTCTTGTGACATTTATAAAACCGTACACAAACTACACAGATTATTCCGAATTCAACTCCTCCATCGTGATGCGCATCCGCTTCACCGCGATCTGTTTTTCCGAACAGCATCGCAACACTTCCTGGATTCGCTCCTCCGTCATCTTCATACTGGAGATAACCACTTCGTCGACCTCGTGCTGAGCACATACACTACTCAAATCTCCGTTGCCGCCAAAGACGCGCAGGCCGTGAATCACCTTCCCGCTCTTCGCTGGATCGTCGTCAAGAAAACCGATCGGCCACAGATGTAGCTCACCATTGTTTCGTAACTCGCGCAACAGCAGCTCACCACCATCTCCGGCCCCGTAAATCAGCACACGCCGGCCGTTTTGCTTCGTAACCGCAGGCAACAGTTGTCGAAAAAGCCGGAACGCCAGACGACTACCCGCCAGAAATAACAACATTAGTACCGCGTCGATGACAAATACCTTGCGCGAAAAACCTTGAAAACGAAACGCAAACAGCAGCACCAGCACACTCGCCACCGAACTCAGCGCCACGCCCTTAGCAAATACGATCAGATCACTCATGCTCGTGTATCGCCAGAGACCTCGGTAGATGCCGGTCACCAGAAACGACGACATTTTTATGAACACGAGCACGGGCAAGGTGCGAATAAACAGGGTCCAGGCCGGATTGTTTGGCGGAAAATTGATCGCGTAAGCCGACCAGTACGCCAGCGTTATCAGCACCACGTCGAGAAACACTTCGAAGATCCGGCGCTTGTAAGAAACGTCGACAAGGAACGCGTAGAGCGGCTTGTCCTTCAACGCCATCTCTTCTTCGGTCTTGTCGTAAACCTTGACGCCGGCGAGATAAACGCCGACGAGCGTGAGCACGATCGTGAAGCCCGCGATTGCAGCGAGGCTGATGTCGAGCCGCGTGCGTTGCACGACGATCGCCAGCAGCCCTGACAGCGCCGCAAAGCCGTAGAGCATCAACACCGCATTGCGTTCAGACATTCCTAACGCGACGAGTCGATGCGACGTGTGGTCGCGTCCACCCTGCGACGCAGCGCGACCCGAGAGTTTGCGTAAGACTGTGACAAACGTCGTGTCGAAGATCGGGATGAAAAGGACGAGGATGGGAACTGCGAGTACCGGCAGAAAACTTCGCGACCTTCCTCCGCTCACGTTCACCAGGGCAGAACTGGCAAGGAAGAATCCGACAAACATCGATCCGCAGTCGCCCATGAAGATCGACGCTGGATTGGAGTTGTAGATCAGAAAACCAAGCAGGCTCGCTGCGAAGACGGAGAGGATTAAGGCTTCAATATGCTGTCCGGTGTTTACGAAAGTGAGTGCCAGAAACGCGCCCGCGACGATGGCAATGCCGGACGCGAGTCCGTCCATGTTGTCGAGCAGGTTGATGGCGTTTGTTATTCCGATTAACCAGAAGATCGCGAGCGTCATGTTCAGCAGCACTGAACCGGTCCACGGCAAACTGAGTCCGTAGTAGACAACAAACGCCGACGCGAGAATCTGTCCGATCAGTTTCTGATAAGGCTTGATGTGAATGAGATCGTCGACGAGTCCGACAAAAAAAAGGAAAGTGCTGGCAAGCAGGATGTGTTTTCCGTAGGTCGAATGCAGTTGGAACAGCAGCATCGTGATCACGACGGAAAGCCAGATCGCGACGCCGCCGAGCATTGCGGTCGGTTTTTTGTGCCAGCGATCCGTTTTGGGAACGGCGATAAAGCCGTAGCGCCGGGCAAATGCCCGTACGAGTGGTGTCAGTACCAGCGCTAAACAAAATGAGGCGGCAACTGTCAGGAGCGTGCGCCCGCTAAACGGCATATCGATATTGTATCCATAGATTGTCTCTGCGGCTCTCTGCGTATCTCTGCGTCCTCTGCGTTAATAATTCCCTAAACGCAGAGAACGCGGAGATATGCAGAGAAAATGCATATCAGTCGGCTGCGGCACGGCGGCGTCCGATCTGGTAATCGACGACGCGTTCCAGGATGCCGTCGAGACTCATTTCGGGACGAAAACCGACCCATTCGCTCACTTTCGAAATGTCCGGGACGCGCCGGGGCATGTCTTCGAAACCCTCTTCGTATGCCTGATCGTACGGCACAAACACGATCTCCGAATCGGAGTGAGTGATCTCCTTCACGCGCTCTGCAAGCTCGAGTATCGAGATCTCAACATTCGAACCGATATTGAAGACGTGTCCGACCGCTTCCTGGTGGTCCATCAGCTTGATCAGCGCCTCGACCACGTCGCCGACATAACCAAAACACCGGCTCTGCGTTCCGTCGCCATACACAGTAATCGGTCTACCTGAAAGCGCCTGCTTGACGAACGTCGGAATCACCATGCCGTACTGACCCGTCTGCCGCGGTCCCACCGTATTGAAGAGTCTCACGACGATCGTCGGGAGCTTCTTTTCACGCCAGTAAGCGAGCGCTAAAAACTCGTCAATCGCTTTCGAACACGCGTAACTCCAGCGCCCTTTGGTGGTCGCGCCCATCACGAGATTGCCGTCTTCACGAAACGGAACATCGGAACTGAGACCATAAACTTCTGACGTCGACGCAATCAACACCTTCTTCTTCTTTTTGTTTGCGAGCGAGAGGATTATCTCCGTCCCGCGCACGTTGGTTTCGATCGTGCGAACAGGACTCTCGACGATCAGCTTCACGCCGACTGCTGCCGCGAGATGAAAGATCACGTCGCATTGGTCGACCAGCTCGGCAGTCAGTGGAACGTTGTGCACAGTGTCGATCGTGTAATGAAAACGCGGATGGCCCTTGAGGTGCTGAATGTTCTCGATCTTTCCGGTGGAAAGATCGTCGATTATGTAAATCTCGTCGCCTCTGGCGATGTAAGCGTCACTTAAATGAGATCCAATGAAACCAGCACCACCTGTGATGAGTATGCGCAAACGTGAAGCTCCTTTTTTAGAATTGCCACGAAAAGGCACAAAAAATTACAAACGAATTGCAGGAATCATGTGCCCCTTTTGTGCCTTTTCGTGGCACAACTCGTCGTACAAACCTTTGATGTCTTCGATTAGTCGTTCTTTCGAATAGTTCACTTCTACAAACTCCAAACCACGCCCTCCCAATTCCTGCCGCAAAGATCGGTCGCGAATGATCCTGCTCAGCGCGGCAACAAAAGCCTCTTCGTCATCGGGCGGCACGCTGATTCCGCGTTTGCAGACCTTGTATGGTCCATCTTCAACCACGTCGCCCAGCAGATCAACCACGCCACCGACACTCGTAGAAACAACAGGCCGCGCGTTCGCCATCGCTTCAATCAACGTCAGGGGCGTGCCTTCGTTCCTGGACGTGAGTGCGACGACGTCGAGTGCGGGATAAAAGTATTCCGGATCGGTTCTGTTACCGACGAAAATCACGTCTGCGTCCAGTCCCAACTCCTGTCGTTGACGCTCGAGTTCCTCACGAAGCAAACCATCGCCAATCACGATGAAGCGCACGGCGCCTTGCCTGCGGCACGCCGGATCGATCGCCTTCAATCGCGCCACAACATTCAGAAACATCTCATGGTTTTTGATCTCCGTGAGACGGCCGACAATCCCGACGAGCAGCGCATCGTCATGAATGTAAAGCTCCTGACGAAACTTTGCGCGCCGCGACGCGTGGTCAGCAAAAACGCCGAGATCCAAACCCAGCGGAATCACTTTGATCTGTTCCGGCTTTCCCACGCCAAACGTTTCGCCAATCTCGACGCTTTGCTGTCGACTGACAACGATCAAACGGTCAGTCGCGAGCCTCGCTAACAACCTCTCGATCGCGAGAAACAGTCGCGTCCGGCGACTCCCGTAATAGCTGTGAAAAACGTGGCCGTGATACGTGTGTACAAACTTGCATCGTCGTGGTCTGCCCAGTAGCGTCCACGGGGTCAACCAACGATAGAGCAACCCGGCCGCGCGACCAACTGTTCCCGCTTTTGCTGTGTGCGTGTGCACCACGTCCGGCCGTTCACGCAGAAACAGTTTGTAGAGCTTCCACGTTGTGACTGCATCCTTCCAGGAAATCTCGCGGCTCATCTCCGGAATGTAATATGGAAACACTCCCGCGTCCGCCGCGAAATAACTCATGTCTTCCTCGCCTTCGGGCACCTTCCCTGCCACCAGGACAGTGTTGTAACCAGCTTCCAGCAACGCCGACGTCAACCACACCACATGCTTTGCTGGTCCACCGACATTCAGGCGAGCAATGATCCTGATTACTTTCACACCTTGTTCGCTCCTGTTTCAGCCACGAGCTTCGACGCGTGCAGTAAACTCTCGAACGTTCCGGCGTCGGTCCACCAACCATCGAGCGCCTCCCACGTCATGGCGTTGCGCGCGATGTAAGCGTTGTTAACGTCGGTGATCTCCAGTTCGCCGCGACCCGACGGTTTAAGAGATCGAATGATTTCGTAGACCTCCTGATCGTACATGTAAATACCAATCACAGCGTAATCCGATGCGGGCTTCGCAGGCTTCTCGTCGATGCGAACGACGCGCTCGCCGTCGAGTCGCGGCACGCCGAAGCGCTGCGGATCCGGGACTTTCTTCAGGATAATCTTTGCGCCGCTGCCTTGTGATCGATAAGCGTTGACAGCCGCGCGTATGTTTCCCTGAATGATGTTGTCGCCAAGCACGACGCAGACGGGGCCGTTCGCTGCGAAGTGTTCGACGAGCGAAAGCGCGGCGGCGATTCCGCCTTCGCCTTCCTGGTATGCGTAGTTGAGATGTTTCAGGCCGAAGGCTTTGCCGTTGCCGAGCAGACGCAGAAAGTCGCCGGCGGAATTGCCTCCCGTAACAATCATGATGTCCGTGATACCCGCATTCACGAGTGTCTGAATCGGGTAATAGATCATCGGCTGGTTGTAAACCGGCAGCAAATGTTTGTTTGTTACGGAGGTCAGCGGACGCAGTCGCGTCCCCAGCCCACCGGCCAACACCACACCCTTCAAATCATTCCTCCTGCCTGCTTTGCCCTAAAGGTCAGAATCAAGCTACCACGAACGACCCGACGCTACCGCGTTACGGTACTGACCTCGTCCAAGTGCGGCTCCTGACCTTTGAGCAAATCTCCTCCTGCCTGTGTTATTGGTGACGAACGCAATAGCTAATCGATGAAGCGATTGAACCACAACTCGAGCATCAAGAGCGTCCACAGTTGCTGCGAATAATCGCGTTCGCCACGCGTGTGCAATTCGATCAACTGCCTGACGCCGTCCGGCTTGAACAAACCTCTTCGTGAGGCTTTTTCTGACAGTACAACTTCACGCAGAAACGGCTGCATCTTGCCGCGGAACCAGTGACCTACCGGCACGCCAAAACCCATCTTCGATCGGTGAAGATTCTCGTTTGGCAGCAGCTTGCGCAAAGCTTTCTTCAACACATACTTGGTGGTCAGTCCTCGCAGCTTGAGGTTTTGAGGCAAGCTCGCCGCAAACTCGATCACATGATGATCGAGAAACGGTGAGCGCGCCTCGAGTGAAACCGCCATGGACGCGATGTCGACTTTGACCAGCAGATCGTTTGGCAAGTAAGTCATCTGATCGGTCAGGAGCATCGCATCGATCACGCCGATGCCGTTGGCGCGCTTGAACCATTCGCCGAGCAGCCCGGTTGCATTGGCAGCGCGGGTTTGTTCGCGAAACTCATCGGAATAGAGCGGCCGCTTTGTCTCTTCGTTGAAGACGCTCACCCACCGCGTATATCGATCGACCCGCGGCAGCGAAACCGCGTCGAGCAAACGCTTCGCGTATTTCACTCTGCTGCGCTTCAGCGGTGAAGTCGGAATGCGATTCACCGTTTGTTTGATAACAGATTCACGCAGGAACGACGGCACCCTGCGATACTTCTCAGACAGTCCCATCGCAAGATATCGCTTGTAACCAGCAAACGACTCATCACCACCGTCGCCATTCAGCGCCACGGTCACATGCTTGCGCGTTTCTTTCGCGACGTAATACGTCGGCACTGCCGACGAGTCAGCGTAAGGCTCACCGTAATGCTCGACGAGCGTCGGCAATACCTCGAGCGCATCGGGCCGCACGATGAATTCGTGATGATCGGCGCCGACGTGTTCCGCGATGCGGCGCGCGTGATGAATCTCGCTGAAGTCCTCTTCGTCAAAACCGATCGAGAATGTTTTGACTGGTTCGCTCGACTCCTGGCTCATCAGCGCGACCACCGCGCTCGAGTCGATGCCTCCGGAAAGAAACGCGCCGAGCGGCACTTCAGACATCAAGCGCACACGAACGGCGTCTCTGAGAATCTCGACGGTGCGTTCGCCCGCCTCCTCCTCGCTGATGTCGAGTTTCTTTGTAAAATCCGGTTGCCAGTAGCGTTGCAGTTCGATCTGACCGTTGCGCCAGCGCAGCCAGTGTCCGGGTTCGAGCTTTCGAATCGCGCGGTACGCGGTCAGCGGCGCGGGAATACACATGAACGAAAGATAGTAATCGAGTGCCTCCGGTTGAATGTCGCGACTGACGTCCGGATGCAGCAGCAGTGCGCTGAATTCCGAACCGAAAATCAGACCTCCGTTTACATGCGCGTACAGCAGCGGTTTTTTGCCGACGCGATCGCGTGCGAGAAACAGTTCCTGAGTGCGTTCGTTCCAAATCGCGAACGCAAACATCCCGCGCAGGTGATTTGGACAGTCGGCGCCGTACTGATCGTAGGCGTGAACAATGGCTTCCGTGTCGCTGTTGGTGTAGAAGGTGTGGCCCAGTTTTTCCAACTTCTCACGAAGCTCGAGGTAGTTGTAGATCTCGCCGTTGAAGACGATCCACGAGCTGCGGTCCTGGTTGTGAATGGGTTGCGCACCGCTTTTGAGATCGATGATTGCGAGACGGCGCATCGAGAGTCCGACTGAACCATTGACGTAGAAACCGTCGTCGTCCGGCCCACGATGCCGAATCGCGTTGTTCATACGCGACAACAACTTCTCGTCAACTGGCTTTCCGTCGTTTCGAACGATGCCTGCGATTCCACACATGGTTTCAGGTGACGTATATTAGCCAACCCTATGCCAAGACCCAAACTCATCGCGCCATGTGGAGGAACTCTAGTCGATCTGACCGTCGCTCCGGACGAGCTGGAGCGCGCTAAGTCGTTGCCCGCAGTCCATCTTTCGGAACGCGCGGTTTGCGATCTCGAGCTGCTCGCGACCGGCGCTTTCAGTCCGCTCGACAGGTTTATGGGTTCGGCAGACTACGAGCGGGTCGTTCACGAGATGCGGCTGGAAAATGGCCATCTGTTTCCAATACCCATCACGTTGCCTGTTGCTGACGATGAACCGATCAAACTCGACGGCGAGGTGTCGTTGCGTGATTCGCGGAACGACATTGTCGCGACGATGACCGTCGAAGAGATCTACGAATGGGATCTCGCGGAGACGGCACGCGAGGTTTTTGGCACCAACGATGCGCGCCACCCACTCGTCGCGGAAATGCATCGCTGGGGAACGCGAAACATCTCCGGTCAACTGAAGGTTCTGCGGCTGCCGGCGCATTTTGATTTTCGAGAGTTACGCCTGACTCCCTCAAAAACTCGCAGCCGCCTCGAAGCCACTGGATTTGAAAATGTCGTCGCGTTCCAAACAAGAAACCCGTTGCATCGAGCGCATGAAGAGATGACAAAACGCGCGATTCAACAGGTCGACGGAATACTGTTACTGCATCCCGTCGTCGGCATGACGAAGCCCGGAGACATCGATCACTTCACACGAGTAAGAACCTACAAAGCACTCGCCGAAAACCATTACGATCCGAATCGCATTCTGCTATCGCTCCTGCCGCTGGCGATGCGTCTGGCGGGCCCGAGGGAAGCACTGTGGCACGCTCTGATCCGGCGGAATTACGGCGCCAACCACATGATCATCGGACGCGATCATGCGAGTCCCGGCAACGACTCGAACGGGAAACCTTTTTATCAGCCATACGCCGCACAAGAGTTGGTCCAGCAGTTCGAGCCTGAACTCGGCGTCAAAGTCTTGCCGTTCGGAGAGTTTGTTTACGTGCCGGAAGAAGATCGTTATGAAGACGCTCGTGCATTGACGGCGACCGTCACGACTACGCAGATCTCCGGAACGCAGGGCCGCGAGTGGTATCGCAATGGCAACGAGAACTTACCCGCGTGGTTTGCACGTCCGGAAGTCGCGGAGTTGATCGCGCAAACGTATCCGCCGCGTCACAAGCAAGGTTTTTGCATTTGGTTTACGGGGCTGAGCGCGGCCGGTAAGTCGACAACGGCTGAGATCCTGGCGGCGCTGTTGCAGGAGCGTGGGCGGCAAGTGACGGTGCTGGATGGAGACATCGTGCGCACACATTTATCGAGCGGTCTCGGGTTCAGTAAGCACGATCGCGATCTGAACATCCGGCGTATGGGTTTCGTGGCGAGTGAAATCGTCAGGCATCACGGTGCAGTTATTTGCGCGGCCGTCAGTCCGTATCGTGCGACGCGGAACGACGTGAGGAGCATGATTGGCGCTGACAAATTCGTCGAGGTTTTCGTGGATACGCCACTTGCGGAATGCGAGCGTCGCGACACGAAAGGAATGTATGTGAAGGCGAGGCGAGGCGAGATCGAAAACTTCACCGGCATCGACGATCCGTACGAACCGCCGGTCAGTCCCGAACTCACGATCGAGACACTCACCAAGTCCGGCGAAGAGAATGCAAGGGCCATCTTCACTTACCTGCGTGACCGCGGCTGGTTGAAGTAAAAACAGACACGAAGACGGGGAGACACGTAGACGCGGAGCAGGCATCACCGCGTCTCCCTGTCTCCGCGTCTCCCCGTCCGGCTACGACCGCTGCTTGTCTCGGTTTTCCTGTTTCTCTTTCAGCAGCACAAAACCGACCGCGACAAACACAAAGTAGAACACCAGCAACTGCGCGCGCTGGCGGTATGCCGTGCCCACGTTCCCTTGAAACACCGAATACGCGATGGAAAGCATCGTGGTAAAAATCAGTACCGGTGCGATCTGGCGTAAACGGTATTTGAGTGAATACCAGATGCCGAGCACGAGTAACGGAAACGACAGCCACCAGATGATCATCTCCGGCAGCGTAATGCTTTGTCGTAACGAAACGAGTTGCCACGGAAACGGTGCAAACAAAAGATAGATCAAACCTATCGGAATGGTGGAAATGGCGCCTTCCGTTGTCGACACGTCCACATCTCTCCCAAAACCCGATCCCGCACGCGACAAGTCAGCGCGGCTCCTTTGCACAGCCTCCAGCGTTCCAAAGCGTTCGAATTGCCCGCTGGCATACCGAGTCACGCCCAGGTACATGAGAGACACTCCCACTAAAATTAGGACAACGAACTGGCGTGCGAAGTTTGTGGGCGTGATCTTCTGCAAACCAATAACGAATGCGCCACCTATCGCAACGGCGATCATGTAGAACACATAAAAGCGTAGACTGAGAACAGAAAACAGCGCCACGATCAGAATAATCACCTGCTTGGTTGACCATTTTTCGTTAAGCCGAATACTCGCAAGAATCGCCAGTACCAGGCAGAAAACGACAGCCGCATCTTTCAACCCCTGGGCGGACCAGAGAACCAGCGAGGGAAAGAATGCGACATACATGGCCGCGATTTTTGCTACTCGGACGTTCTTGTAGACGTGCTGCGCGCAGTTGTAGACGAGAATCGCCGTCGCCGATCCGAGAATAGAATTCAGAAATTGTATCGAGAGTGTGTTGCGTCCGATGACGTAGTAGGCAGCACCAACCATCTTGGTAAATCCCCACGCGGACGCCTGTCCTTCTGTAAACCTGTTGGCGATTATTTGATAATAAGGATCTCCTTGCCACGCCTTCGCTTGCGCCCAACCATAGAAGTCGTAGGTAATCGCATCGCCGCCGAAAAATTCCTGCTTGTTGAATATAAAGATGCCGATCCCAACAATCATTCTTATCAGCAGGCCCCAGGCAAAGAGTTGCAGCAGGAAAGGTCCTTCCTCTTTGTTTCGATAAACGAAGAAACCGACAGCGGCGCCGACAACCGTGCACAACAACGTCGCCTGGGCTGCATCGGAAGTCGAGTACGTTTCGTAGCCCGGGAAAGCATCAACCATCGTCGGCACCGTGAAAACAATCACGGCGCAAACAAGCAAATACGAAGACACCAACAGGACTTTCAACCAGCCTGGTCCTTTCGTACGACGAGATGATTCTCCAGGACTAACGCGTCGAAGCTTGCGCGACTGAATGTTTTGATTGCGTCCTCAGGCGAGAGAACGATCGGCTCCTGGACGTTGAAGGAAGTGTTGAGCAGAAGTGGCACGCCGGTCAGCTTTTCAAACTCGTGAATTAGCTGCCAGTAGCGCGGATTAACATGTGCGTTCACGGTCTGCGGGCGTGCAGTGCCGTCGACGTGAACTACCGCGGGGATGGCGGCGCGCTTTTCTTCAAGGACGTTCAAAACGGTGATCATGAATGGATCGTAATGAGCGTGCCCGAAGAGTTCCTGCGCTGCGTCTTCCAACATCGACGGCGCCAACGGTCGAAACCACTCGCGCAATTTCACCTTTTTGTTTAGCAGCTCACGCATGTCTGACCGGCGCGGGTCTGCGAGAAAGCTACGATTACCGAGCGCACGCGGACCAAACTCCATGCGGCCCTGAAACCAACCGATGATCGCGCCGTCAGCCAGCATTGCAGCAACTCGCGGCAGCATTTGTTCGTCGGGCAACGTTTCGAATCGCAATCCCGCGGCGCGCAGTGCCGAGGCACACTCTTCAGAAGTGAAACCAGGCCCGTAGTAAGCGTGTTCCATCCGAAAGTTGCGCGGCTGGTTCAGGCGACTGTGCCAAACGAGTAGCGCCGCGCCGAGCGAGCAACCGGCGTCGCCCGCGGCGGGCTGGATAAAGAATTTTTTGAAGGGCGTCTCGGTCATGATGCGGCCGTTCATGACCGAATTGAAAGCTACACCACCTGCCATGCAAAGGTTTTCAGTGCGAGTGTGTTCGTAAAGACCGGAAAGCAAATGCAGACAAGTGTCTTCCAAAACTTTCTGCGCGCTCGCGGCGACGTTCCAGTGCTTTTCGACAAGCTCTGCGCCTTTCGCTCGCGCTGGACCAAGCGCCTTCGTGAATGCTTCGCTGAACTGGTAATACTTCGCAAGGTGATGGTCTAACACGCGGATGTCGAGCCGGAAATCGTGATTACCGTTTACCGAGAGCACGTGCTTCGCGAAAAAGTCGTAGTACTCGGGCTTACCGTAGGCAGCGAGGCCCATAACTTTCCATTCGTCACCTTCGAACATGTCAAACCCGAGATAGTTCGTGACCGCCGAATAGAATTGGCCCAGCGAATGAGGGAGCTTGATTCTTTTGAACGGCTGAATGTTTCGATCCTCGCCGCGACAGAACAGCGTCGTCGTGTCTTCACCCGTTCCGTCCCAGGTCATGATGGCTGCTTGATCGAAGCCTGAGACAAAAAAGGCGCTGGCCGCGTGGCACTGGTGATGTTCGAGAAAGTGAAACTTGAAATCGCTGTTGCCGAAGTGTTCGCGAATTCTGTGAGGGTGTCGCAGCATGCCGAGGTAACTCTCGCCAACCTGCGACACACCGCGATCGACGCGCGCCTTGAACATGTCGCGCGAGATGATGGCGGCTTTTAACGCCTGCATCGCTTTGTGACGCAACACCCATGGCTTCCAGTACAAACCGATATGCGCAACGTCGGCGATGCCGATGCCTGCCTCGTCGAGGCAGTATTGCATCGAGTTGTAGGGAAACCCGCTGTGATGCTTGCGTCGCGAAAAGCGCTCTTCCTCGGCCGCGGCTACGATTTCCCCGTCTTTGATGAGGGATGCCGCCGAGTCACCGAGCGTAGTTAAACCAAGGATATACATTCTGGGCTGTCAATATACACAAAGTTATTGCTGAATGCAGTTGAGG
>DATNCH010000129.1:0-12184 GCA_035571655.1 Pyrinomonadaceae bacterium
GAAGCTCATCTCGAAATAGTTAGTCGGACTTGCAAAAGGTTGCGTGATCTTCGGTACGCCGCCATCGGCATTTTGCAGACGTACACCTGCGGCCGCCGTGAGATCTGAGACCGTGGTCCAATTGCCGACCTTTACCGGCGCCTGGCTCGCATAGAGAACTACCTCGGCTGTCGACGGCGGCGGCGAAGGCAGCGGCGTAGGTGTAGGTGTCGGAGTTGGCGCTGGCGTCGGCGTTGGCGTTGGCGTTGGCGTAGGCGTTGGTGTCGGCGTCGGAGTTGGTGTCGGAGTTGGCGTCGGCGTTGGCGTCGGCGTTGGCGTCGGTGCTGATGCTGACGCGGTGAAGCGCGAGATCTGACCAGTCGCCGTCTGGTTTGCCATCGTCTTGCCTACGATGCGCCAGTAGTAAGTCACACCATTCTGCAAACCCGAAACCAGATACGTTTCCGAACCATCCGGTCCCAACGTGCCCGTAACCACATCAGAAGCGATCAGCGATAAGTTAATATCACTGGTGCCCATGTAGACGTCATATTTGTGCGCCCAACCACCACCTTCCCACGTCAGCATTGCTGACAACCCTGCGGTGCCATTCTGCACGGGCGAGATATTCACCGGCGCAGTCGGCGGCAGCGGTACGAACGGTTGGTACTCCGTCGCCGAATCCCACTTCCGATTGAACTGATCGACAAACCACTGAAAGAACCACGTCTTGTTCGTGAAGTAGTTATGCTCTTCCTGATAGTTGAACGACTCCCAACTCCAGTTAGACGATCCGAAAATCGTCAAACCTCGCCCATAGAGCGTGACAGATTTCTGGTGATTGAGTCCGAGATGCTTTCGCATCTTGATCTGCACGCCTGCCGCATATAGCCGATCGACGTTGTATGGTCCAGTAAACTCCGCTCCCAATCGGCTCGCGTCGAAGCGATATTCATGTGGTTCAGTCAGGAGGCGTACGGGTACGCCCCGAGCTCGTGCTCTGAGGAGCGCATCGCAGATGCCGTTGTCCGTCAGGCGATACATCGTGAGGTCTATCTTTTGAGTCTCCTGATCGAGGAGCGCGATTGTCCGCGTGCCGTAATCCTCTGCGAGGTTCTGGTTCGGTACGAAGTTCATCGCGGGATCGATCGGAAAGGTGGGGTATTTCCGCGTGAGCGGCCCGTTGATGTTCGCGTAGTGTCCGTAAGCAGTCGTGTTCGTCCACGTATCGTCATAACGAGTCTTGAAGCTATTCACTACTGACGGGTCGTCGCTGAAGTACCATGCACCGTCGACATAATTCTCGTATGGGACGTAAGCCGCGACGTCCGCATCACCGAAGTTCGAACCCGTGAAGACGACTTTGTTTTGACCCGCGAGCAGCATCTCCTTGATGTGGATGATGCCGTCGCCGAGTTTGTAACGCATAGGAATGCCGGCCGCCTTGAACTTGTCGAGCAAAGGCTGGTTCATCGGAAACTTCAAATTTCCGCGCGGCTCGACGATCAATCTGACCGGCACGCCTGCGTTGTGTCTGGCGATGACCTCGTCGGTGAGTCCCGGCAGCTCGATCATGTAAAAGGCCATGTCGATGCCGACGGTCTCTTTGCGGACGAGATCCAGAATCTGCGCGTAGCAGTTTTCAAACGATGGGTCGCAGAGCCGCTCCTGAGCAGGCGAGCTCTGGCACGTGAGGAAAATAAATCCAATAATCAACCAGAAACTGTGCCCAAAGCGGAGTCGTGTCATAACGGTGATACTCTGCGATTCCGATTTCGTGATGGAACTGAAAGACTTTAATCGCGGGCGATTGAAAAAGTCTTGCAACACTATTTCGAAAAAGTTTGGAAATGATAACCGGAACCGCCGGAATTGTGGAATGAACGGGCCACAAAAGGTACAAAATTTGTGCATCTTTGTGCATTCTGAGGCACCATCACTGTCCAGAGTGAGCGGTTCGGAAGTTGCTGAACACGGATCGAAGGAGACCCTACACAGATGCCTGCCTACACGAAATTCACACCGACTATGGTCCTGCTAGTGTTCGTGACGTTTGCCTGCGTGAACGCGCAGGAAGTTTCCCCCAAACCGAGCTGGACGCCACCGCCATCACGATACGCCAAGGCGCCGTTTGCTCCGAAGCCACTCGCAGGCAACAATATTTTCAGAGGCGAAGGCGAGGTCTGGCTCGCTGACGCTGTCGAGAGACTGTCACCGTCCAGAAGCATCGATGAAAAAGCCGTAGTTGAATACGTTGCCCTGGTCGGCAACAATGTCGCTGCACACTCCGTCGCGCCAAAGAAGCAGTATCAATTCATCGTCACGACTGAATGGCAACCGGATGCGATGACAGCGGGCGGCGGCCGCATTTACATAAGCCAGGGAATGCTTCTGAAACTCGAATCTGAAGATGAACTGGCGGGCGTGTTGGCCCATGAGATTGCGCATGACGCATTCGCACACGCAGCGAAAACTGTCACTCGACAAATGTTCTGGTTAACGGGTACCAGGAAGGTCAGCACACGTGCGGCGGTAGAGGCGGCGGTGAACAAGTTGTTGAATGAATACGAGAAGAAGCCGCTGGCTACGATTACCGAAAACGTGCTCGGCTTTTCTCGGTTTGATGAGCTCGAAGCAGACCGAGCGGCTTTCTACAACACGTACAAAGCCGGTTATAACCCGCACGCGCTAACTATTGTCTTGAAGCGGTTGGCCCGAGATGAAGAGAATGACGTGGGAACAAGTGAGTATCGTACATACCAGCTAATGATGCTACTGTTCGGTACTCACCCTCCTACTGCGCAACGTTCGCTCGCGCTTTCATGGGAAGCGAACTTCGTGAAGATGCCGCCGCAGAACTCTCAGTTTGCCAACCCGGCTTTTACTGACATGAAATCGAGAATCAAAGCTCTTTGGGAGCACGACTGAATGAATGACGAACCTATCGCTCTCGAAGCGTATGAGATCCTCGCCGAGGCATATGCATCGGTCATCGATACGAAACCGCACAACGCGTATTACGAGCGCCCTGCTACTCTTTCGCTTTTGCCCGAAGTCGGAGGAATGAGAGTTCTCGATGCAGCGTGTGGTCCAGGTGTGTATGCCGAATGGTTGGTGTCGCGCGGCGCAGAGGTAGTCGGGGTTGATGTGAGTCCGAAGATGGTCGAATTAGCCAGGAGACGTCTTGGTCCAACAGTCAACGTTTACCATGCAGACTTGACCAGGCCGCTCACGTTTCTCGACGGTGAATCATTCGATATCGTGTTGAGTCCACTCACGATGAATTACATAAAGGACTGGCAGCCGGTGTTCAGAGAGTTTCACAGGTTGCTGCGACCCGGCGGGTATTTTGTTTTCTCCGTTACGCATCCATCGTTCGACTACGTCTATTTTAAATCGAGCAATTATTTTGAGACGGAGCTGGTGTGCAGTGAGTGGAGAGGGTTTGAGACAGTGACGGTGAACATGCCCACGTTCCGGCGCTCGCTGGAGGCGACTCTTAATCCGATCATGGAAGCAGGCTTTCGCCTGGAGAAAATTCTCGAGCCCAGGCCGACAGACGAGTTCAAGAAAGCCGACCCGCGCGATTACGAGAAGTTGTTGGCGCAACCGATCTTCCTGTGCATCCGCGCGAGGAAGTAATGCTGCACCTACTTTAGCCTCAAGAGTCGAAAGTCATTGTTGGATACGGTACTGACCGTATCCAAGCCTGAATCCTGACTTTTGAGGCAAATCGCGAAACCGTTGGAAACGGTTTTGTATCAATGCCTCTCGTCCAGCACCGGGCTAAAGCCCGGTGAGAATGAGACCAGCTCTTACGGCGAGGCTTTCTTACGTTGGAGCACGTTGCACGCTTCGACAACCGTCGTCGGATCGATTGCGACGTTTCCTTCGTCAATGTGCTGAATAATGCCTTCTTTATCGATTAAGAAGGTGGCACGATTTCCGAAGCCCTGCTCCTCGTTGAAGACACCGTAATCCTTAACCGCGGTGCGCTTGAAATCGCTGAGTATTGGAAACGTAACTCCAAGCTGCTTTGCAAACTCTCTGTTGGCAGGAACACTGTCGACACTCATTCCAAAAACCTGAGTATCGGTTGATTCGAATTTGGCGATATCAGCCTGATACGCCTTCAATTCCTTCGTTCAACCACCAGTGAATGCCAGCACATAAATCGCCAGCACAACGTTTTTCTTGCCTTTGAAGTCGCTCAGCTTGTAGGTCTTTCCGTCAGTCGCGCGAAGCGAGAACTCCGGCGCGGGGTCACCGACCTTCAAGTGTGTTTTGGGTGGAGTTGGTTGTTGGGCCAGTGCGACGCCGCCGAGCGCGGCGAGCAGCACGAGGGACATTAAGAATCGAAGATACATGTTTGGTTCCTTGCCATTTAGAGTTTGGAGTAGGTCGTTGCGAGTTGAATCTATGCACAAAGTGCTAGTGAGTCAAGACGATTTACAACTGCATGGTGGTTTTCGTGGTGGCTTCTCGCGTTAATACATGAGAGCAGCTATTCGCTGTCCTTGATTTAGAGTTCGTGGTTTTGAACTCGAGACACCCAGTGATTAGTAAGCCGCAGAAAGGGGTTTACTCATGTCCTCAAACTCACCATTCACATCCCTGCCAATTATCACAGGCGATTCAAACTCATTACAAAAAACTCCGAATAGTGAGCCAGGACTGATCAAACTCAAAAGGGAGCTTTTGAAGCTCTACTGAGTCGCTGGTCCAATTCAACCAAAATACAACTTAAAGGAGAAACGTTATGAGTTACGCATTTGGACCTTCAGGCGGTGTTGGTGGCAATCCTTACTCTGCTCCTGTGCCCACGACCGGTAACGCACCCTGGACCATTTCCGGAGTGCAAGGCAGAAGCGGGAGTCGGATTGATCAGATTGAAATTGTATGGAGCAGTAAGAGTGGCTCACAATCGTCAGACCAGTTCGGCGGCGATGGTGGAGATCCTTTCACTTTCAACATCCCAAGTGGCGATTACCTGGCGCTGATATCAGGTAGCGTTGGAGTAAATAGCGGTTCCGTAGTGCTTTTCTCACTCCAATTCTTCACAGTGAACGGCAATAAGTCGCCGGTGTTCGGCTCGGCAACCTCCACCCCGTTCACTTTTTCATGCCCTCCGGGCTATATGATTTCAGGAATATTCGGCCGGTCAGGAAGTGCTGTTGACGCTTTGGGCGTCTACCTTGACCCAATCCCAACATAAACATCGACCGGGAGCAGGAGCAGTGGACAGTGCTGCTCCTGCTGCCGACCGCCTTGCCTTAATGATGTCCTTTACATATGCTTCCATGGTCCACTCACATGAGAAGCAGCATTCACATGTTGGTAGCGTCGTTGTTTGTAGCTACTCTCGTGTGTGTCGAGGCGATGGGCCAACAGCCTCGTGCCTATCCTCCATACACATTGGTGACTCGTTATACCCAATACGATGTGAACGGTGAGACTGTCCGTGTCTCGACAAACACGCGCTATCAGTCTTCCAGCGGTGACTGGCGCTCGGTCGGTAAGGTCGGCAGTGGTGAACAAGCAACTCTTTATCGCAGAGGCGAAGGTGTATACCAGTCAGACTCGAGAACAAGCCGCATCATAAAGAGCATGGAGCACGCACCGGGTTGTCCGTTGCGCACCGGCGAAGACCTGCGTCGCGATCCGAAGTTTGTTCGTACTGAAGAGATTCTCGGCTTTACGGCCTATGTCTGGATTGAGAGTCCGGCAAAGGACATGGTAGTCGAGCACTACTACGTCCCGGAGCTTGGCGGGGGCACGCCTTTCAAACAAGTAACGACATACAAGAATGGGCCGAAGTTTGTAAGCGAACCAATCAGCGTAACGCTCGGTGAACCTGCCGCGAGCGACGTTACTGGACCAGACTATTTGCTCGTCGAGCAGGAGCCGGTGTTCCTCAAAAACATCGGTGAGCATCTACTTTCGAAACCCGATCCCGGTTATCCGACAGAGGCTCTCGTCCACGGATGGTCCGGAGTTGTCGGAGTGATAGTTACGGTTGACCAAACGGGCGCGGTAGTCACCGTGAGTGCTTTGGCCGGATTCGCCCCGGACTCTTTGCGTGACGCTGCGATGGACGCTGCATACAAAGCATCATTCAAGCCCGTACTTGTAGACGGCCGCGCGGTCGTTTCGAAGGGAATCATCGAGTACCGGTTTACCCTGCCGAAGTAAGGCCACAAAAGCACACAAGAATGAGAAAGACCAGCATACGGTCCGAGCCGACGCTAGCGCGTTACGATACTGACCTCATCCAAGCTGGAAGCACAACTGATTAGAGCACTGGGTTTCGGAGCGGCGAAGCGAACGGGCGCAAAGTGTGACTGTTAGTGAGTTTTCCGTCTCGCCCCGCGGTGAGATACATTTCACGAAGCCATACGCCACGCCCATCCTTCATCAGATCAATGAGAGCGATATTGTTGTCAAAGAAGAAATCTCCCGATTCGAACGGAACATAACCAAAGTCGAGTCCCTCAAAACTGCCCTGGCGTGCCTGGGCCCCCAAACGCTCAACCAGTGTGCGTTTAGTTCCAGTGATCGGATTTTGCAACGATGACCCAACGAACTGAAGCACCGGCGGATATCGATTTGTATTCTTCAACCTGCTGCCGCTCGGTCTTGCCGCCATGTTGAATGCGGAATGTACATCGCCTGTTAAAAATATCAACGTGCGATTCTGACCTTCGAGCCGGCGGGCCAGCTCGACAATTTGAGAATACGAGCGGAGGAAGACGGGCCAAAACTCCAGATCGGGCAGGTCACGCAACAGTTTTTCACGAGTCGAAGCTGACAAAACATTCCTTGCGACTAAGGCGACACCAGCGCCGAGAATACGGCCTAACAGACTAGGGCTGTCATTGCCGCGTCCCAAACGAAACGCGGCACCCGCCACTGCGATAAGCGGCCAGACAAGAAATGGACCAGGTGTAACGACAAATCCCCACGGGGCAGTTCGCTGTAGTGGTTCAGTCAGCCATTGCAGTTGTGTGGAGCTCATGATCTGAGCCGAGCGTTGAGCCTCGAAGTTTGCACCGGAGGGAATAACTCTTTCGGTCCTGGTGTCTGCTACTCGAAGTGGAAACGGAGTGTGAATTTCGTAGTACCAATGCAGCGTTTGTGGAGACTCGATCGACGTGTTCAAAAGTTGACTCAGCAGCGGCCATGCATCAAAACCTGAGCTTGCGGCTTCTCTGAGTATGTTGTGCCTGGGATCGTCCTTTAACACTTCTGGATCGAGATTGGCCCAGCCTTGATAGATCCAGTAGGCCCCGAGTGCTGCCACCATCGCGTTTCGCCATGGCCCACGTCGTGCCTGTTGTTGCCACGCAAGAGTAATGTTCCAATCATCCGTGAACTCATGATCGTCGAGCATCATAAACGTCGGCAGGTTAGCCAACACTTGTTCGACGCCGCTAAATTTCCACGACGACGCATAGACAATCGCATATTCTTCGAAGTCTGTTGGATGAACGCCTCGACGTCCTGCCCGCTCGCTGGTCGGATGAAGATTTGATAACGAAGGCAGGCGCTGTGGATTACCTGAACGTCGTCTCTTTTCCAGAATTCGTTCTATGATGAAGTCGTCGCACTCGTCTGCATAGATTTGATCTCCCGTCAACAACAGGAAACGCGGCCAATCCCTCTCTCGCTGACGGCTGTTGGCCGCAAGCCAGTCTGCAAACAGGTCAAGTATGTCTGGTCCGGGACCACCGCCTTTACTTTCGTCAGCATGACGAGCCTTGCGGCAAGAAGCGTGTGCGAAGCGATAGTTGCTGGTCCATCCACGATCGTCGAGCGTGCGAAACAGTAATCCCCTCAAACCCGCTAAGCGATGTTCGGCGAGTTGAGCGGTCGCGCCATCGGCGTGAACAACGCCGCGCCAGGTGTACCATGCGCCGGGCCGAAGTCCCGTGGCGGTGACCATCGCATAGTGTCGCTGGTCCACCTGAACTGTCCTGGCCTCAGCGGTGTGCCAGTCGTTGGTTCCTTCCAACGCATGCTGAATCCTCACGACACAAGGCCGGTCGAGTTCAGCCCAGAAGTTCGCACCCGTAGACCAGACGCCGCGAACATATGGGCCCAGCACTGCGCTTATCGGCATTTGATTCCTGCCTTATGGCACAGGCGGAGTTGGTGGTGGTGGCGGGAGTGCAGGCACATCGGGAAGCGTGCACGTGCCGGGCACCGCCTCAATGTGACCGCCGTCGATAGGTAGTTCGATTTCGACGCACGTAGGCGGCGGCGGAGGAGGCTGCTCGCGGCCAAATATCGTGTCGAGCAATGCAACGAGCTCGGCCGCGAGAGGACTTGAAGCTGCTGACACTGCGTTATAGAGTGCGGCTATTACCTCCAAAGAATAATTGGCTTCGATGATTACCGTGTTGTCACGCAGAGATATGCTGCCGGGCGGGACCAGCGCTCGTATCAACGAAGTTTCGATCGGAATAGCGTTTTGCGAAAATGCGAATGCGAGCCAGTTTTGAACTTCATTCGCGAATAGAGTTGGACCGAGTTGCCGAGCGGACCAATGTAGAAACGCCTGGCCGTAATAGCTCGCGTAACGGCTAAGATGACGCAGCAGCGACTCGGCAAGTCTGGTCCGTCCCTCACGCTCCACACGTTCCTGCTCTTCCGCCGATCGGCGCATGATAAGAGGCGCTACAAAGTCGTCGTAATACGCCCTGAAGCCCGGCAGCCGGCGAAAGATTTCGGCAAAGTCTTCACCACCCGACGACTTGTAAGCGTCGCTTCGTGAATCGGGTGGAACAGAGACCCACCATATGTCAATAGCCTTCGCAGCCGCCGAAGCCATTGCGATCGCCTCTTCGTCGAAGTCTGATCGCAAGTGAAGGTCCAACCATTTTTGGTAGAGGACATACATGATCATATAAAGATCAAGCGCGCCCTTATTCTTGGCCTCAATCACTCCGACGTCGCCGCTAATCGGTACCTCGAACGGAATGCCCAGAATCTCGATCTCTTTGGTTGGTTGCGCGAAGAATGAGTTCCTGAGCCGCTGAAACTCGACGTTGTCGGTGTCGTCGTCATCCAGGGGCAAGAGCCGTGTGAGATCTGTCGACAGGAAATCTTCGAACAATATTGAGAGTGCCTTCTTCGCTTCGTCGACAGCCGCCGATTGCGACGAACCATTAGCCTCGGCCATTTCACGGAGGCCGAGTAATGCGTCGTCGAGCTTTGAACGCAGTTGGGAGTCGAGTAAAGCGAGTGCAAGAAAATCTCTATTCGCGAGCGCAAATGCCGTCATCGTGGTGTCGGAACCGTCCAACGCGTCGACTGCGAGTGTGAGGCACAATCGCACGGCTGACCGAGTTGTACTGATGCGATATTTTTTGAAGACGGAAAAGACCTTCAGCAATAACGAGCGATCCATGTATGGATTTCGAAAGCGACGAACGTTACGTTCAGAGACAACGGTTTCTCGCACTCCGCGTACTTCCACCTTTGACTGCGTACGAACTGTCTCCGCAGCGCGAGAAACTGTGTCGCGAAGAGTCTGCATTGTTCGTGAGGACGCGTTGGAGAATTGAGCACTGGCTTCGCTGCTGGTGTCGCCGCCGCCAAAATTCAGCCACAGGAAGGTTAGCCCGAGACGATAATACGAACTCGAACTCTGGCTCCATGCGCCGTCAGACGCAGCGGTCTGCATAACCGACTGTATCTCTTTAACTGATTTTGTTGTTTCTGTAGTTTCGTCAACTTGCTGGCCTCCGGCCAGGGACCGATCGAAACGCGTTGTGAGAGTGTTGCGCAGTTCTACTTCGACCTCTTCCGCCGGCGCGAGACCACGCACGGCCTCGAGGTCACCGATTCTCACTCCAGTGACAAACCAGCTCTGAGTGTAATGGGAACACACGCCAAAACGTGCGACGACGCGCGTGAGATTCATCCCGAGAAGTGTCGGGCCGAAACGAAACGTAATTGCGTGGGGAAGGATCGGTGGAAATGGTCCGATGACGATGACGGTTTCGGTGGCGGGGATGTCGGTACCTTGAAGATAGTTTTCCTCTGTGAAGTATGAATTGTAAACAGCGCCGCCTTCCGTCGGAAGCTTATCGCATGGCGCGAAGTCGAAGGGCGGAGGGTTCTCCGGGCACGGACCGGGTTCAGGCTCACCCAGTCCTGGCTGGTTGATGGCTTGAACATTAATTTGTTCAGGCACGCCTGGCTTGACCACGCGCCTGAGCTTCTCGATGAGATCGGCCGGCCTGGGCGGTTTGATTGGCGTCGACACCACAACCGCGGTCTTTATGTTTTCCTGAATCGTTGGAGACTGTTTGATGACTTTTGGAGCAAAAGGAAGTCGTCGGCTCG
This sequence comes from Pyrinomonadaceae bacterium, assembly GCA_035571655.1. Lineage (GTDB taxonomy): Bacteria > Acidobacteriota > Blastocatellia > Pyrinomonadales > Pyrinomonadaceae > PSRF01. The sequence continues at coordinate 10,330 of DATNCH010000129.1, forward strand.
CCATGATTAAGCTCCCTTGTGTGCGCTCGCTATTGCGCGGCGAAGTTCGGCAGTGACGGTCGAGGCTGAACGCGCTGCTTCGGCAGCAGCGACGGGTGTACCGTCGACTGCCGTCATTAGAATGCGGTGCCTGCTCACGTCGCGTTGGAGTGACGGTCCATCTTGAGTGCGTTTTGCCTGCCGGGGGCAACAGCAAATGTCCAATCGTTGGAGCGACAGTTTGTCGCCGGTATATGTCGCAGAGATTTCGCGACTGCGAAGATGGACCATCACGTCAGCTTCGATTTGTCCACTTTGAAGACGAGCATCGACGATCGGCGCATCGGCCCAATAACGAGAACGTGCGGAGCCTTCGACTGCCAGTGTCCCATCGTCACGGACGGCCAACGACGGCGGATTAGCCAGCACGGCAGTTCGAACGTGGACTTCGTGTCTCGCTGCGGGGTCAAGAACCCATCCGTCTGGAGGTGTGTAGACAAGCGTGCGTGTGACTTCCTCGACATGTTGGAGGACGTCGGGTTTTTCTGTGGCTTGCGCGAACACCTGATACGGAAATGTCTGGATGGCCGCTTCAGGTTCACTTTCGCGTCTTTGTGCCGACAGTCGAGCGCGATCGAGTGTCAAGCCAATGCACGGAAAGGGAGCTTCCGTTGGGCGGCTCAAGCCGATGTAAACGATGTAAGTACCATCCAGCGTTTCGTTAGTGTCCTGAAAGACGATCGCCGAAGGGGAAAGCATGAAACTCGCACGACGTGCGGTGCGGAAAAGTGGTTCGAAGCGCGGGCCTGTGACTTCGGGATCGGGTGGTGACCACTGTAGGTGCTTGAGGTCGATAAAGTCTGCGGTGGAAGCCGTTTTACCATTCGCGTCGGAGAGCGTTATATCGAGAATGGCGCCGACAGAAAGTTCGAGGGCGCGGGTGCCCGAAGGGTCTGGTAAACCCAGGGGTGGTCCCGATTCGAATAGCGCTACGGTAACGCGAATGATCGACAGCACACATTCCTTTGGTCCGTATTCATCCTCCGGAAGATCGAGCCGTTCGATCTCAACGGAAGTGCGCCACGGTGGGGTAGTGTCGCCGTTGCAAGGTCCGCCATGATCCTCAGGGCTCGTACAGACGACTTGCCATGAACGGCAGGCAGACGGAGTAGTTGAAGCGTCTTGACAGGCCTCTTCATCCGATTTATGCATGTTTGGTCCTTTTAAGGAGGGGGAGGAGCGCAAACAAATATCACGCCGAGGACTAGTCGGTCAACGAAAAGATCACTGCAATCCGCTTTAGAGTCGTCGCTTCCACTCTCGGTCGTGTCTCGCAGCGTGTAAAACTGCGGCGACTACCACTATCTTCTCCTGTTCAAGTGCTTCATAAAATGACTCGATAGGGAAAGCTCTTTGGATAGCGCCATCGAATGTTCTTACGAGGATGACGACGACAATGGAGCAAAGGGTTAATGGCGAGTTCGTCGAGTACGGCCAGGAATTCTTCCACAAACCTGTCACGAGACCCTCGCGACGGCTGTCATACCACGCAGCGATCTCGATAACGTCGTTCTCTGCTTTAGGTCGTGAGAAAACCTGCCAATTCATCGCTTCGTTCGTGATCGAAGACGTTCCTTTAGTGTTTCCAAGGGCAAAGAAGATGTGGGATTCGAGTGATGGACGGCCAAACGAGATTCCACCAGAGTCTCGTCAGAGTCGGACAATGGAGGCTCATCCAACTCGATCACGCGCCGAACGAGAAGCTGACGTTCTTCGAACGTGAAAGCCGGTAGCGCGTCAAGAATCTGAGATAGACTCATACCGAGAGTTTAACCTTCCAACTTGGATTTCTCAATGCACAATTGAGATGCGCGGG
>DATNCH010000130.1:0-5840 GCA_035571655.1 Pyrinomonadaceae bacterium
CTGATTTGTTTTCTCTGCGGCCTCTGCGTATCTCTGCGGCTCTCTGCGTTGAAAGGCCCATTAACGCAGAGAACGCAGAGATACGCAGAGGGCCGCAGAGGAAAGACTTCCATCTCAACTCGATTTTTTGTGCAAAGCCGCTCCCTGCATTTGATTTTGTAATTGTGTGATTGATCAAAACAGAGGCGCGTGTACTCAAGCGTACTCATCGAAGATCGGTCATGTGCTAGAGTCCAAAATTCCATTGAAGAATTGGCGTTATGATCGAGGTTCTGTTCGCGGGTCCGGAGGCGAATGACAGTTAAAAAATAGCCCGCGTGCGGCAGGTTATCTCCAACGGCGATCTAGCAACGCATCTGATCGTACTTGACGCAGTTTGCGAAAGTACGCGTGGGATAAGGATGTGACCTTCTTCGGACGGTCTCATCCTTTTTTGTTTTCATAGCTGTTTCTCACCCTGGTCTTCGATGGCGGGTGAAGGTGAAGTCGAGCAGGCTGAATCGACAGCGGAAGGGTAGATGACGAGGTCAAGGATAGTGTCGCTAATTTGAAAATCTTTTTTATCCGAAAAGAGTTAAGATTAAAAAACAAAAAGTCAACAATAAGGAAGAAAATGACGGGAACTGCTGCGTGTAGTTCGGCATTAGTGTCAAGGAGGCAAAACAATGGCGGGATATGTGATCAATATAGAAGAAAAGACGGTTGACAACAACTTCTTTCGCGAAGTCTTGTTCACGGCCCAGCGTGTTCAACTCGTCGTCATGTCGCTCAGGCCTGGCGAGGAGATTGGCCTGGAAACTCACGACGATGGTGATCAGTTCATCCGAGTCGAGGCGGGAAAGGGAATCGCCATTCTCGACGGGGAGGAACACGATTTGGAGGACGGCTCCGCCGTCGTCATTCCGGCCGGCGTACAGCACAACATCATCAACAACTCGCCGCAACAACCCTTGAAGCTGTACACCATCTATTCACCTCCTGAGCACCCCGATGGAACGGTAAATAAGGACAAGGCCGAGGCGCTCGCTTACGAGAAAGAGCATCATCACTAGCATCGCAGCAAACTCGTAGATCGGCCAACTCGAACTATGGCACAGAGCCGCACCGCGGCATGGCTGGGTGCTGCTCAGGTTTTGGAAGGAGACTTATGAACGAGACACCACACCGAAGCGCAAACTCTGAATTCACCTTCGATCCGACGAATAAGGTCGTAGGAAGTATCGATGCTGCGGGTGACGCCAGAGACGCAATGCGTGATTTAACAGCGGCGGGTTTTGCGGCGACCGAAGTAGAACTCCTGACGGATCAAGGAGGGGCTGCCCGGATCGATATGAGCGGTGAGGGGCACGAAGCGATGGTCCATGTCCATATCTTTGATGCAACACAGAAGGTGCCCGCTTTCTATGACTCACCTGTGATTGTCAGGCGGGTCGAAAAAGAGTTGCGGGCCAGTCATTACTTGATTGGAGTTGTCGCCAAAGACGGGGAAGCGCGAGAGCGAGCGCGCGAGATACTGAAATCTCACGGCGGTCACTTCATTAACTTCTACGGGCGGTTCGCGGCGGAGGGTTTAGAACCGTGATCTCGGATCGACACAGGACAAGTGGTCTAATTGTAACTACAGACTTAATATCATGGTGAGGCTTTGCACAAAAAGTGGCAAATCTGATTTGTTTCTCTGCGGCCTCTGCGTATCTCTGCGGCTCTCTGCGTTGAAAGGCCCATTAACGCAGAGAACGCAGAGATACGCAGAGGCCGCAGAGGAAAGACTTCCATCTCAACTCGACTTTTTGTGCAAAGCCTCATGGTGAGGCTTTGCCTCAAAACTCTGTTATGCCACAAAAAGGCACAAAGGCTCAAAATAGATTCTGCTGATTTCTTGAGCTTTTTTGTGCCTCTTTGTGGCTAAAAATTCCAATGAAACTCGAGAAGCTTGACCCTCCGATTGACTTGGACCACGACCACGTTCTGGGACCACCGGACGCCGAGCTCACGCTTGTCGAGTACGGCAGTTACGTCTGCCCTCACTGTCACGCGGTTCACGAGGTTATCGAGGGGCTGCGCAGCCGGTTCGGAGAGCGGATGCGTTATGTGTTTCGACACCTCCCAGTTGCTGACAACGAGAACGCGTTAAACGCCGCCGCCCTGGCGGAATATGCGGCTGAGACTACCGGACGTTTCTGGGAAGTTCACGAGGCATTAATGGAACGCGGGCCCGCGTTCTCTGAGGGCGACTTCGAACGGATTGCACGCGAGTTCAACCTGCCCGGCGGCGCGACGTCCGAGGCCGTATTAGAGACAGCGCAGGAGCGCGTACGCCAGGATGCCGAGAGTGCGCGACGCAGCGGTGCGCGAGTAACGCCGACCTTCTTCATAAACGGCCGCCGCTATGCAGGAACCTGGGACGAAAGCTCCCTGGCCGATGCGATGCTCGCCCCGTTGGGGCACCGGATACAGGCTGCTGCGTTCGAGTTCGTTCGCTGGGGACCGTTGGCGGGTTTGCTACTGGGCCTGGCGACGCTGTTTGCCCTGGTGCTCAGCAATTCGCGCGTCGGGCCGGCATTCCTATCCTGGTGGAATACAACTCTAGGATTTCAGTGGGGCACATTCACCTTCAGCCTGACAATGCTGGACTGGGTAAACCACGGGCTTCTGACGATCTTCTTTTTCGTGGTCGGGCTTGAGATCAAGCGTGAGTTCACAGTGGGCCACCTCGCGAGCTTTCGGTCAGGAGCGCTTCCGGTAATTGCCGCGTTCGGCGGCATCATCGTGCCGGCGGTCATATATGCGTCGATCGCGCCGCCGGACTTGAGACACGGTTGGGGGATTCCGATCGGGACCGATACCGCCTTCGCCGTCGCGCTGATCGTGTTGCTCGGCGACCGCGTTCCCATCGAGCTGCGCGTGTTCCTGACTGCGGCGGTGATCATCGACGACATTGTGGCAATCATCGTAATCGCGCTGTTCTACACCGGCGACCTCGCAACTATTTATCTGATCGCAGGTGCGGTGGTTGTGGTCCTGCTCACCGTTTTCAACCGGGCCGGCGTATACGGCGTTCTGCCATACGCGCTGAGCGGCATCGTACTCTGGTTCTTCCTTCATGAGGCCGGATTGCATGCCACACTTGCGGGCGTGATCCTGGCCGTGCTCATACCGACGCGTCCTCCGGCCAACCTGAAAGCATTGTTAGCGCAGGCAACAACAGTGATCCACGAGGAAGACCTCCACAGTGGCGAAGCCATGCATCCTGGACCATCCGAGCCGGCACTGCGGGCGCTCGACAAGATTCACAAGCGGGCTGAGTCGCCCGCCGACAAGCTCCTTCGATCAGTCGAGCCATGGTCGAGCTACGTGGTGCTACCGATCTTCGCATTGGCCAACGCCGGCGTTGTCTGGTCCACCGACGTATTCCAGGAAAACGGAAGACTGATGGCCGCGATCACGCTCGGACTCGTCGTGGGTAAGTCGACCGGCATCGTGGCGGCTGGCTGGCTCGCGGTGCGGAGCGGCATCGCTGTGAAACCCGAAGCTTACTCGTGGCGTCAGTTAATCGGTGCAGGCGCGCTCGGCGGAATCGGTTTCACGATGTCGCTGTTTATCGCTGGACTGGCATTTCCGAATGCCGCCGACTACGCCGCCGCGAAAATCGCAATCTTCATCGCGTCACTTATCGCCGCCGTAGTGGGAACGATCATTCTCTATCCGCGGCGCGACGAAGAAAGCGAGTCGGAGGTAGCTGACGAAACCAGCGCCGTCGCCGGTTGTGCGATTTAATGAGCGGCGGCCACGGACATTCTTTTAGGACGGACTCATGAGGTTCGCACTCCTCAATTTGGCTTACAGTCTTGGCTTGCTGATCGGCATGTTATTCATGGTCGAAGTCGGCCGGCGCATCGGCTTGTGGCGGATGTCGATGGACAAGGAGGGTGCGCGCGCAGGTCTGGGAACGGTCGAGGGTGCACTCCTTGCGCTATTGGGATTGCTGATCGCGTTCTCTTTCTCAGGAGCGGCGGCCCGTTACGATGCACGGCGGCAACAGATTGATAGTGTCGACAATGTATTGGTCGATCTCAGAAAAAGTATGTATTGAAACGCTGTGGTAGGAATGCTAAAGCAGATTGGTGTGATGTGAGGAGTACCAGGGGCGGTTGAAGTGAGCGAGAGGAGGAGATGAATGACAGAAGTAGTACGACACCAACCATCAGCCTCGAGAGTTTCAGAGGTTCTGGCGGGTCTGCGGGATACCTCCGTATGGCAGGAGCATATATATAAGGACATACATGCGAATCCGGAGTTGAGTTTTCAGGAAACCAAAACGGCCGGTCTTGTAGCCACGAAAATGAAGGAATTCGGCTACGAGGTTCTCGAGGAAGTTGGTCGTACGGGAGTCGTCGGCATTCTACGTAACGGTGAAGGCCAAACCGTACTGGCGCGAGCTGACATGGACGCACTTCCAGTGCGTGAAAACACAGGTCTGCCTTACGCTTCGACACGCACCGCAGTTGATGACGCGGGGAACACAGTCGGCGTCGCACATGCTTGCGGCCATGACGCGCATGTGACGTGTCTGCTGGGCGCGGCCGAACTTCTCGCCCAGGCTCCGCAGTCGTGGGGCGGGACGTTTATCGCGTTGTTCCAACCTGCGGAAGAGGTCGCCGGTGGCGCGAAAGCGATGATGGACGGCGGTCTCCGCGACCGTATCCCTAAACCGGATGTCGCGTTCGCGCAGCATGTGCTGGCTTACCCGGCGGGAAAGATCGGCACGCAGTCCGGCCCGGTCCTATCCGCCGGGGACAGTATTCGCATCACGCTTTATGGCAAAGGGGCGCATGGCTCAATGCCCCACAACAGCGTGGATCCTGTCGTGCTCGCGGCGCTTGTGGTGTTGCGTCTTCAGACGATTGTTTCGCGCGAGACGAAGCCGGGCGAGTTTGCGGTGCTGACTGTGGGCAGCAGTGTGGCTGGTTCCAAGAGCAACATCATCCCCGACCGCGCAGTGCTGTTGGCCAATCTGCGGACTTACGACATGGCTGTGCGCCAGCGAATGATCGACAGCATCGAGCGCATGGTCAAAGCCGAGTGTGAGGCGTCGGGCTCACCGCGCCCGCCCGAGTTTGAGTATTTCGATCAGTACCCGCTGACTGACAACAACCCGGAAGTCACAGAAAGGCTCACGTCCGTATTCCGAAGCCATTTCGGAACAGAAACGGTTTTCGATCTCGGACGGCTGACCGCGAGCGAAGATTTCAGCGACATCCCTGACGCTCTCGGAACGCCCTACACTTACTGGGGAGTTGGCGGCATCGATCCCGAGAAATACCAACGCGCTCTGGATGCTGGGCGCGTGGAGCAGGACATTCCTGTCAATCACTCTGAGTTCTTTGCACCGGTCATTGAACCGACGCTGTCCCACGGCACTCAAGCACTCGTGGTTGCCGCTTTGACATATCTTGCGAAGTGAGGTTCTCGTCTTGAGTTCCACAACCGCCACCGCTACCGCCGACACACATCGAGGCGCCAACAGGCTCATTCTCGGTATTGTCCTCGCCGTCATCAGCTTCTGGCTGTTTGCGCAGACAACACTAAATGTTGCTCCGACGATGCGCGAAGAGTTGCGGATCAGTGAAAGCCTGAACAATATAGCCGTAAGCATTTCGGCCCTGTTCTCAGGAATTTTCATCGTTGTTGCGGGTGGCCTTGCAGACCGCCTGGGACGTTTGAAGATTACCTACGCCGGCTTAGCGCTCAGCGTCCTCGGTTCACTCCTGATCGCGATCTCTCCAGCAGGCACCGTCGCCTTTCTGATGACAGGACGTATCATTCAAGGTCTGTCGGCT
>DATNCH010000131.1:0-3427 GCA_035571655.1 Pyrinomonadaceae bacterium
CGTGCCAAACATGCACGGCACGAACTGGCCCAAAATGAGAGAGTTGTACGGGCAGTTCCTGCCGTACGTGATGCATCGCGCGGATCTCAACTACCTGCTCGACATCATGGGCGCTGAGATCGCCATCGGACACTCTTACGTGCGAGGTGGCGACATGCCATCAGTTCCGCAACAGGTCGCTGGTCTGCTCGGCGCCGATTTCAAGATCGAGCAGGGCCGTTACAGAGTGACGCGCATCTATGACAACGAGAGTTGGAATCCTGAACTGCGCTCGCCGCTCGCGACGCCGGGCGCGAACGTCAACACGGGTGATTACATTCTCGCGATCAACGGCATCGAGTTGAAAGCGCCTGACAACATTCATCGCTTGTTAGACGGAACCGCGAATCGACAAACGACGCTTACGGTGAACACCACGCCGTCGATGGAGGGTGCACGGACGGTCACAGTGATTCCGGTTGCGAGCGAGCAGGCGTTGCGCGGAAGAGCGTGGGTTGAATCCAACCGCCGTTTGGTTGAAAAACTTTCGGACGGCCAACTCGCTTACGTCTATTTACCGAATACCGGACAGCCGGGTTACGCGAGTTTCAATCGCTACTACTTTTCGCAACAGGACAAGAAAGGCGTCGTGGTTGACGAGCGCTTCAACGGCGGCGGCTCGGCGGCGGATTACATCATCGACGTGCTGGGGCGCGATTTTGACGGTTACTTCAATAACGTCGCCGGCGATCGTTATCCGTTTACGAGTCCGTCGGCGGGTATCTGGGGACCGAAGGTGATGATCATCAACGAAATGGCCGGGTCGGGCGGCGACTTGATGCCATTCATGTTCAAGCGACGCAGGATTGGACCATTGATCGGCAAGCGAACCTGGGGCGGGCTGGTCCATACCGCGGATACGCCACCGTTCGTCGACGGAGGATCGATGATCGCGCCGCGTGGCGGCTTCTTCACGCGCGACGGCAAATGGGCAGTTGAAAACGAAGGCGTCGGGCCAGACGTCGACGTCGAGAATTGGCCCAGGGACGTGGTTGCGGGCAGAGATCCGCAACTCGAACGCGCCGTGCAGGAAGCGATGCGGCTGTTGAAGGAACGCCCGGTCGATCGTTTGCCGAAAGAACCGCCGCCGCCCGTGTGGGGAAAACGTTCTTCACAGGATTAACAGGATTTCTCAGGATTTAATCGTGGAAATCCGGTTCTAATCCTGTCTATACATTATTCAGAATACTCAGCGCGGTGCCCGAGAAGATCTGTTGTTTCTCCTCACCAGAAACATCGAGATCTTCAATGGACGAGACTGCGCGATCGATCGAACCTAAGAGGTGTGGGTAATCACTGCCCATCACCATGTGATCCGCTCCGACCATGTTTCGCACCATCGTCAACGTGTGTGAACTGAAAGAAACCGTGTCGTAATAAAGTCGCTTCAGATAAACGCTCGGCAGCTTGTCGATCTTCACGCGACAGTCCGCGAAGTCGCGAAATCCGTTGTCCATTCGTTCCATCAGGTAAGGAACAGCGCCACCAAGATGGCCGATGATCCAACGAATGTCCGGCAGCTCTTCGAACATTCCGTCGTAACACATGCGCGCAACGGCGAGGCTCGTGTCAAACGGAAAGCCGATGATTGGACCAAGCACGTATTCGCGAAACGCGTCTGAATTCGCGGGCAACATCGGATGAAGAAAGATGCACAGCTTCATCCGGTTTGCTTCTTCGAAGAATGGTCGATACTCGGGCGACGTCAGCGGTTTGCCGCCGATGTTGCTGAGCAGGATCACGCCGTTGAGCTTTAAAGAGTCGATTGCGCGGTGGAGTTCTTTGAGCGCTTCGTCGGGCGCGTCCATGGGAATCGAGGCGAAGCCTTTAAATCGTTTCGGATGTTGCGCGATGAGCTCGGCGTAGGAGTCGTTCATCATTCGCGCGACTGACGGTTGATGCTGCGCGCCGGTGAAGAAGACGTTTGGCGTTGAGAGTGAAACGACTTCGACGTCTATACGCGCGCGATCCATGTCTTCGATTCGCTTCGAGACGTCAGTCATCGCGGGAGTGACGCCGAAGAATCGCGCGCCGCGATACGTGATGATCGTCTGACCGCTCGAGCTCGTTCCGAAAGAAAACTCTGAGGGAAGATCGCGAATGGTTTGGAAGAACGCGTCGGTGTAGAAGTGTGTGTGGAGATCGAGATTCAACGTGTTCACTTCTCTCTGAAATATTGGTTGAGGCTCTCGGCCTGCGCAAACTTGCCTCTGAAAGTGTAGACGTCGTCGAGTTTCCAGGCGCCGTCTTCGAAAAGGAAAATAAACGACGTGGTCCGTTCGTCACCGGGGTAATTCGTGTTCGAACCCCACTTGTAAAGCACGTCGACGATGGCTCGTGGACCATATCGTCTGGAAGCCACGATTGAATACGTCGACGGATAATCCCACGATCCGAGGAAGGTACTGTTGCTGGGGAAATCCGGATCGTCCTGCGGGCTTGTGAAGGTTGCGACTTTCGCGGTTAGCGCGTTTCGCAGTTCCTGCGTGAGCCATCGTTTTTGCGCCTGCTCGTCGCGCACGATGCTCGGATCATTCTTTTGCAAATAACGGAAGAACTCGCGAAACACAACGAGACATTCTTTAGGCGCAGACACGACCACTGCGTTACGCTTCACTTCTTCAATTGGTTTCTGGCCCAACACCATCGGACCAAACAACAACATACACACGGTCGCGAGTAGATATTTGTTCATCCTATTAATCCTGTCTACTCCTGCAAATAATGTCTCTATAAACTCCTCATCATCTCATACTGCTCCAGGACTAATTTGAATGCGTTTGCCTCAAAAAACGCCATCGTCCCGTTCGCTCGACTGCGTCAATCGAATTCTGCCACGATGGATAACCATCGAATGCAATCTAATCGTAACATTCCTGGTTCAGCCGCAAATGTTATAGTTGTCGACTAGTTCGGTATTCGTCTTTTTCTTCCAATCAAAGTCAGCGGCGGCGGCACCCGGCGGCTTCCACTCCATCCAGAGGACAGCACCAGTGACTACTCAAGCAGTTCCGAGCAGAGACGAACGCGGCCAGCCTCGACTCGTCAACGGCCACAGCTCCAACATCAACAAAGATAACTGGCTTGGTTTCGTAGGCGACGTGGTGAATTTCACGGGTGAAGTGAGCTTCAAATCGATGCTGCGGATCGACGGGCACTTCTCTGGAAACGTCATCTCACAAAACGGCACACTGATCGTCAGCACGGGAGCGGAAGTCACCAAAGCGGTCATCAAAGTCGCGGTTGCAAAAATCAACGGCACCGTCGAGGGCGACATCCTCGCGAGCAAAGAACTTGTCCTCGGCCGCACCGCCAACGTCAAAGGCCAAGTCACCGCCCCCGCATTAGTCGTCGAAGAGGGCGCCCAACTAAACGGCAACTGCCGCCG
>DATNCH010000132.1:0-3647 GCA_035571655.1 Pyrinomonadaceae bacterium
TCGAGATCTGTGAGGTGCATCAGGCGTTCGACGAGCGGATTGTCGGAAATTGCGATGCGCTCGGCGCGTATATCGGTTTTGTGAAGATCGGTGATAATCCGCGTTAAAGCGCGAGCGATCTCGGTTTCGCCTTGTACGATCACGCAGTGACCATTCACGGCATCAAGGTTTAGTCTGAACAAGTCAGCAGCAGCCGCAGATTGGCGCGGATTAACGCAGATCTGATCAGCGTTCATCCGCGTCAATCTGCGGCTGACTGGTTCAGGCGCACTGGCAGCAAGGTGCGAACGGATTGATCTTAAGATTTCGTTATTCATTCCATAAATCGTGAAAGCTCTTTGATTCGATTGGACGCAGATCGCGGTCGTTGGTCCATGCCCGCGAGATCGGCGTTGCGCGCTGAAATATTCGACCCGCTACTGAACTTAACTTGTACAACGTCGGACTCATCATCATCCTGGCCCATACCTTGAAAGCCAGTCGTTCTACAATGCTGCCTTTGCGCGGCGCGATCTCTGAACGCAGATGTAACAGCAAGCGCGGTATGTCGATCTTCACCGGACAAACTTCCCTGCACGCCCCACACAAAGTCGAAGCGTAAGGAAGCTGCGAAGTCTTTTCGATTCCCATCAACTGCGGAGTGATCACCGCGCCGATCGGACCCTGGTAGACCGAGCCGTACGCATGCCCGCCGATCTGCTGGTACACGGGACACGCGTTCAAACATGCTCCACAGCGGATGCACGCGAGCGACTGTCGCGTGACCGGATGGGCCAACATCCGCGAACGTCCGTTATCGAGCAGCACGATGTGCAACTCTTCCGGTCCTTCATCGCTCTGCTGCTTCTTAACACCGGTGATAAACGACTGGTAAGTGCTCAACCTCTGACCCGTTCCCGAACGAACCAGGAGTTTGAGAAAGATGTCGAGATCCGCGAAACACGGAATGACTTTCTCGATACCCATCACAGCGATATGCATGCGTGGCAAACTCGTCGTCAAACGAATGTTGCCTTCGTTTTCGACGATGACGATCGTGCCGGTTTCAGCAACGCCGAAGTTGACTCCGCTGATGCCGACGTCCGCGGCTGCGAAGTGGTCGCGCAGAGTCAAACGCGCCGTGCGCGTCATTTGCGCAATGTCGTCGGTCGGCGGCATTCCCAATTCGGTTGTAAACAGTTCCGCGACCTGTCCGCGCGTTTTGTGAATCGCGGGCGCGATGATGTGTGACGGTGTCTCGTTGGCAAGTTGGATTATGTACTCGCCAAGGTCTGTCTCGACCACCTGCATGCCGGCGGCTTCGAGTGCGTCGTTCAGGTGCGTCTCCTCGGTCGTCATGCTTTTGCTCTTGACGACGATCCGCGCCTGACGCTCGGTAGCCAGTCCGCAGATGATTGAGTTCGCTTCAGCGGCATCGCGAGCCCAATGAACCTTCGCTCCGCAACTCTCGGCGTTGCGCACAAACTCTTCGAGATAGCGATCGAGATGCAACAGCACCTCATCTTTGATCGCTCGCGCCTGCGTGCGCAGCGCTTCCCAATTCGGAAGACTCGCAGCGGCTTCCCTGCGGCGTTCGCCGAAAAGCGAAGTGGCGTTTTTCAATGCGCCGCGGAGCTGCGCGTCGGCCAGTGCCGCCTTCGCGTTCTCACGAAAAGTCTCGCTAGTCAGGGAGCTCATTTGCTTGCCAACAACTCCGCCAGGTGCATCGCACGCACTTTCGAACCCTTGCGCGACAAACGTCCGCCGATCTGCATCAAACAACTCGCATCACCGGAAACCACCGCCTGAACACCCGCGCGCTCGATCGCTTCGATCTTCTGATCGAGGATCGCCACGGATATTTCCGGATACTTCACCGAGAAAGTGCCACCGAAACCACAACACGCATCGGCGTGTTCGAGCTCGACGAACTCCGCGCCACGCACGTTCTGAATGAGCGTTCTGGGTTCGCTCCTGATGTTGAGATCGCGCAAGCCGTGACATGCGTCGTGCCACGTCAACCTTCCGTTCCACGAAGCGCCGACGTTCTCAACCTTGAGTACGCGGATCAGGAACGAACTCAGTTCGTGTGTCTTTGCGGCAACAGCCTTCGCGCGTTCGAGCCATTGCGGATCGTCAGCAAACAGCTCGGGATAGTGATGGACCATCGCGGTGCACGATCCCGAAGGACTCACAATCGCCTCTGCGTTGCTTTCTTCAAAGACGCTGATGAAACGCCGTGCTACCTGGCGCGCCTCTCTGCGATATCCCGTGTTGAAAGCCGGCTGCCCGCAGCACGTCTGCCGTTTGTCAAACTCAACCTCACACCCAACACGCCGCAACACCTCGACACTGCTGACGCCGATGCTGGTCCACAATTGATCGACGAGACACGTTACGAATAAGGCGACTTTCATTAAGCCACAAAAAGGCACAAGGAAGACACAAAAGGGACGTTAAAGCATCACGACGCCTTTGATGTAATCCTGGTGGTGCATCTCGGTTGATAATGCTTTCTCGACGTCTTCTAACGACGTGTAGCGGTGCGTGATCATCGACGGAATGTCGATCTTTGCTTCCTCGATCAGATTCAGCGCGCGCTTGTACATCGAAGGACGCCCGTCGCTTTCAAAACCACCCGACGCGCCCGCGGAACTCACCAGCACCGGCTCCTTGAAAAGTAGGTTGCTCAACACGCTCAAATCCGTTCCTGCATGACCGAGTCCGTACAAGAGCACTGTCGCCTGTTTGCGAATCAGCCCGGGCATCGAGCGAAAGACCGCGCCTGCGCCGGAAGCCTCGATCAAATAATCAACACCCTTTCCACCCGTGTGTTCGTGGACCACTTCCATCAGATCCGCGCCCGCAGGATCGATCGCCTCATCCGCGCCAAGTCTCTTCGCTAGCTCTCGTTTGCGCGCGTTCGGATCGCTGACCAGAAGAAATTCTTCATACTTGAGCACGTGTCTAAGGTATTGAGTGAACAGCAATCCCGCCGGGCCGGCGCCGCATATTAACACGCTGCGAACATCCGCGCTGCCGGCGTTGACGGCGTGGCGCGTCCGCGCCTTCGCAACCCTGTCAGACGAATGGATGATGCAACCGAGCGGCTCGACGAGTGCCGCAGTCGAAACGTCGAGCGGCGCATTTACCTTTATTGCATTCACGCCCGGCACAGCCATGAACTCCGCGAGGCCGCCGGGCGGTCCAGTGATTCCGTGCTCGCGATAAAACTCGCATTGGTGACTGTTCTCCGTGCGACAGTACTCACAAAGAATCTCGCGCCGCCGGCTGACACAGTTCAATCCCTGGTCCACCACGACGCGATCGCCCTCGCGCAAATCCGTGATCGCTGTGCCCACCTGTTCGATCACGCCTGTGATCTCGTGACCCAGAATCTGCGGCTGCAACGCGAGCGGTATCGCTTGCCCGTATTCGTTCGTGTTGTAGTTTGAATGACCGGTGAAGATGTGCGCATCGGTGCCGCAAAGGCCGATCGCAGACACACGAATCAACACCTCGTAAGGCGAGATCACCGGACGCGGAACGTCTCGCACCTCGAGACGCCCAACGTCGCACAACACACTGGCCTTCATCGTCTGTGCACTCATATTAATAAACCGGACGCGTTAACCCCGACGCGGAGAAGGAGTGACGCGGTGACGCGG
>DATNCH010000133.1:0-19243 GCA_035571655.1 Pyrinomonadaceae bacterium
CTTGTGTCCGAGGCTGACCCGACGCTACCGCGTGACGGTACTGACCCGGCCCAAGGCAGATACTTGGATGAGGTCAGTACCGTAACGCGGTAGCGTCGGGTCGGCCTCGGACACAAGTTCCTTCGGGAATTTAAACGCCAAATAGCATCAGCAAATACTGGTAATTCTTACAGTAGGCGCAGCATCATCGTGAGGCCATCATTGGGTGTATGCGCACACTCATTTTCGCGGCTGTGATCGCCGCGCTCGTCATAGGTGGATCAGATCGCTGCACGGCCCAGGAACCAACAGGCGACCTGGAACAAATCCGCAGGACGGTTACGCAACTCACAACTGAGAACGAACTCTTGCGCAACAGAGTAGCCGAACTCGAGCGACGTTTACGAAATCAGTCAATACGCGATCGTATGATGCAGGAAGAACAGCGAGCAGAAAACCTGGAGGAACAACTCTTCTCGATCGCAAAAGAAGAGGCAAACCTCCAAACGCAACTCGAAGAGGTGAACGAACAGTTACTTCCGGAAAATATCGAACAGATTCACGTCTCAGGCTCAACGCGACCCGAAGCAGTCAGAGAATCGGCGCGCCGCAGGTTGACCAACCGGCAAAGCCGAATTCAAGCGCAACTCCAGTTGTTGGAGCAAAGCCGAACCAGGATCCATTCATCAATCTCCGTGACTGACATGCTGATTCAGAATCTGCGGATGCAAATGCAGGCCGCCAGTATCCATCCCTAAAGTAAGAGGAGGCCTTATGAATCAAAAGTCACGATTGCTGATAACACTGATCCTGGCCCTCTCCGTAACCACCGTAACCGCGCTCGGTCAAAAAAAGTCGAAACCGAAACGCACTTTCTATTCTGTTCCCGCGAACAGCACGATGCATGTTCGGCTGAACCAGGATCTCAAATCCGAAAAGGCTCAAATCGGCGACACCTTCACGTCGACGCTTGTCGACCCCGTCTATTCGAGCAACGGCGTTGTATTGGCACCGCAAGGCAGCATCGTGACAGGCAGAGTCACGCACGTTCAACGCGCGCAGAAAAACGGAAAGCCTGCGACGATGGACGTTTCATTCGTCTCGCTTAAGCTCCCTAACGGTTACGTTCGGCAGATCAATGGTTCGTTGACCGAGTTTACCAGCTCGCCCGGCAGCGGCAGTGACAACGAAGGCACGCTCACAGCAAAGAAGACGAGCCACCGCAAAGCGAAATTCATCGGAGGTGGCGCAGCAGGAGGAGCTGTGATCGGCGCGATCGCAGGCGGTGGCAAGGGACTCGCGATTGGTGCGGGTGTTGGCGCCCTGGCGGGAGCGATAGGGGGACGCGTGAAGAAAGGTTCAGAAGTGAAAGTCCCGTCCGGTACGGAGTTCGGCGTGGTTCTCAACCAGGCGATGTCTCTTCCGAAATACGCGGCAGCGCAGTGACGATCTACTTGCTGTGGAAATAAACCTCGACGGCTTTCTTCGTCGTCCGGCTCTTGCCTTTTAGAATTAGCTGCACTTTTGAATTGACGTCTTTGCCGAGCGTGAGTTTTCCAGTGCCGTCAAGACCACCGGGAGTTGCGCCTCCCGTAATCTGAAGTTCAAATTCTTCTTCCGACCCACTGTTCTGCGACCAGGTTCCACTAAGAAAGAAGGTTATTTCAGAGTTGAGTGTGAGCTCAGCGGTTCGATCGGCGAGCAGTTTCACGACTATGCCCGTCACCTTGAATTGCTCCTGACCGACCTTAATGCTGCCCTCGCCGTTAGCGTGTGCTAATCGATATTGGCCGTCCTGTGCGCCGGGTGTAGTAAAGATCGACAGCACGAGTATCGAACCGGCGGCTATCAAATGTTTGATTTTCATTCCCGGAGCATAGTCCAGCGAACAGAGGGTGATAACTGTCACTTCTTACAGGCAGTGCGCTTCTCTCTGCGGAACCTGTGTCTCTTGTGTACCGGCGCTTTCGGTCGAATTATGTACTCGCAATATTGACGGGACTGATTAAGTTGAGCTGCCGAGAGACGCTTGCCGCAACACGACCGAGCACCCCAGCGTAGGTTGGAAAAGAGAGGGGTACCTGCGCCAGCGCATCAACTCGCATGTTACCTGCCATAGCGACGGCCGCAACCTGCGTGATCTCAACTGCGCGCTCGCCGACAACGTGGCAACCGAGGATTTGGCGGGTCTGCCGGTCGACGATCAATTTACAAAAACCATTCGTGCGGCCATCGATGATCGTGCGCGTAGTCGAATCAAAGCAAACGACGGCTGTCGCGATATCGTGAGTTGCGCGCGCCTTCGATTCTGTCAGACCCACTTGTGCATACTCGGGGTCGGTGAAGCTGCCGATTGGCGCCGCCTGATCGGGAACCTTCATCGTCACGCCTCTAACCGCATTCGTCGCAGCCACAAAGCCATCCTGAAGCGCCTGCGGAACGAGCATCAGCCGGCCCGTGACGTCGCCCGCCGCGAATACGTGCGACGCCGAGGTTCTGAGGAATTCGTCAACACCAATAAAGCCTCGTTTGTCAGTTTCTACGCCTGCCTTTGCGAGATTCAAGTCTCGGGTTTCTGCTACCCAACCGATCGCCGCGACTATCACACTCGCTTCTACACTCTCTTGCTTCCCATCCTTCGAAAACGACATCCGCACGCCGTTCGCAGTCTTCTCAAATGATTCAAAGCAGCCAAAGTTCTCTCTGACCACGATACCTGATTGACGAAACGCCGCAGCGACTGCGGCAGATACGTCTTCATCTTCCGTCGGCAGAATTCGCGAGCCTGTGTGAAAGAGTTGAACCTGCGAACCGAAGGCGTGAAAGATCGAAGCTACCTGCGCGCCGGTTGCTCCGGCGCCAATCACGATCATCGACGGTGGCACCGAAGTTAACGCCCACGCATCGCTGTGTGTCGCCGTGAATTCCGAACCCGGAACTGAGAGCCGGCGACTCCCGCCGCCTGTACAAATGATTATTTTGTCAGCGCGCAGTCGTAGACCGGTCGCGGTTTCGATCGTGTGGGAATCGACAAAGTGCGCACAACCGACCCTTTCGTGAACGGCCACGTTGACCGAGTCGATCTGACTGCGGAAGGTTGAGTGTGCACGTACGTCGGTAACGACTTCCTGCACCCTTTCGAGCAAGCGCTGGTAGTCCAGCACCGGCTCGCCGACGACGATGCCGTAACGCCCAAGTTGACGAGCCTCTCGTATCAGCCGGGCCGCATGGGCCAACGTGCGCACTGGAACAGGCCCGTCGTTGGCAGCCATCCCACCGAACTCATCGCGAGTGACGAGCGCCGTCGTCGCGCCCGAATCGGCAGCGCGAAGTGCCGCAACCACACCTGCGGGACCGCCACCGATTACAAGCACGTCGACCATGCGTTCAATCACCTGCTACTGAAGCTTTTCTCCTGCGAAACCACCAGCGCGCAACGCGATTCACAGGACCACGAATCAGGAGATATGGAACGACCGCAAGCATGATGGCGACGATTATTGTCTCGAGCGGATAAACCCAGCGCACCACGATCAGTTGGTAAATGACGTCCATGACGATCGCCAGAATGAAAACTCTTCCGACGGCTTTCCATCCGTGACCGATCAAGTCAACACGTTGAGAAGGATCGGTGAGGAGAGTCCAGAAATAAGGCGACCGGTTCTCGCGGGCATCGTTCAATCCAGCCCTTAACGCCAGCAGCGTGGCCATCAGTGGCTGAAGGATAATCCGAAATGTCATTGGTCCGCCGACCCTGTTAACCAGGTTCACAAATCCGCGGACAATCATGTCCCACATGTCTTTTCCCCTTGTTGGATACGGTCAGTACCATCCAAGTCAAAACCTGATCGAGCCGGAAAACTGAATCGAATGCCCTTGAAACGTAGAGCGGTTCGCAAATTCCTGAAAATACTTAAAGCCGACGTTTAATTTCGAAGTCAGGTTCACATTCGAAGCAACGCCAAGCGCATTTACTTTGTAGCGAGCACTTGCCTGTTCCGGTGTGACTGTTGGTCCGCTCTTGTCAGTGAGTTGCCACTGATGGTAACCAGCCAGACCGACCTGTAACCGCAGAGCGTCACCCACGGGAAACGCGTGCATCACCGAATAGTCGAGATTCAAAGTCTGGCCAGGATGAATCTTCGTCTCTGCTTGATGAGTGTGAATCTCGTACATCTGAAAAGCAGAAACGGATGTGGCTTTGTTCTCTGTTAGGTAGAACGTCTGACCCGAAGAAAGCGCATGTGTCCAATAACCTGACCCAACATTGTCGCTGGCGCCATTTTTGAACTTTCCGGTGGGCGCCAGGAACCCATAGACAGCGCGAACGGCGGCGCGCTTCGTATCCCAACCCAGAATAAACGGTTGATAGTAAGAGTCAGCGAAACCCTCGCCGCCGCTAAGTGCGCCTTCGACGTCGGAACTCAATGAGTTGTTTGCGATCGGCAGAGTCGCTGACATCGAAAACTTTGCACCCAGAATTCTTTGTTTGCTCACCCAAACAAAAGAGTTCAAATCCATAACTACCGACTGCTGTCCAGTCGCGAGAACTTCCCCGTCCGTGCCGACGAATTTGTCGCGTGAATAGATCGCCAAGAGATTCGAGTAACTAAATCCAGGTTCAGGCGTCACACCGGAATTCGTAGCGCTCATCCCGAGCGGGTACACGCCTCTGACTTGTGCTCGCGTCGCTTCACCTTGCAGGAGAATACAAATCGCCCACGCGGTGGCCAGAAGAATTCGTGGGCCTATGTCGTTCCCGCGCACGTTTTAAGTTTCCAGTTCGGCGAGCCAACGCAACGCTCGCAGCCCCGGCATGAAGCAATATTCACCACCGCGCGTGACTACAAAGTTTGGAATCCCTTGCAGACGTTTTCGAACAGGTTTTCGCGGCAGGGTAAAACTCACTTCGTTTGATCCAACAATCGGATCTTTGTCAGTTCCTGCTCCAAAGAAGACGCCATCGTTGATCCATTGAGATTGAACAAACTCGAACTGCCGCCCAATATGCGCGCCGACAAACGCGAACATCAGACCGCGATCTGCCCCATCGTCGACCATGATTCCCTCCGGTAACGGTGGTCCATAAGCAGTTCCGCGACGGATCATGCGATGTATTCTGGCGACGCCGGCGATCGCCGCATCACGTGGGTTGCAGCGACGGATGTGCGAGCCGCCCGGCGTCTTGAAGCCTGCCGGATCGTCTGCTTCAAAAAGAAAGTCGTTGTTACGTCGCGGATCGGCGCCCAGTTCGGCGTTGTCGTGAAACGGACACAGTGCCAACGGCGCACCGCTGCGCCAACGGCCCATCATTTTCGCTGCCAGTAATTCTTCCTCATCAACATTCGACGAGTTCGTTTTGAGGTATTGACGAAAAGCAGCGACGCGCTGGTGCAACTTGCGAAACACGACGTACGTTCCGTTGCGACCGAGAATTTCAGGTTCGGTTTTTTGCACACCACCGAGCTCATCTGCGTAGCCGAGCACAAACTCTCCTGCTCGAAGCGGTCGTTCCTGTGGATTCGTCCCCGCAATCCCGCTGCCTTCGATTGCCGGATGGCTGATGCCGTCGCGAAATCCGAAGGGTTCGGTTTCGGTTGGAAGCGCGTAACAATTCTGACGCCATATCGCTTCAATTCCCGACATCTTTCGATAAGTCGCGCGCGCGCGTTCGAGGGCTCCTTCCAATCGTTGCTCGTCGGGCGCGACTGCCACCAACACGACATGCAGGTCAGAACTTCCCAGCGGTTGTTCCCACTTCTCAGGCGCGCTCTCACCCGTATCCCCCAACTCGCTCGCACGCGCTGCCATCCCCTGCCGAAATTCCCATGAAAAACTCTCGAGTGATGATTGTGGGACGCCGAGTGCTTTAAGACCTTGATAAGTGATTGCAACGCTGACCCACGTGTCAGCTAACGGACTGGTCGGATTCGCGGCCGAGGTCACAGCCTGTGAGATCCGGCCCATCAAGGCGCGGCCCGTCTTCCGATCGTCGATACGAAATCCGATGTAGGTGGCGACGTACGGAGTGGGACGTGGTCGTAAGACTCCGCTTTGGATGTCCTCGAGCTCCAGCCTGGTTTCCGACGCGGAAGTCATGCGCGAATTCCTTTTGCCCTACTGCAATTGATCGAGCATCTCCGAGAATGCGTGCTTCAACTGCAACGCCTTCTTGATTTCATCGGCGCTCACGTATGGATATTCTCCGTACTCCAAAAAGCTCGGAACCTGATGGTCGCGTACGAACCTGACGAAAGCCTCGGGGTTCGTTTGCCAGTCCATCGGAAAGCCCTGGAGATTTTCAAAGACTGTCCGAACGCCGGCAGCGCCGAACAAGGCCACTGCATCTTCTGTGTACTTGTCGAAGTCAGTGTCGAAGATGCCCTGGTACATGAAGTACGTTTCGCCGTTGATTGGAAATAGAATCCAGCGCAGATAGTGCAGCTTCAGTGGCGCGAGAATATCGGGCTGAGAGGCGACTGCGTTCTCGATGTTTCTTGCGTATTCGTGAAAGACAGGTTCGCGTCCCGGGATGATCTTTGCGAGGATGCTGAATCCATAGCAACTCGGGCTCTTCGGGTAGATAGCACCATACTTCCCTTGCGGTAAATGATCAGTTTCCGCGGGAATTGCCTTCGCCGCAGGTTTGATTTCCATCTTTGTACTCCCCCGTCCAGAACTCACATCAGTTGTAAAAACTTTAGGTGAAAAACCGGCGCGGGCTTACTGGCAATATTGACAGGCGAGCACTGTTCTTCATTTGAACCAGGCGTATTGCCATGCAAATACGATCGTGTTCAGGTTGCCGCCAATACGCGTCGTGACGCCCTTGGCCCAGACGACCTTGAACGATTGCTGTTGATTCAGTGGATAGGAAAATGTCGCGCCGACGCGGGCATTTCTCTGGCGGTCTTCATTTGCCGTGTCGTTTAAGACCGTGCTGCCGCCGCTGTAAAAGGTCGCGTTAACCGAGACCCACATTCGCCGGCGCAGCGTGTAAATCACAGCACCTTGAAAAGATGCCATCGGCTTTTGTTCGCGGCGTGAGCTTCCGAGGAAGCTTTTGTTCGTGGTGAAGAGCCAGGCGCCTCCCATACCTTCAAACGTCCAGCGGCCGTTGGGTCTTGAAATCCCGATTTCTGGCTTGAACGCCCAGCGGTTTGAACCGGGATTGACGAGACGCGCGGGATCGTATTGTCCTGTCGGTACGACGATTGAGACACTCGCGCCGATGATTGTCGATGGCTTTCGTTGGGCAAACTCCTTTGGCGCAAGTGCTTCCCCTCCCTTGAAGAGCGTCGAAAATCTGACTCGCATGTCGCCGCCGCCTGAACGTCGCACGTTGATTTGATCTTCGAACACTGTTCCTTGCGCTGTTCCCCAGATATATGGGACGAGGACAGCGACATTTGCCTGCCTGCCCGCGAAGTTAAAAGTTCGCCCGTACCCGAAAGAAGCGGCGTTGAGACTTATGCTTACGTCTTTAAGTGGAAGCGATGAATCCAGCAGCACGTCGCCCGACTGATGACCATAGCTGAGCAGGACGAATTGTGTGCCGCGAGGCGCGGGAGAATAGGCACGCGGCTCCATTTCCTGGCCGGCAGCAGTGTTTGCAAGAACCGCGGTTAGAAACAACTGTATCAGGCGGCTGAGTCTCACTCTGGTTTCGATACTGTGAATTGGTCAGGTGTGGAACTAGCACTTTTGTCAGGTACCTTCGCGGAGATCGCTGGCTATCATGCGAGCGGGAAGGGAGTGCTAATCATGAAACGAATGAGATCGTTGACTTCGCTGGCGTTGGTTTTACTGACCGCGTTCACCGTCGTTGCCAAATCAAAAGAAGAGAAGCAGGCAGAAGCTCGCAAGAAAGCCGACGCGACGCTGCAACGTCTGTACAAGACGAAGCCGTCGGCCCAGGCGGCAGTCAAAAGCTCGGCTGGCTATGCTGTCTTCAATAGCGGCGGCGCGAAGATTCTGGTTGCAGGCGGCGGAAGAGGAAAAGGCATCGCGGTAGACAATAGGACGCAGAAAGTCACCTACATGAAGATGCGAGAGATCCAGGCGGGCCTGGGAGTCGGCGTGAAGAAATTCAGCACAATCTTTGTTTTTGAGACGAAGGATGCGCTGGAACGATTCATTAACAGCGGTTGGGAGTTCGGCGGACAAACAACAGCGGCGGCGAAAACTGGTGACGGTGGAGGATCGCTTCAGGGTGCGACGTCGGTCTCACCAGGCGTTTGGATGTACCAGTTGACAGACAAAGGCGTCGCGCTGGAACTCACAGGCAAAGGAACCAAGTACTCCAAAGACGATGAGCTGAATTGAGGCTTCCAAGGTAGTACACAAAAGGGCACAAAAGAAACATAAGGCACAAAAAAGAACTAACCATGACCCAGTTTTGTTCCTTTTGTGCCTTTTGTGTACGAGAGCGCCAGGCTTGAATCAAGAGCGCTGCTCCTCAAAAAGCGAGCACAGTCTGGACCATCGGCACCCAGCCAGTCATACCTGCGGTGTAAGGAGTAAAGCCTCCGCTATACGGAACTCTTTGAACTCGCATCAACTCGGCGTTGAGCCACAAACGCTCGGTCGGAAGGAAATGCCACTTCAGACCACCGGCATACTCGTGCGAGTCGCCAAACTGGCCAAACACCGCCGACCCACGGACATACAACATCAGCTTCTTAGGCACAACAAACTTTCCGCCCGACAACTCAAAGCCGTGATCAAACGTGGCTGCGATCGGAAGTGGTCCATCGGCTTCGAAGTCGTCCAACCAGCGAAAGTAATACTGCCCGTTCACCGCAAATCCGTTCCATTTGAGTCCACCGTCGATGGCCCACATACGATACGTAGCCTTGTCGACGGTCACGCCCGGCGCAAACGCCCCCGTCGAGAAAGTAAGCACGCCATCCGAATTGTGAAGTGAAGTGTTCTCGGGGCTCGATTGATCGAGATTTGAAAAACGGTCTTCTCGCGATCTCGTATAAGCTGTCCCGAGGCGAAGGCGAACTTTGTCCGAGGCGAAATAATCGTCGTACATGTTACGTGCCCTGCTGGGTGGACCATATGGTCCAAGCGGTTCCCACCAGACGCTGCCCGAAACGAGCAGATTTGTATCAATCTTCGTCGCCGAGATATTAAGCGTGTTCAGACCGTTGCCGACGAACGCCAGGTAGTACACTCCCTTGATCGGTTCTCCGTTTGCCCAAACTCCCTGCGTGAAGCTCGGGCGGAAGAAGTTGTCCGCCAACGTCCTATCGGTTGATGTGAAAAACGGGAACGTGTTAACCAGCGATCGGCTGCCCGGAACACCAGTGTAGCCTCCAGTGATCGTGAGCGCCTTATTGAATTGCCAGCCAACATTCCCGGCAACAACTATCGAGGCGGCGCCTGCGGACGTCCAGACCGTGAGGTTGTACCGCGCGCGCTTGTCGAATACGTAGCCATTGAAGACGAACATCGAGCGATTTACCGTGATGTCATTGCGTTTATGAACTTCGCGGACAACGCCGAGATGGTCCGTGAAAGTGTCGTTGGCTGAGAGTGTATTGAGATATCTGACCTGCGTAGTGTTTGTGAACTTCAACTGGAAAGGCACCTTTGCGTCTTCGGATGTTTCCCAGATGACGATTCCGTCGTCGTAATAACCACCCTTCTCGTGTTCCTCAGTCGTGGAGACGGGTTGCGCGGAAGCCTTGTCTGAACCGGTTGTCACCGGCGCAGTCGTTTCACTCGTCGACGGTACCGAGGCATCCGCCAACTGCGGCTGGTCAGTACCCGGCGTCCCGTCAAGCTTTTTCTGCAAACGGTCCACGTGCTCGAGTAATGCCTTTTGCTGCTCCTCGAGCTTGCGAAGCAGTTCTCGAACCGCTGCGTTCTCAGCCTTCAATGCCTCGACTTCTTTTTGCACGCTGTCTGGCTGAGGCGCTGGAGCTTGTCCGAAAATTGAACCCGCGAACAGCGTCGCTGAGGTCAACGTCACTGCGACAAGGAGCTTGATGTGCGCACGGCGTGTCAACATGTGCAACCTCCGTCTAGAAAAAGAGCTCACCAAGTCGGGGGTTGACTTGGCGAGCTGCAACCAGTAGATAAAGGAAACCTCGTTTGATCAGCAGAGCACTACGGAGAGCGCCAGGCCCGCCTCGCTCGTCTCCTTGTACTTGCTGTTCATGTCCTTGGCCGTCTGGGCCAACGCCTGAACGGTCGCGTCGAAGTCGACGCGGTGCCTCGACGCGATCTCATTGCTGGCGATCGCGTACGCGGTCCACGCCTTGACTGCACCAAATGCGCATCGCTCAATGCACGGGACCTGCACGTAACCAGCAACCGGATCGCACGTCATGCCCAGGTGATGTTCGAGAGCCGACTCCGCGGCATTCTCGACCACGCGCGCCGGCGCATCGTTCGCAGTTGCGACCAGTGCCGCAGCCATCGACGACGCCACACCGATTTCCGCCTGGCAACCACCTTCAGCCGCCGACAACGTTGCGTGGTGCTTGCAGAGATAGCCGATCGCCGCCGCCGCGAGCATACCTTCACGCACCTTCTGCAATGGCAGCTTCCGATTCTCGATCAGCCCGTATACCAGCGCCGGCATCACTCCAGCCGAACCACCGGTCGGAGCAGTGATCACGAGGTGGCCGCGGCCGTTTTCTTCAGATGCCGCCAGTGCGTACGCCGACAGCGCGCCGATACCGCGGTCTGATTGATACGCATCATCCATCGCGCGCTTGTAAACTGTTGCTGCCTTGCTGTGCAGTTTGATTGGACCAGGCAGCACGTCGTCTTCCGGCATCTGCAGTCCAGACTTTACGGTAGCCGTCATTGCGTTGATGATCTTGTCGACGAAGGCATACACTTCCTCCTCTGTTCTGCCGGTGATCGACATCTCGTTGGCAAGCATTACCTGCGCGATCGAGATCTTGTTGTTGTCCGCGTGTGCCCGCAGTTCTTTCATCGTCGCGAACGGGTACTTCGGAGCGTTCTTCTTCGGCGGTGTATAGCCTTTCCACTCGATGAAACCGCCGCCAACCGAGTAGTACTCCTGCTCGAGCAGCACCTCGTCCCCTGCGAGGAGCTTGACGGTCATCGTGTTCGGATGTTTGAAGTCGCCCTTTGTCGCGTCGTAAATGATGTCCTTGAGCGTGACGTTGAAGGTCGCCGAACCGAGCTTCATCGGGAACACCTGGTCCGGCTTGTCACGCAGGCTATCGAGGAACGCGGGGTCGACGGTGGCGGGCTCTTTTCCGACGAGTCCTGCGAGAGCGGCGCGTTCCGTTCCGTGTCCCTTGCCTGTCGCGCTAAGACTGCCAAACAGATGGACCTTCAGGGCTGTCGCCTTCGCGAGCTTGTCCTCGGGCAGCTTGGTTGCCCTTTGATAAAAATCGTAGGTGATACGCATCGGGCCGATCGTGTGCGAGCTCGACGGTCCCGGCCCGACCTTGTAGAACTCGTCGATCGTCGTCATCACCGGGCCTTTGCTTTTTTGTACGACGTTGAGGTCGGGGGCCAGCGCAGGGGCAGAGGCCGTAGCCCGTGCGGTTTTCTCCTGCGCGGAAATGCTGCGACCAGTAATGACCGAGGTTGCAGCGACCACGGCAGCTCGCATCACGAAAGTACGGCGATCCACACCAGCCGGAATTTCATGCGCGAGCACCTCGCTTGGGTCGGCTAGCGGATCTTCAAAGTTTTCGTTTTCGTTGTTGGACATGGCAGACATTACCTTTCACGAACAATCAAACAGGAGCACGCTGATTGAGTATTGATGTGTTTGAAAGGGTTGATAACTGTCAGAAGTACTAGGCGGGGAGACGACTCAGTGGGACCCGACGCTACCGCGTTACGGTACTGACCTCGTCCAAGTATCCGGCGTGGGTCGGATCACACCATCCGCCATTGGTCACGCAGGTTCTTGGACGAGGTCAGCACCGTAACGCGGTAGCGTCGGGTCTCCTGCTCCTCGCGCGACGAACTTGGATGAGGTCAGTACCGTAACGCGGTAGCGTCGGGTCTCCTGCTGCTTGCGCGACGAACTTGGACGAGGTCAGTACCGTAACGCGGTAGCGTCGGGTCTCCTGCTGCTTGCGCTCTGAGACAACTACTCGTTAGTCAAAGTCCGGCAAATCGCCACCCTGACCGTAGAGCACATAATGAATCGCATCCGCCACACTCTTCTCATTCCACAGTCTCCTCTTACTACCTTTTCGCACCCAGGGACTAAATCCATGTGGCCAGAGCTTGTCTCGCCTCAATCGCGTTGTGGCGTTTGCCTTAAACGCCGTGAGCACAAGGTCAGGATCGCGATCGGCAATCACGACTGTGTGAACATGATTTGTGCGCACGTTGAAGGTCAGTAGCGACCAATTCCGGATTCTGCACGTCTCACAAATAGCCTGCTCAACAGACTTTCGTTCGCGAGCTCGGAGGATTAAAGGAGAGGCTCTGAGCTGCTGTTGATTATAACGATGCCAATTTTTGTTTGGTGGTATGTATGGAGATCTGTAATGGTTGTGAAAACGGTCTATCGAACCGCGCTCGTCACCATGGAGCCACGTGCCATACGTACGGAAGGAAATAAAATACGCGAGCGGTGTGTCGGTGTCGTTCCACATGATGAGGATGAGAACGCCCGTATGTTGTCAAACATGATCGTGGGTGTCAATCACGCCAGGTCCTACGCATAGCCTGACTCCTGACGGACCCGACGCTACCGCGTTACGGTACTGACCTCATCCAAGGACAAGCCGTGACCAATCTCGACACTATCACCTGTGCGACGAACTTGGACGAAGTCAGTACCGTAACGCGGTAGCGTCGGGTCGTCCGGCTCCGCGCGCGACGAACTTGGACGAAGTCAGTACCGTAACGCGGTAGCGTCGGGTCGTCCTGCTCCGCACGCGACGAACTTGGACGAAGTCAGTACCGTAACGCGGTAGCGTCGGGTCGTCCTGCTCCGCGTGCGCCGAACTTGGATGAGGTCAGTACCGTCACGCGGTAGCGTCGGGTCGTCCGGCTCCGCGCGCGCCGAACTTGGATGAAGTCAGTACCGTCACGCGGTAGCGTCGGGTCGTCCGGCTCCGCGCGCGCCGAACATGGACGAAGTCCGTACCGTAACGCGGTAGCGTCGGGTCGTCCGGCTCCTCGCGCGCCGAACTTGGATGAGGTCAGTACCGTAACGCGATAGCGTCGGGTCGTCCGGCTTCGCGCGCGCCGAACATGGATGAGGTCAGTACCGTCACGCGGTAGCGTCGGGTCGTCCGGCTCCTCGCGCGCCGAACTTGGATGAAGTCAGTACCGTAACGCGGTAGCGTCGGGTCGTCCGGCTCCTCGCGCGCCGAACTTGGATGAAGTCAGTACTGTCACGCGGTAGCGTCGGGTCGTCCTGCTCCGCGCGCCGAACTTTGGATGAAGTCAGTACCGTAACGCGGTAGCGTCGGGTCGTCCGGCTCCTCGCGCGCCGAACATGGACGAGGTCAGTACCGTAACGGTAGCGTCGGGTCGTCCGGCTCCGCGCGCGACAAACATGGACGAGGTCAGTACCGTCACGCGGTAGCGTCGGGTCGTCCGGCTCCGCGCGCGCCGAACTTGGATGAGGTCAGTACCGTCACGCGGTAGCGTCGGGTCGTCCGGCTCCGCGCGCGCCGAACTTGGATGAGGTCAGTACCGTAACGCGGTAGCGTCGGGTCGTCCGGCTCCGCGCGCCGAACTTGGACGAGGTCAGTACCGTCACGCGGTAGCGTCGGGTCGTCCGGCTCCTCGCGCGCCGAACTTGGACGAAGTCCGTACCGTAACGCGGTAGCGTCGGGTCGGTGAGTCAAAAGCTTCTAACGTGTTTGTGTGAACACGGACCCGACGCTACCGCGTTACGGTACTGACCTCGTCCAAGATCACAACCCAAACTCCGGTAGACGGTACTGACCTCGTCCAAGATCACAACCCAAACTCCGGGAGACGGTACTGGCCTCGTCCAAGATCACAACCCAAACTCCGGTAGACGGTACTGACCTCGTCCAACGATCACAACCCAAACTCACCGTATATGGTACTGACCGCATCCAACATCACAACCTGTTTTCATGCGAACGTTGCCTCAATCGCGCCTGGAGCATTGCGTTGATCACCGCGAAGATGAACCCTGTGGAGACGCCACACAGCACGACACCCGAAAAGCCCTCGATCACACCGAGCAAACGCCAGTTGCGCGGCAGCAACACGTCGCCATATCCAATCGTCGTGAAGCTCACCATCGAGAAATATAGCGACGTCTCGAAATCACTAAACAGATCCTGCGCGTAATAGAACGCTGCCCATAGACTTGTCTGAGCCAGGTGTAACAAGACGATTCCCGCAAAGAGCGTCACAATTAACACGGCCAAATGTCGCCTGCCGGCCGTTTGCTCAAAATACTCTCGCCTCTGCAACAGCCATTCTGCCATCAGCAATATTCCCGCGATGTGAACGATCAAACAAACAATCACGATCACGGCTGCAATAGCTATTTCCCTGAACATTGCATCACGATAATTCCCTGCTTTCGCTCACCTGTACTGTCAATTCTGCCAGTATCTGCCTGCCGGTGACCGCCATAGAATCCGCTCAAATGCCGCATCACTAGATCACTCTCCCGACGCGGAGGAATAGCGATGATGATTCTGCACAACCGAAATAATTTGATTCTCCTGGCCGTCGCAACCGCGGCCGCCTTACTAACGAGCAGTGCCGGGTGCACTTCTGAAAAGGCACATAGTGCTTCTCAACCTACGCCGCCTTCGGTGGTGGTAGCATCTGTGACTCAGAGGACCGTACCCGTCTACAGCGAATACGTCGGCCAGACGAAGGCCGACAACACCGTCGAGTTGCGAGCGCGCGTCGAGGGCATTCTGCAGAAGGTCTATTTCCGAGAGGGCGCCCCGGTTAAGAAAGGCCAACTCTTATTCACCATCGACAAGCGTCCCTTCGCAGCGGCGCTTCAATCCGCGAAAGCACTCGCCGCCAAAGCCGTTTCAGACCTGGCCCAGGCCCAACAACGAACTGACGTTCTCCAGGCCCAGGCAGAATTGGCAGACGCCGAGGCTGCGTTGACACGAGCCGATCAGGACGTTGCGCGCCTTGCGCCATTGGCTAAAGAAAAAGCAGTCACGGAACAGGATCTCGATGCCGCCATCGCAACTCAGAAATCCGCTAGAGCAACAGTCGACGCGCGAAAAGCAAACCTGACCAATCTCGAAGCCGCTGTGAAATACACGGTCGAGCGAGCCAAAGCTGAAGTCTCGGCCGCGAATGCGCGTGTGGTCCAGGCCGAGCTCGAGTTGAGTTATTGCGATATCTACTCGCCGCTCAGCGGAATCATCGGTTTCCTGCAAGTCGACGAAGGAAACCTCGTAGGTCGCGGTGACGCTACGTTACTCGCGACGGTCTCAGCTTCTGATCCACTGCTCGTTAATTTCAACGTGAGTGAAATCGAATACCTGAAATTAACTGACCCGCAAACTGTCGGACATCGCACCGGTGACCTGCGCTTCGATCTACTTCTGTCAGACGAGAGCGTGCACCCGCACCAGGGAACATTCCGCGTGTTGGACCGCATCGTGGATCCGACAACAGGCACGATGAAGGTGGAAGCAAGCTTCCCCAACCCTGGAAGCTACCTGCGGCCCGGACAGTTTGCGCGCGTTCGTGTAGCCGTAGCTGAAAAAGAGAACGCGATACTTGTTCCTCAGCGCGCCGTGCAGGAACTCCAGGGCGCGAAAACCGTCATGGTTGTGGACCAGGAAAACAAAGCCTTAATACGCACCATCAAGCTTGGCGAAAAAGTTGACAAAGACGTCATCGTAATCGAGGGGCTCAACCCCGGTGAGCGAGTGATTGTCGAAGGGATGCAGAAGGTGCGCCCCGGCAGCCAGGTAAATCCACAGGTAGCACGTGTAACGGCGGCGAATTCGGGGGGCTGAACACTCATGTCAAATTTCTTCATCCGACGGCCCATCGTTGCGATTGTTATCTCGATCCTGACGTTGTTGATTGGCGTCGTCGTCATTCGCGGGCTGTCGATTGAACAGTATCCCTTTCTGGCGCCGCCAAACATCCGTGTGACTGCAACGTATCCGGGCGCTTCCGCCGAAGCCGTCGAAAATTCGGTAGCGACACCGATCGAACAGGAGGTCAACGGTGTCGACCGCATGATCTACATGAAGTCGTCGAACACCAGCGATGGTCGCATGCTGCTCGACGTCAATTTCGAAGTCGGCACCGACCAGGACACCGCCAACGTTCTCACCCAAAACCGCGTTTCCACTGCCGCTGCTCGGCTCCCTGCTGAAGTCAATCAGCAGGGTGTTACGGTCAAGAAGCAAAGCCCAAGCATCCTCATGGTGATATCCCTCTATTCACCTAAGGATGCTTACGACGCAAACTTCCTGATCAACTACTGCGGCATCAACCTGCGCGATCAGATACTACGCATTCCAGGTATCGCACAGGTCGATCTCTTTGGCGGCACCGATTACGGTATGCGCGTCTGGATCAAACCCGATCGACTCGCAAAGTTGGGACTAACTCCATCTGACGTCATCTCGGCGATCAAAGAACAGAACCTTCAAGCGCCGGCAGGAAAGATCGGTGGCGCGCCAACACCGGTGGACCAGGAGTTCACCGAAACACTCAGCGCGCCCGGACGTCTCGTTACGCCGGAAGAATTTGAAAACGTCATTATTCGTCAGACCGGAACAGGCGCAGTGGTTCGGATCAAGGACGTCGGCCGCGCCGAGCTCGGTTCGCAGGACTACAACTCGTTCGGGCGACTGAACGGCAAGCCCGGCGGCGCAATGGCAGTCTACCTTTTACCCGGCGCCAACCAGCTCAAAGCTTCCGAGACAATCTACGAGACGATGGAGCATGCGAAGGCGCTCTTCCCGCCCGAGATGGATTACAAGATCGTCTACGACACAACGCCTGCGGTCGAGGCCTCGATTGAAGCGATACTGCATACGTTTGTCGAGGCGCTGGTACTGGTGATAGTGGTGGTCTTCATCTTCCTGCAAAATATTCGGGCCACGATTATTCCGGTGCTTACTATTCCGATTTCGCTCGTTGGTACGTTCATCTTCTTCCCGTTGCTCGGCTTTTCCGTAAACACACTTTCCATGTTTGGGCTGGTGCTGGCAATCGGCATCGTGGTTGACGACGCGATCGTGGTCGTGGAGGCAGTGATCCACCATCTGGAACACGGTCTGACTCCGAAAGAGGCAACGATCAAGGCGATGAGCGAAGTGTCTGCTCCGGTTATCGGCATTGCGCTCATTCTCTCAGCGGTGTTTATTCCCGTGGCGCTAATCACCGGTCTCGTAGGTAGTATGTACAGGCAATTTGCTTTGACGATTGCCATCTCTGTGCTGCTTTCGGCTTTCAACGCGCTGTCACTCACGCCGGCACTCTGCGCGATGATGTTGCGGCCACCCAAACCCATGCGAGGACCACTGGGCGTTTTCTTCCGCGGCTTCAATAAGGTGTTTGACGTAACGACCAATGGTTACGTTCACGTGTCGCGAATGCTGGTGCGGCGTGGAATCGTCACGATCGCCATCGTCGGCGTGGTTGTGTTGGGTGCGGGAATCTTTGCGAAAGCGATCCCCTCCGGATTCATTCCGGACGAGGACCAGGGCATCTTTGGCGTGAACGTGCAACTGCCTCCAGGCGCGTCTCTGGCGCGCACCAGTGAAGTCCTGAAAAAAGTTGAAAACATTCTCGCGAAAACCGAAGGTATCGAATCGTTTCAAACTGTGGGCGGTTATGGCGTTGTCACCAACACTTACCAGCCAAACTACGGCTCGATCTTTGCGCGCCTGAAACCGTGGGACGAACGTCATGGTGATGCTTTGCACGTTAAGGGGATCATGGCCGGTCTGCAAAAACAATTCGCAACGATCCCGGAAGGCGTGATCTTTCCTTTCAATATTCCAACGCTCGCCGGTTTCGGTGCGGCCTCGGGCTTCAACTTTTTGATTCAGGACCGCACCGGCTCGATGAGCATCGAACAACTCGGCGAACAAGCGCGCGCGTTCATCACAGCCGGACGCCAACGACCCGAACTCGGAACTCTCTTTACTTCCTTCGATCCGAACTACCCGCAGGTCAAAGTCGATCTCGATCGGGAAAAAGCGCGAACGCTTGGTGTTCCGGTCAACGAAGTGTTTCAAACTCTCTCAGCGGCGATGGGTGGCGCTTTCGTAAACGACTTCAATCGCTTTGGCCGCCTGTATCGCGTCTACGTTCAGGCAGAGTCAATCGACCGATTGAAGGCCGCCGACATCGGTCGCATTTACGTGCGCTCGAAGACGACGAATGCGATGGTCCCGCTTTCCACGCTCGTGTCGGTTAACGACATCGCGGGAACCGAACTTACAACGCGTTTCAATCTCCTGAGATCTGTGGAACTGACGGGGGCTCCGGCAGCGGGTTACACATCGGGCCAGGCGCTGAAGGCACTGGGAGAGGTGTTTGCTCAGACGATGCCGCCCGAGATGAGTTTTTCGTATTCGTCACTCTCGTATCAGGAGAAGATTGCACCGCCACCTGCTCCGACGTTCGTCCTCGCAATCATCTGCGTGTTCCTGTTGCTCGCAGCGATGTATGAGAGTTGGCGCTTGCCGTGGGCCGTCTTACTCGGATCGCCGCTCGTTGCGTTGGGCGCGCTGTTTGGTGTTTGGCTGTTTGGATACGACAACAACGTGTACGTACAGATCGGATTGGTGATGCTGATTGGTCTGGCGGCGAAGAATGCGATCCTGATCGTGGAGTTTGCGAAGGCGAAGCACGAAGAAGGCGATTCACTGGAAGATGCCGCACTCACGTCTGCTCGATTGCGTTTTCGTCCGATTTTGATGACGGCTTTTGCGTTTATTCTGGGTGTGGTTCCCCTGATGAAAGCCAGTGGCGCGGGCGCTGGAGCACAAAACGTAATGGGGGTTGGTGTGTTCTTCGGCATGCTCGTCGCCACTGGTTTAGGGGTGTTCATTATTCCCGGGAATTTCACTTTCATCGAAGGGCTTGGCCGGCGCAAGCGTGAGAAGGCGATCGTGCCGCCAGCACCAGTGCCGGCAACGGCCGAAGCTGGAGGCGAGCACTGAAACTGCTGAGGTCGGCACTGGCGGTCGTGCTTGGGTGAGGTCAGTGCTGTGGCGGTCGTGCTTGGGTGAGGTCAGTGCTGTGGCGGTCGTGCTTGGGTGAGGTCAGTGCTGTGGCGGTCGTGCTTGGGTGAGGTCAGTGC
>DATNCH010000134.1:0-51294 GCA_035571655.1 Pyrinomonadaceae bacterium
TTTTTGATCTGTGCGTAAGCCGGCAGCGGCGCCATAGGCAGCGTCGGCAGCGGCACTATCGCAGGCATTGGCGTGCCCGTCGTAATCTCGCCGTCGGGCAAGGCGCGCGAGCCCGGAACTACGAGGCCGCTTACATCTTTACCGCTGATCGATGTGCCCTGTGGATAAACAAACGTTCCCGACTCAAACACATCATGCGTCCTCCACATCGCCCACATGCCGGCGGCGAAGTGTGGATAGAAGTGGCAGTGAAAAATTGAATCGCCGACGACTTTGTTCCGATTGCCGCTTCCGTTGTAGACCATCTCGAGCGTGTAGCTTGCGCCGGGGCTGATCATCTGGCTGTCGAGATAAGACGACTGATCGCTGTTAGGCGACTGAAGCCACTGGTGAGCGTGCTGGTGATGGACGTGCGTCACGTCTCGGCCACCGTGAAGAATGCGGAACTTGACGTGGTCGTTGATATAGCTGTGAAAGACGTTCGACGGATCGTCCGGATAATAGGCTCGCGTTGCCTTGGCTAGCGGAGCGAGCGAGTAAGGCTCACCAAACGGATTCGGCTGCCGTGAATTGGCGCACTGCGGATTCGGTGGAGTCGGACTCTTACCCTCGAGCTGTGCCGTCGTGCAGAGCGGTGGCGGCGGTGGCACAGGCGGTTTAGCCGGTGACCCTGGCGGTGGCGGCCCTGCGGCCGGCAACATGGAGTTAGCAGGCCGATCCACCAACATCGCCGGATCGCCAACCGACCAGGCACTCAGAAAAAACTCCTCAAACTTACAATCAGCGCATGCGCCCATCGGTCCCAGTCCGAGCCGGTTCGCGTAGATTTCCGCGCCGATACCACCTGTTCCATAGTTGATGCCAAAAGCATCCTGACCTGCCGTGGTCGTTGGCGACATCGGGTCAGAAGTTTGGAGAACGGGAAAAGCTTGCGTGGCGACGGGGTTCAGAGCACCGTGATAAATGACCGTGATCTCACGATACGGCTGCTTCCTGTCCGGCGCAGCCGGGTTTTGGCAGAATAATGGGTCGACCTTTCCTCCCGGTGGAGGATTCAGAGCCGGATTGTTTTCTGCGTTGCACGGCGTTTCCGGATTGTTTGCGCCGGTGGTCCCTTCGAATCGGCCCGCGTTCGGACCCGTAATCATCGCCGTCAGATCGGTGTAAACGATCTTCTTGTTGGCATCGAGCATTTTGAGGATCGGACTACCATCAGATCGAGTGGCGTTGTAATTAATGAGCGGATGGTTATCCGTTGTTTGCAGGAAGCCGCCCGGCGCCTTGATGACGTTGACGGTCTTTCCATTCACGGTAAAAGTACATTTCGTGGGAGTTGCCGCCGGACAGTTCAGGGAACCAGCAGGAACCTGACTCGCATTGTACGTCGCCCGCTGCAGATCGTCCGCGGAAACCTGACTCCGGTACCATTCAGCGCCCTCGGGCTGAACATTCAAAGCACCAAAGAGCCCTCTCGCGATTTGATCGCCCGTCGACGACGTATCTCCCATCGAGTACAACAGGAACGTTCCCTCTTGCCTGGCATGAAGACGGTAAGTCTGTACCTGCGGTGACGCCGGCGTGATGGGCGGATTGAGGACGCTTGCGAGGCTGGAATCGTTTTTGCCAACGAATGAACCATCGTCCTGACTGCCCTGGACCCATTCCATACCCTGAACATGCAGGGAGACCTCAGAAGTGTTGAACGGCGGAGTAACCGCGGAATTTGCGAAGTCTTCCTTCCGAATGAAGTTCGTGAACGTAATCGTGAGGCAGTCTCCGACGTTCGCACGCAGCACGATCGGACGTGGCCTCTTGCCATCCTTGAGCCGAACCCGATTGCCTGCTTCGACGACGGTGTCGCTTCTAAGCACGAAAACCAGCCCACCCGGAATTGCAGCTCCAATGCGGTTCAGCATAAAAGGCTGCGCCAGCGCGACGACGTCGGCGCTGATTTCTCGCTTGCAAGCAGCCTGGGGAACCGCAGCCTCTGGAGCGAGCTTCGGAGTCTCTTCAACCTTGACGTTCATCAACGCAGCTTCAGAGATTGTGGGCTCCTTTGGCTTTGTCGCATCAGGTTCGGAGGTGACTGGCGGCGCTACGACTGGGGGAGTGGGCGAGTCTGGCGTCCGCTGCTGCTCTTGAGGAGACGCATCAGTGCTCGGCTTCTCCGCGGGTGGACGCGGAGTTTGTGCGCCTGACAACGAGGCGCTGAACTGAAACAAGATGACTAATGCGAAGCATCTGACCATGCTGACAAACGTACTCTGTTGACCGAACATGTTCATTTCTCCTTCGATAGTTTGCGGACGGCAAGCAAAGCGTCTTGAGGTTTTCATCTGCCGGGAAAAATAGCCGGAATTGGAAACAATGAGTAAAGCTTAGCGAGCGTGAAAGTGCCGGACGTGAAGAAGGTTTCCGCCTTGATTATTCTGACTAGCGCAGCGTAATTCTGCTCTCGTTAAGTGTCAAGTAAAAGTTTTGGTTTCAGCAATATTTGCTAACAGAACCCGACTCTGAACTTATTGCGAGCCGGACGCCGTACTGTCGCGCTCGGATCTGTTTGCCGCTTCCGTGATTAATTTCACCAGCGCGTCCGGCGATGAAAGTCCATAAGCGCGGGTCCAGTATCCGGCTTTATCGTTGCCAATCAGCACCATCGGTGTGTGATCGTTCTTATTCGCTACATAAACCCCGAGCTCTTTTAGCAGCAATTCGATATCCGACGAGTTGCCTGTGACGAAAGTCCATCCCGGTTCCGAATTGAACTTTTCGGCAAAAGCGTGTAGCCGTTCGGGTGTGTCGGTGGTTGGATCGACGCTGATGGAGATCAATTGCGCGTCAAACTTGTGTTCCACCAGTTGCTGCTGCACTTTACGAAATGTTGCGGTTAACGTCGGGCAGGTGGCGGTGCAAGTGGTGAAGACAAAATTGATTGCGACTACTTTGCCTTTGATGAGATCGCTGTAAAACTTGAGCGATTTGCCATTCTGATCCTGGATCGGCAAATCTGACACCCGCAGGGAGAACGCGTTTACATCGCGGGGTACAGGAGTTGTCGAGACCTTCGCAAGCGTCATTTTGCACTTGCGGCATCTGCCGGGCTTGTTGCTCGTGACTTCGGGATGCATCGGACACGCATAACGCGCCGCTGACGTTTTTGGCGTTTGCGCCGGTATTGAAAAAGCAGCACCGCTCAACAGCACCACCATTAACACTCTGATCAGCATTGTTCTTCCTTTCTGATCGCCAGATAGAAATCTTGAGACTTGGATACGGTCAGTACCGCAACGCGGTAGCGTCGGGTCTGCCTCGAACATACGAAATTCTTAAGCAAATTGAGCGGCTCACGTACGACCCGACGCTACCGAGTTCCGGTCCTGACCGTATCCAACAATGACTTCGACTTTGAGACTGACTCCGGTCCAAGTGAAAATTATCAATTACTATCAACCCAACCGCTCACGGGAACGAATTGTTTCTGTTTCAAGTCGATCGCGACGATGTATGCGCCAGTGGCGCCGACGCGACGATTTGGTCCGTACGTTATCGCCTGCGTCAATCCCGTCGAATACTCGTGAAGCCCCTCGAGCGCCGCAATCAACTTCTCCCGGCTGACGTCTTTTCCCGCGCGCTTGAGTCCCTCGATCAACATTTTCGCCGCCACGTATGCGGAAATCTGAGCGGTTACAAGGTTCGACGGCAACTTATATTTAGCCCGGAACGCACGAAACTCGTTGAGACCTTCAGCAGTATGGTCGTCGGGCGTCGTTGCGAACGAGAAAAACACTTTCCGATCAAATCCGATCGGCGCCTCGAAAACAGACGCTCCGATAGCACCGCCAGGCACGAGCATGGCTGGAAACCAGTTAACTTTTTCCGCCTCACGCATGAATGCGAGCGCGTCGTCGCCGCTTCCCATGAAGACCACGACCTCAGCAGCAGCTTGTCTGCCCTGTTTGATCGCATCCGCGGCATCAAAACGCCCCGATTCATATCGAACAACAGTCAGCGTCCTGGACGCGTCTTTCTTTGCCCTGACGGCTTCAATAACATTTGTAAACAATTCGATCCGCGGCGCAAACATCGCTATGTTCCCGCTCTTGAACTCAGGTTTCTCAGCGATAAACTTCACCAGGCTTTTCGCCTGATCATCCAACCCGGAGAGCAAATAAAACACCTCGCGGTTCAAGGGGAAACCGGTTTGCGGATAAAGCGAGAACGGACCAATCAGAGGTGTCTGGTTTTGACTGAGAATAGGAACAACCTCTTTTTCAGTCCCCGCAATCATTGCATTCGAAATCGCGAACACCTGCTGCTCCTTCAACATCGACTCGAGCTTTGCGCGCGCCGCAGCCCGCGTTTCCGCACTACATTCGATAACCTGCAACTCCAAACGCCGCCCGTACAGTCCACCCTGACTATTGACGTCCTCAAAAACAGCATTCGTAACCGCCGTGATCACCTTGCCCCAGTCACCCAGGATTCCCGACGTCTCCACCATCGTTCCAATCACGATCTTGTCGTCACTGACACCCGGATCTCGTTCTTTGCCCACGAGTCGTAAATACGTGACGAGGTCCGCGAGATCTTCCCGCGACATGACGTAGCGAGGCATCGCCTGGAGCAACTTATTACCAGCAGGATCGAGACCGCGCGTGATTGCGAGCTCGAGACCGCGTTCGGTGTACGGCGGATGTTGCCGCCCATTCTCGTGCTTCAACCCGTAAGGCTTAGTCAGAAACTCCCACGTCACGTTCGAGGGATTCACGCCACCTTCAGGTTTTCCACGGCCGTCCAGACCGTGACAACCGGCGCACGGCAATGTGTTGCCGCGCATCTCGAGCGATGCATCACCAACGTAAGCAAGGATCTCCTTACCCGATTGGCTCGTCCCCTGAACGTAAATCTGCCGTCCACGACTCTGCTGCTGTGCGACCGAATCCTGCGCCGTCGCTACAGCCGGCACCAAACAAATCAGCACTACCAACCAGAAATTCTTTTTGTGACTCACTGCGTTTTCGGTGGCTGGTCGTTGAGCACACTATCGACAACTTTCATCAACTCGTCGCTGTTGGCCAGTCCAAAAGCTTTCTTCCAGAGGCCGGTCCGTTCGTTGCCGATGATGAAGATGTTGAGGTGATCCTGCTTGTTGTCGACAAAGTGGCCGATCTTTTTCAGTGCGAATGCGACCATCTCTTTGTCGCCGGTGAGAAAGAACCATCCTGGACCCGCGTTCAGCTTCTTCGCATACGCTTTCAGTTCCTCGGGTGTATCCACTGCCGGATCGACGCTGATCGAAATGATGTAAACATCTTTCCCCATCCGAGCGCCGAGACCAGTTTGCAGCTTCTCGAGATTGCGATTCATCGGCAAGCAGCTTCCCGTGCACGTCGCGAAGAAAGAATTGATGATGACGACCTTGCCCTGTAATAGATCGCTGTAGAAGCGCATCTTCTCGCCGTTCTGATTTACGAGAACGACGTCAGTGAAATATTTCTTCGCGGCGGATTCGGGTTCCTGCGCCGCAACCGCGCGACACCCGAGACACAACAACATGATTGGCAACGTTAGTTTGAGGATTTTTTTCATTTTTTCTTTACGTCCAGAACGAGCGGCATTATCTGACTGAACGGCACGTCCAGCGAAGGAATTCTGAAGTGAACATAGTATACGCCAGGTTGAGGAGGTACGAAGTTGATTTCGTAAGCGCCACCCGCGATTGGCTTCGCCTCGACGCGGTCTTGCCAGATTCCGGGCGCCAGAAAAACGAGCACGCCCACGTCATTCAGATTCGCTTTAGCAACACCCGCAGTCGTCTCGATCAGTTTGAAGCGAAAAGTGTAAGGCTCACCTGCGAACGCACTTTCGTTTGTGAGCGGCTGAGCAGCCAGCGACTCTTTCTTCTGTTTAGGCTGTGCGGGATTGTCGTCGACGGTGAAATCAAAACAATGAACCGCGCGAGGTGAATCCAACAAAAATACCGCATCGTAAAAGCCGGGCGAGTCGAGTCGAATCGTAGTCGAATAGAAGCCGCGCGCCGTTTCACGCAAACCGTTATCGAAAACCAACAGCGCCTTCGGAACGCGCCGGTAGTTCTGAAAGCTTCCCATCGGCGCTGCCATACCTTCAGTGTAGTAATAGATCATTCGGTCTGAAGGATTCGCGACTATGACCGAGCCTTCTTCCGGCGCGGGAACGATTGCATTGGCGAGAGAATATGCCGCAGCTTCCTTTGGCGCTTTTTGACCGGCGGGAAACCTCGAGAGCGCGGCCTCTTTCCCGAGATCCGCCAGCTTGATCATATGGACGAATTCACTACCGCTGGAACGAACGTAGGCGAATTGCTTTGTGAACGTGATCTGATCGGCGCCCGGCCCGACGGCCACCGAGTGAATCACCTTGTTTGAAGTCAAATCGAAGACAAACACGGAATTTACGGCCGTGCTCACTGCAAATCCGTAACGACCATCCGGCTGCAAACCCAGACTTCGGAGTCCCGGCTGCGTTTTCATTTGCGCCAGAGTTTCGAAACGGCCGGCGTCGATGACGGCGATAGTTCCATCCTCATTCGCTACATAAACCGCCTTACTCAGAGGTGAAAACGCAATAGCGACCGGCGACCCTCCAAGTTTTATGTCTTTCAGCGGAGACGGCGCCAGTTCTCGCGTGTCGATTACTGACAGCGTGCCGTCCTGTTTGTTAGTAACAAAGGCGAAGCGATCGTCGTCGGTGAAGGCAAACTCGTGACTACCCGCGCCAGTCATGATTTGCGCTACAGCCTTCAGACTCGACGTGTCGATCACTGCGACTCCCTGTTCATTTCCAACCCACAAATATCGACCGTCATTTTGCAAGGCTAAGCGCGTGGGTTTTGTCCCCGCGCCGATCATCGCGATCGATTTCCACGTCGTCAGATCGATCACAGCGACCTGGTTAACTGCCGGCATGGAAACGTAGAGTCGATTCTGATCTGCTGTGCGCATCACCCAGTCTTCACCGGGGCTCGGGAGAGCAATCAGCGTATACAGTTTGCTGCCGCCGAAACCCGACAGCGGATCGATGACGGAAATGTTCGGCTCCTGGTTCAGCGTGAGAACGAAATAGCCATTGAGGTCGAGCACCGGCCGCTTCGCAAAACTCGATTGCAAAAATGATTGGACCTTCTCTCGACACGCCTGCGGCTCGGAAGTTTCCCTGCTCTTCCGCTGATCGATCCACGCAGTAGGTCGAAGATTGCTCAAAGGAACGGCGCCGCTGGTGCCGGTGATCCTGAAACCAAGCCTCACTTCCTCACCCGCAACCAGTCGAGGTTGCCGGCCGCGAATCGGTGTGGCAGCAAACTCAATCGTGACGCCCTGGGCCTCGAGAACCTGAGGTGTGGGAGCGA
Organism: Pyrinomonadaceae bacterium; assembly: GCA_035571655.1. GTDB lineage: Bacteria > Acidobacteriota > Blastocatellia > Pyrinomonadales > Pyrinomonadaceae > PSRF01. The sequence continues at coordinate 7,388 of DATNCH010000134.1, forward strand.
CTTTTGCAGCCGGTCCTGAGTTATTGTCCTGCGCAAAAACCTGAACGACCGGGATGGTGAGCAATAGAATGACTAAGGCGAAAAATCTGGAGGACATTTTTAAGACGAAATTTCCTTTGTCGGGTTAGCGTTGAGACTCGCAGCGGTTTCAGCAAGAAATAGTTGACAGGCGAAGCGTAGTTTTCTTAACCTTCCGCGTCAAGCAAAATCCTTGCGTGTCAGTTTGGCCCGTTAACAAAGATTCCAATCTGAATTAACTTCGCCTCTCGCCCGGAAGCTTTAACTAAAACTTGTTTCTTCTTTCGCCGTCCCGTTGGAGATCAAGGTGGCAGGTAATATCAAAGTACTCAAATTCGGAGGCACTTCAGTCGCTGACGCGGCTGCGTTCGAGCGCGCCGTTCAGATCGTGCGTGCAAATCAGGGTTCGCCCGTCGTAGTGATCGTGTCTGCAATGAGTGGTGTAACGGATGCCCTGATCAAGAGTATTCGAAACGGCGTCGGCACTCTCCGGGAACATTTCACACGCCATCGGGAAGTCGCCGAGCATCTCGGTGCTGAAGCAGTGTCGAAGTGCCGTGTGCTTACCGAAAACAGTCGCGCCGAAATTGCGACACTGCTCGAACGCGGAGTCGTCGACCTGCGAACACAGGACGCGATCGCGTCACATGGCGAAAGGCTGGCCGCCGCCTTGTTTGCAATGATTCTCGAGCATCATGGTATGCCCGCAAGATACGTGGATGCGCGCCGCTGCATCCTTACTGACGGCGAGCATGGAAATGCGAATCCGCTGATTCACGAAGTGAATTTGCGCACGAACGCTGAGCTGCAATCGTTACTCGAATCAGGACGCATTCCGGTGCTCGGCGGGTTTATTGGCGCAACGGCTGAAGGTGTTACGACAACGCTCGGGCGTGGTAGTTCGGATTACACGGCGACGTTGATCGGCGCGGCTCTCCACGCGAGCGAGATACAGATTTGGACGGACGTCGATGGTGTTCAGACCGCAAACCCGAACCTCGTAAGCGACACGCGTACGGTCCCAAAGCTCTCGTACGAAGAAGCGAAAGAACTCGCTGTTCTTGGCGCGCGCGTGATGCATGCCAAGATGATCGGGCCGGTGATCGATGCGAAGATTCCGGTTCGCATTCGTAATTCTCGTCTTCCCGAACAACAGGGAACGCTTATTTGCGCGCAATCCGAGCCGCCGGATGGAACCGTCAAGGCAATCGCTCATCTCGAGCGTGTCGTCGCGTGTGTTGGAGATGGATTAAGCAACGGCACCCAGGGCGCGGCGCGAGTGCGGCACGTGCTGCACGAGATGGATGCGTCGTTAAAGTGGCGGAGTACTTCAGACAGTAATCTCTTGACGGTTGTGGACGAGGAGCGCGTTGCGTGGATAGTCAGGGAGTTGCACGAACGACTCTTTGAGAGACGAAAAGGCGCGACAGTTTTGGACTGTCGCGCCTAATCTAATGTGGTCATCGTCCTCACCCCGACAACCACTTTGATGGAAGGATTCACCAACCATCAGCTTGGGGAGAACTATAGTCCTCTCCGCCGAGAATTGCAAATCTAAAGATTTAGGCCACAAAAACGCACAAAAATGATTTTGTGTGCTGTGTGTGCCTTTGTTGTTAATGTTGAAATATGTCAGTCACTTGTCGCACGAGGTCGTTCTCGGTTGTCGTGATGTCGACCTCAATCGCCGTCAATCCCAAACGCGCTGTTTCCGCGCGCAGGATGTCTGTGAACATCCGATCGCGTTCGAGCAGGTTGCGCAAGGCTTTTTCGGGGTCACTCGTCTTCGCGAGAAATCCCCAGGCCGATCCGCCGCGGCTTTCGATGACGGCCTGGCGGAACTCGGGGGTCGGCAGAAGCCAGACGGCATGAGTCGGGACGGAGAGAAGCGGCTTCACCAAGTGTGGCAACAGCCGGAATCCCTCGACGATCACCCCCGGTGGCAGACGAAGGACGTCTTCGACGATTGAGTTGAAACCCTCGCCGCGGAACCAGTGAAACGTCTCGAGCATCGTTTGCGGAGTTCGGTTCACCCACCGCTCGTCCATGTCCATTGCCATGAAGTCGTGCAGCAATGGCGAATCTTCAGGAGAGCTACGGCGAGCGTGATCCGCCATCATATCGTCAGTCGAGTAGACAGTTAGGCCATGCTGAGCTGCAATGCGACGGGCGATCGTCGATTTACCCGCTCCACTTCCGCCACCGATCCAATAGTTAGCCACGGATATACACAGAAAAGCATAACTAGCGAAATGCGCTCAACACCCACATGAACAAAAAGAACCCGTAAAACAAGGCGAGCGCGACGAGCGCCAGGCGTCGCCACATCGGAGGCCGTAACTCGACCGGCAGCAAACGCGTGTTCACATACAACAAATGCACCGCGCTGATGATGAACACGATGCCCGCCATGTTCGCGCTCAACGCAAGCAGGATGATCGGTTGTGTGAGTTTGAGCGCGAAGATTCCCCACAACGAAATAACCACCAACACAGAGTAGTAAACAACACGCACATCACCACCGCGCCAGGAGCGGATGCGCGCACTCCCAGTCCAGAGTATGTCGGTGATCGCGCGCGTCATTCCTTCGAGAATGTCGAGTTGCGTCTTGAAAAGTAGCCACACACCGAGCGCTGCAATGATGCCTCCGAAGATCGCGCCCTTCTGCGTCGCAACAGCCTGGGCCAATGCCGCAGCGACACCGAGACCACGAATGTCGCTGCCTGCCGGTACGAACGTGACGTACAGCAATGCCGGCAATGCCATACCCAAAATCGCGCCCACGAAGTAAACACCCCATTGGTCCACGCGCACGATGCGCCACCACCCGCGCCAGCGCTCGAGCGACTCGGCGTCGGGTCTGAACGTGCTTCCTGAATGGGCCAGCGCGACTTTCTTGCCACCGACAGCCGCGGGAATAAATCCAACGCAACTGCTCATGCCGTAACCTTTGTCACGAGCCCAGTTGGTCAACGTGAGATTCGCAACGCCACCACCGCCGCAGTAAGCCGCGAACGCGCCGAGCAGGAAAAAGTCTGCGCCGGCAGGAAGGAACTGGAACGAGCTTGTCCTCACGTCGAATCCTGCAAACCCGGCGACGGCAGCACCCCAGGTTGGCAGCGGTACGAAAAGAAGAGCGAGCACTCCGAGTCCACCGATGATCACCGTGACCATGATCCAGTTGAGATATTCGAGAGTCCGCTCGATTCGCCGCCCGATCATCAATATCATCCCGCACATCAGAAACAGCGCAACGCCGATGGCGTAGACCGTTCCCGATTCACCCGCGGCCGGCAAACGTTTCGCCACGAGAAAGAAGACCGCACCTGCGGCGGCGCCGGCCCATCCTGGCCATCCCATCTGGAGAAAATAAAGAACCGCGTAGAACCACGCCCAGAACGTCGAGTTTGGCCGCACGCGCATGAAGCCGGTGATGATCGGCTCGCCGGTTGCCATCGTGTAGCGCATCAGCTCGACGTTGAGAAGCGTCTGAAGCAGTGACGCTATCCCTACCACCCACAACAACGAGAGACCGTATTTCACAAACGCTGCTGGTCCAAGTAAGAATTCGCCGCTCCCGATTGAAACACCGAGAGCAATGACGCCGGGTCCAATCGCATTGAACCAGCCGAAGCCCTGCGGCCTGGGTGCGGGCGGTAGCTCGGCGATTCGCCACGGATCGAGTCCGGAACGCGCTTCGAGTGGTTGCTGTGTGGTGGCGGTAATCATGGGTTTTATGCGTTGGCAGGATAATGCACTTGTGGTTTTCTTTGAACTGTTAGTATGGTTTTATCTCGGAAACTACGATGACCAGCACAGTTCCTATTCGTCTTGCGGCGGTTGCTGACGCAGAAAAGATAACTAACATTATCAATGCGGCGTTCCATATCGTCGAAGGGTTCTTCATCGATGGACCACGTATCGATCAGACTGAGGTCGAGCAACTGCTCGACAAGGGCGCATTCCTGCTCGCGGAAGCCGGCGATAAGCTCAACGGTTGCGTCTACGTCGAGCTTCGCGGTGAACGGTCGTACCTGGGTTTGCTGTCCGTGGATCCTACCTGCCAACGGGGTGGACTGGGATCGTTATTAATGAGCGAGGCTGAGAAATATTGTCGCGAGCGCGGATCGCGGTTCATGGATATCTTGATCGTCAACTTGCGAACCGATTTGCCTGCGTTTTATCAACGCCGAGGCTACTTCGAAAATGGAACTGCGCCGTTTCCCGCGGATGTGGTGACCAAAATACCTTGTCATTTCATCAACATGTCAAAGGCTTTGTAATCCATCGTGAGCCCCAAAGCAGAACAAGCAGAAGTGTTATCGATCGACGGCCGCGAAGTGAGCATCACGCATCCCGATAAGCCTTACTTCACCGTCGAAACAAAGCTCACCAAGCTCGAGCTCGTGCGCTACTACTTATCCGTGGCTCCCGGTGCTCTCAGCGGAATTCGCGATCGGCCGATCGTGCTGAAGCGGTTTGTGAACGGTGCGGAAGGCGAGGCGTTCTATCAAAAGCGAGCCCCGGCGAATAGGCCGGACTGGTTGCGAACGACGACGTTGTCGTTTCCATCGGGTCGCGTCGCTGAGGAAGTCGTGGTCGACGATGCCGCGGGCCTTGCGTGGGTCGTGAACCTTGGGTGCATCGAGCTCCATCCGCATCCCGTGCGTTCTGAGGATCTCGATCATCCGGATGAGTTGCGCGTCGATCTGGATCCGGGTCCGGGTGTGACTTGGGAGAACGTTCGGCTGGTTGCGCTCGAAGTGAAGTCGCTGCTGGAAGAGATGGGTCTGCGTGGTTGGCCCAAGACGAGCGGCTCACGCGGCATGCACGTCAACGTTCGAATTCAGCCGCGTTGGAATTTCAGCGAAGTGCGGCGTGCGGCAGTTGCGTTGTCGCGCGAGGTCGAACGTCGCTTGCCGAAACTGGCGAGTTCGAAGTGGTGGAAGGAAGAGCGGCATGGCGTGTTTCTCGACTACAACCAGAACGCGAAGGATCGGACGACGTGTTCGGCGTATTCCGTGCGTCCACTTCCCGACGCGCGCGTCTCAACGCCACTCGCCTGGGATGAAGTTGCGGATTGCGATCCTGCGGACTTCACAGTGCTGACAGTGCCGAAGCGTTTTGCGGAGCTTGGGAATCCACATGCCGAGATGGACGCGACTGCCGGTTCGCTTGAAAAGCTGCTCGAGCTTGCGGACCGCGACGAAGCAGCGGGCCTGGGCGATGCGCCGTGGCCGCCGCACTTTCGCAAAATGGAGGGCGAAGGAACGCGCGTGGCGCCGTCGCGCGCGAAGAAGAAACGCGAACGAATGCCGCTGCTCGTCGTCGCCAACTCGCCGAATAAAAAAACCGCGCTCGAAGGACTCGAGCGTTGGAAAGCGAAGTATCCGAAAGTCGCCAAACTTCTCGCCGTCGACGATGTGCTCGTGGATTCAATGCGCGGCCGGTCTTCAACCTGGACACGCATTCGCGTAAACCTGCGCAACGTGCCGGAAAAGCTCCGCCCGCCGCAGGAGACTCCCGACCCCGACGACGATCCCACCCGCGAATGGAGCCGCAAAAAGGCACAATTGAGCCGCAAAAAGGCACAAAAGTCACAAAAGGAGTAATCCTCGTTTTACGCTCTTTTGTCCTCTTTGGCGCGCTCTTTCGTATGCTCTTTTTTGTGTGCCTTTTGTGCCTTTTTGTGGCTAATGTTTTTTGCTGGCGAAGATCGATTCAACCTCCTGTGGCGGCACCACCTCGAGTTGCTCGAACGTACAGTCAGCCGGCTTCTTGTCCGTGCGCCAACGACGGAAGTGCGACATGTGCCGAAACCGCCTTCCCTGCATGTGCTCGTACGCAACTTCGACGACGAGCTCCGGTCGCAGTGGCTCCCACGACATGTCTTTACCGTGGCTCCAGCGGCTCTGCGCGCCCGGCATGCGATGCGCATCACCGACCACGCCTATGGCCCACTCTTTCCACGGATGAGTCTCGAGCGCGTTCTTCCGATACGGCTTGAGGAATTCAACCAATTCGACCCGCTTCTGATCCGTGAAACTCGCACATACTCCGACGTGCTGTAGTGTCCCTGCTTCATCAAACAGTCCGAGTAACAGTGAGCCGATCCTCGTGCGCTCGCCTTTTTTATGCCAGCGAAATCCAGCGACCACACAATCGCATTCGCGCTCGTGCTTCACCTTGAGCATGACGCGTTTGTTCGATTCGTAAGTCCCTGAAACTGGTTTAGCAACAACGCCGTCGAGACCTGCGCCTTCGAAACGCCGAAACCAGTCGGACGCGATCGCGAAATCGCTCGTCGCGGGTGTCAGGTGGAGCGGTGGTTTCGCAGAAGCGAGCAGTGATTCCAATCGCTCGCGACGTTCGTGAAATGGCATGCCGCGCAGATCTTTTTTACCTTCGGCGAGTAGATCAAAGAAGACGATCGACGAAGGGATCTGTTCGGAGAGTAATTGAATTCTCGATGCTGCCGGATGAATTCGTAGCTGGAGTGAGTCGAAGTCGAGGGCGCCGTTTTGTGCGACGACCACTTCGCCGTCGAGCACACAGCGAGTGGGCAGTTGCTTCAACAGCGGCTCGACGAGTTCCGGGAAGTAACGATTGAGCGGTTTTTCGTCACGACTCTGGATGATGACTTCTTTGCCGTCGCGAAAAACGAGCGCGCGAAAACCATCCCACTTCGGTTCGAAAATCCATTCTCCGGCTGTGGGTAGCTCGCTGACGCGCTTCGCGAGCATCGGCAGAATCGGCGGATTAACTGGAAGTTGCATAGTCCGTGTAATTGTGTTTGACACAGATTACACGGATTCATGGAGCCGCGGAAGCTTCTGGGCGGATCGCTTCCGCGGACTCCTCGTGGCCCCCTCACCAAGGCCACGATCTCGCTGCGCACAACAGCATATTTTTCGACGCGCCAAGCACTGCTCGAGCCTGATCGCGACTGACCATTGGAAACTGATCGAGAAAAGTCTCCACAGTCTGATCGTCTTGCAGAAACTCGAAGAGCAACTCGATTGGAACAGAAGTCCCCATGAAAACCGCGCGGCTGCTCATTTCTCGCGAGTCGTGTTCGATCGCATCTTCAAGCTTCATGACAGTAAAAAGCCCCCGAGTCCGCAGAAGCACCCTGGTGCGCCGCATACTTCTGCGGACTCAACCTGGCCCCCCTCCAGGCCACTCAAGCACACATTTTCATTCTACGATTTTGACTGAGCATCGCCTGCGAGGTGGTAGGTTAGGACTCGCGGCGGCAATCGTAAGCGAGAGCATCCTACTCTCAATAGCGAGAAGGTGCAAGCAAAATTTTCGCGTAATTACAAATAGCAAAAAGCTTTACTCGTTTGTGCATTTTGTGCCTTTTTGTGGCATCTTTTCCCGTGATGTCGAACGACTTTGAGGAGCTCGGTGCCGGGCTTGCCGCCGTCGCCAGGAGTTTTCATGGGCGCGGGTGGTTGCTCGGGACTAGTGGGAATCTGAGTGCGGTGGTCCAGCGTGAGCCGCTGCGGATCGCGATGAGTCCCAGTGGGATCGATAAGGGTGAACTCACGCCGGATCAACTCCTCGCGATCGACGAGAATGCGCGAATCGTGAGCGAGCATGGTGGTAAACCGTCCGATGAAAGTCTGCTCCATATACGGATCGTAAAGGAGCGCGGCGCCGGCGCGGTGCTGCACACGCATTCGGTCTGGAACACGATCCTTTCCGATCTCTACTCATCTGAGGGAGGCGTGATGATCGCCGGCTATGAGATGTTGAAAGGACTCGAGGGCGTGCGCACGCACGAGCACTCCGAGTGGTTGCCCATCATCGACAATTCCCAGGACATGCCTGCGCTTGCTGAAATTGTCGGCAAGACACTGAACGCAAATAAAGCGGCACACGGATTTTTGTTGCGCCGTCACGGGCTCTACTCGTGGGGCGACACTCTCGCCCACGCGAAGCGCCACATCGAAATCCTCGAATTCCTGCTCGAAGCAATGGGACGAACAGCTCTTATCAAAGCAAAGGAACAGGTATGGCTGTAGTAACGCTCCTCAAAGAAGACACAACCTTGCAGACTCACGAAGAGATCGTGTCGGGTCTTGCACCCCACGGTATCGACTACGAGCGCTGGCAGCCGGCACATCCGGTCGCGGCCGACGCTCCGGCCGAAGAGATTCTTCAGGCATACTCGAGAGAGATCGAGGAGTTAAAGATTCGCGGCGGGTACGTTACCGCGGATGTAATCGACGTGAATCCAGCCACGCCTGGACTCGACGAGATGCTTGCCAAGTTCAATCGCGAACACTGGCACGACGAAGACGAAGTGCGGTTCATTATCGCGGGCCACGGTGTATTTCACATTCACTCAACCACGGGCGAAGTGCTGGCGATCTTGGTGGAAGCCGGCGATCTGATTCGCGTACCGCGCGGCACGCTGCACTGGTTCAATCTGTGTGCAGACCGTCGCATTCGTGCGATTCGTCTGTTTCAGGACAAAGCCGGTTGGACTCCGCACTACACGGAAAGTCGCATCGACGAAAGTTTCTAGATGGACCAGGTTCGCGGAATTTTGCTCGACATCGAAGGTACGACTACTCCGATCGCATTTGTTCATGAAGTGTTGTTCTCTTACGCTCGTGCTCACGCGAGAGATTTCCTGACAAAGGACTCAGATGAGGTGCGTGCGGACATCGCGCTCCTGCGTGAAGAACACGCCGCGGACACGCGCAACAACCTTCAGCCGCCGGAATCGATTCCTGATTACATCGACTGGCTAATCGATCGCGATCGCAAGTCGACCGCGTTGAAGTCGTTGCAGGGAAAGATCTGGCGGCAAGGCTACCTGGATGGAAGTTTGAAGTCGCAGGTGTTTGCGGACGTCGCGCCGGCGTTCGAGCGCTGGCGTAGGGCGGGATTGAAGATCGGTATCTTTTCGTCGGGAAGCGTGCTGGCCCAGCAGCTTCTGTTCGCACACACCGACGCGGGCGATCTCACGGGGTTTATCGACGATTACTTCGACACGAACGTCGGGAAAAAAGGTGACGCGGAGAGCTATCGCAAGATCGCGACGGCCATGGATCTGGAGCCCAGCGAAATACTTTTCATCTCGGATGTTGTGGCTGAACTCGAGGCGGCGCAGGAAAGCGGGATGAAAACGTTACTTTCGATTAGACCAGGGAACGCACCGCAAGAATGGCCACAGATGACTATTAGCTTTGACTCGGTTTGACAGGATTAATCCTGTCTAGTAGTGACCGTGAAATAGTAAAACCCAACATCTTCACTCTTACCGTCAGCAAATCCCTTCAACCTGAGCTCGTACTCACCGGGTCGAACTGCCGTTGCCGGTAGGGTGAGTCCGATTGCACGTGCTCCACGTCGTTCGCGTACGGTGAGATTTTCGCGGTTCCAGACAGACTTGCCGCTGACCGTCCGCAGCTCTACCGCATAAGTCTTGTACGGCTCTTCCGGATCGATGCCGATGTGAAGCCGGACGAGACGCGCGTTTTCAGGTAAAGCTAAACGCGGTTTCTCGCCACCACCGCGTGAGATCCCAGGCAGCAGCGTCAACGAGGCAATCACAGGCTTCGGCGCCGGAGTCTCCGCTGTCTCACTCAACTGACGCAACGATTCATCGGTCTGCTCGCGCTGTTGTTTCTCCTGGCTCAGTCTTGCAACCAACTCCTCGCTTCGCCGGTGCTCCGTCTCAATCTGCTGCTGCAACTGACTTTGTCGCGACTGGTTTTCCGCCTGCAGATGACTCATCTGACTACGCAAACGCAGCATCTCACCTACCAACGACAAACTGCCGCCCAGCACCACCACCATCGCTATCCCCATCGCAAGTCTCGGTACTGGAACCAAGCCACGAATAAACGCTTCAAGCGACTCGCGCCACGAAACCGCTCTCGACGCAACCACCGGCCTCTGCGCTACGACGGGCGCTTCAGACGCCAAACCTGCAAGCGCCTTCGCAAACGCAACCCGCTTCCGCCGCTCAGCCGACATCAAAAACCGGCCCTCAAACCGGCGCCGCTCAGTTTCAGACATTTCATTGCGAACGTATTCGTCGATGAGGTCGTTCTCGACCGCCGTTATACTCGCGAGGTATTCCTTGTCTTCAAACGCGCGGTCCTCAATCTCCACCTGCTGCGCTTCGGGCAGTTCGCCGAGTAGATACTGGGCAATGAGTTTCTCGTTGTTCAGGTTAGCCGCCATGTCATTCTCTCTCTTAGCACTCCCTTCCTGCCGCGGAAGAGGTGTTTTTATTCACCACAGTTGCGTTTTTTTAATCAGAAGCAAAACCAATGCGGGGAACTTCCAATCTAGAGTGGCGAATTAAGAGTTTTCATCACACTATTTTTTCTTATGCCCTGCTCATGCACTCTTCGACGCAGCCCTGGAGTCGCTCCCGCACACGCAAAGCCCTCATTCTCAACGTATTTACGGGAACACCAAGCCTCTCCATCAGCTTCCTCCGGTTCTGAATCTTTTCACTTTTTTCACCCTGGTAGTACTGGAGAATCAGGTCGCGGTTGTCGGCCGAAAGGGTCTGGAGACAGTTTTTCAAACACGTGAGACGACCCTCGCCATCGTCCTCCGCTTCGTAAGCCTCACTCTCCCTGCCGATCTCCGTCAGCGCCGACTGCTCCCGCTGGCGACCTTTGACGATCTCCAGCAAAAGCAGACGCGACACTCCCATCGCGTAACCCGCAGGATTCAGAATCTCCTCTCCTTCGGCGACTTTCTTCGCTACGCGATTCATCGTCTCGTCGGCATGATCTTCCGGAAACGGACAACCCCGCCACTCGAAGAAGCGCGTGAGATTGCCGCGAATCTCCAGGTACTTTTTGCTTCCGCTCTCGCGATCGCCGCCGCCGAAAACAATCAGCAACTGATCGAACGCGTCCTGCGTCAGCGTCCACTTTTGCCGCGAATTGAGCATGGTCCAGTTGGGAGGGCAGAAAGTATACGCCAACTGGCTGAACGAACGTTATCGTTTGATCGCGTCGTAGAGTTGCCGCGCCATTTCAGCGTCGAGGGGCTTGAGAGCCTCATATTGCGCCATCGCGGCCGTCTTATCGTTTATCGCGTAATAGGTGAGTCCGAGATTGAAGTAAGCTTGCGGCAAATTCGGTCGCAGTTTGATGACCTCTTTGTACGACTCGATTGCCTCCGAGTAGCGACCAGCATTGTAGAGAGTCAGGCCGAGATTGAAATGTGCGGAGGCGTTTTTCGGTTCGATTTCTGACGCCTTCTTGAGCGCGGTCGCGGCCTCGTCGTAACGCTTCAGGCCGTTGTAGGCATTTCCGAGATTTTTGTAAGCATAGGAACGGACCTCAGTTCGTTCCTGGAATCCCTGTTTGTACGCTCCACCCGTGTCGCCTGACAACTTGATCGCCTCGAGGCTCGCTTCGACTGCGTCCTGGTAGCGGTCCGTATGGTTGTAAGCAAAACTCAGATTGTTATAGACCTCCGGAACCGATGGATCGCGCTTCAGCGTTTCCTTGTAAACGTCGATCGCCTCGGGATACCGGTTCAGGCGCGCGAGCGAAAATGCGAGCGGCAGATAAGCTCCGTTGTAATCCGGTTTGATTTTTAGTGCTTTCTGGTAGGAGTCGACGGCGTCGGCAAAGCGGCCCTGGTCCACGTAGATGTTTCCGAGGCCCGCAAATGCGCGCGCATCGTCGGGAGCGATCTGAGCGGCGAGTCGATACTGCTGCTCGGCTTCGTCGTATCGTGGATTAGCAGCGCTCCGCGCGGCGTTGGCTTTCGCGAGAATGGGATCCTGCTTGTGAAGCGGCGGCTTGTTTTTGATCTTTACCTTGCCGCCACCAGTCGCGCCGCTGAACTGCACTGTCGGGTTTGATGGGGCACGAAAGATTAAGGCCGCGCCTCCGGTGATGTCCCGAAGCAGGCTGCCGCCGCCCGTTATGTCCTGGGCCACGACGGCGACGCCGGCGCTCACAATCAAACAACACAGCCAGAAAAGACGATTTCTCATGCCAAATCCTTCTCCTCAAACGGGAGATTAAACCACAGATTTGGCTTAGTTGTTAGTTTAGGCCGTCGAGTTGCAGGCCGATGGGGTCGGCGCCGGAGCCTTTTAGACCATCCATAACTCGTGCGACTTCACCGTAAGGAATGTTGTGTGGGGCTTTGATGAAGACGGTCTTCTCAATCCGCGCGGAGTCCGGCAGGTCGACACGCGTCGCCATGTCTGCCCGGTAAGCGCGGTTTCGCAGTCGTTCTTGAAACAGCGAAATCAGTTTTACGTTGAGCTTTGAGGGGTCGTCGACGGTTCCCATGTCCTCGGCCAGTTGGTTCAGCTTCAACGTTCGATTGGGTTCGATCGTGACGACCAGTGTATGAATGTTGGGTGGTATGTCGGGATTGTTATCGGGTTCAGCGGGCAGCTTCGCGAGAAACCGGTGTGGCTTCAGCGGCGCCGCCACCATGAAGATGATGAGCAACACGAGGAGGACATCGATTAGTGGAGTTACGTTGATGGACGGCGCGGGAATCAGGCGTTTGATTTCACTCATGGCATGTCTTAGACACGCCGATAGTGAAAAGGTTCCCGGCTTCTGACCGGCGGGCGGTTTACCTCGTGTTGCCCTTGGGAAACATCACGCGATCCGGCTCAGTGTTTAATTCTTTCACCAGCTCCTGGATCAGCCTCGATTTCACTCGCCCGGCCTCTTTCGGAGGAACCAGGTAACGCACGATCGCTTCGAGCCACCCGAGCTCGCTCACGCGAAACATAACTGCCGGGCGCTGCTGGACCTCGAGTTGGCTGACCGGCGTCTGCGCGAGGAGCTGACGAAAAACTTCCACGTGCTTCATCATCGCCTCGCCAACCTCCTTCTCCGCCACCCGCCTCATCGTCGACGACACGAATTCGAGATCCGCGTCATAGGCAATTTGAAACTTGATCTCGTTCCAGATGTACGGAAACAAGGGCCACGTGTAATTGTAGACCGGCGCGTCGAGAACGTTTGAGTTCGGAAACTTGATGATCCTGCCGCTCGGATGTTCAGTGGAAAGATAGTCGCCGCCGAATTCCCACAGCGTCGTATCGAGATAACTCACGTCGATCACGTCGCCCGTTACGGCGCCGATCTTGATCCGGTCGCCGACGCGATACGGCTCGCGCACAAGGATGTAGACCCAACCGATAAAACTCGTGATCGGAGTTTGCAACGCAAACCCGAGTATCAGCGAGATCAAACCAAACGAAACGACCGCCGTGTACCAGTTCTGAAAGAAGATGGTCAACACAAAAAACGCGACCGCCAGCGACAGAATCAGCCGCGACACGCGTTTCAAGTTGAATTGATAGACCGCGTTTTTAACCCGCGTGACAAAATAAACGTCCAGGAACCGAAGAACTATCAGCGAAACGACGACGACTGCGAACGCGAGAATGAGCTTGAGTAAGAGCGGATATTTTTTGACGAAATCAGGAAAGCGAGAATTGAGAAACTGGTAAACAGCCCCCAATGCGATCAGCAACACGATGTGCGTGCCGATCAATAATTTGTCACGCGTGCGCGTCACCGGAGTCTCAATTGCCTCCGCGGACGTGGCTTCCTTCAACGCTCGCTGGACGTCGGCGTCCTTCTTAACCTCTTCGACTTGTCTTTCCAGTTCTTTGTTCTTCATCACTTACCCGCGGTCGGTTCTATTTTCTTGAGTCCATCGATCACGAGGGCCGCAACCGCCGGAATGATTTCACGATCGTTCGCATGATTGGTGGTGAACGTCGCCAACACAAACTTCCCGCCATCGGGTGTTTCGATGTAGGCGACATCGTGACGCGTCGTGCTGGTCCAACCAGCCTTGGACCACAGGCGAAATCCCTCTCGTCCTTTCAGCGCGATGCCGGTGAAGCCGGTTGCCTGGTCGTCAGTGTCCGTGGTCTGTTTTGTGTAGTCGCGCTTGAGCAGGTCCATCATGAACGTCGTCCGTGCGGGTGTGGCCACTTTGCCGGTGACGATCTCCATCAGCAGACGCGCAGTGGCATCGGTTGTCAGCTTGTTCCGGTTCTCGCCTTTTGGACCACGCGAGACGCTCTCACGGCCGTAAGCATCCTCGCAAAACGTCTTCTGGTTCACGTTGATGTTCGTGTAACCAAGCGACGCGAAATAGCGATTGACGGCGTTACGTTTGTACTGCCACTCCTCCATCTCTTTTGGCGGCAGCTCGTAGCCGGAGGTCGTCTGCGTGAGCACGTCGACGACGTACTGCGTCGCTTCATTCGACGAGTCGACGATCATGTCGCGCAGCGCGCGAATGAGTTCCGAAGTTGGTTCGATCTTCTTGTCTTCGAGCCAGCGTTGTGCGGCGACGAGGTAGAAAAGCTTGACTACGCTCGCGGGATAAATGCGTTCGTTGCCGCGAAAGCTCGCCGTCTCTGGACGCTGCGGATCGCGTAGATTTATCAGGGTGATTGAAAGCTGGTCCTCCGCGAGCTTCTTCTCGGCAAAGCGATCGAGAGTGGTCTTCGCAGTGCGATTCACGAGGTCTTGTAAAGACGTTCCCCGTTGCGCGGCAGTCGAAATCGAAAGTGATAAGAGTAGGCAAACCGAGAGTAAACTTTTGCTCATTGTGTCTCCGGACATAATCTTACACAGATTGCACGGATTCTGTTATAACCGATCCGTGCAGAAAAAATCCGACGCGGACCTGGTCCGTGGCATACGGCGCTGGGATCTCGTCGCGATTACGATCAACGGCATCATCGGCGCCGGCATCTTTGGTCTTCCTGCGAGAGTTTACGCTTTAATCGGTACTTACAGCCTCATCGCCTTCGTCGCCTGCGCGCTGGTCGTGGCGCTAATCATACTTTGCTTTGCCGAGGTGAGCAGCCGCTTCGACGAGACGGGTGGGCCATACCTGTATGCGCGCGAGGCGTTCCAGCCTGCTGTGGCGTTCGAAATCGGTTGGCTGTTTTGGCTCGCGCGCGTCACTGCCTTCGCCGCCAACTGTAATCTCCTGGTCAGTTATGTGAGTTATTTTTGGCTGCAAGCGACGAGCCCTGTTTGGCGAGCGTCGATCATCGTTTTTGTTGTCGCCGTGCTCGCGATGATCAACTTGCTGGGTATCAGAGAAGCAGCGATTGTCAGCAACGCGTTCACGATCGGGAAGCTGGTGCCGATGATACTCTTCGTGGCTGCCGGTCTCTTCTTTGTCAACACGCAAGCGTACGAGTTTGGTCCTGCGCCAACAACAGGTGACTTCTCGAAGTCAGTGTTGCTGCTCGTTTTCGCATTCACCGGCTTCGAGATGGCGACCGTGCCGGCGGGTGAAGTCAGGGATCCGCAAAGGAACTTACCGCGCGCGCTGTTGATTGCTTTGTTTGTTGTAGCGGCGCTTTACATCACGATCCAGATCGTTTGTGTGGGGACGCTGCCGGAGCTGGCCCAGTCGCAGAAGCCTCTGGCTGATGCGGGTTCGCGCTTTTTGGGAACAGCCGGCGGCGCGATCATTTCCGCAGGCGCGATCATCTCGATCACGGGGAACTTGAACATACTGTTGTTATCGGCGTCGCGGCTGCCGTTTGCGATGGCGGAGCAAAAGCAGTTGCCGGCGGTTATGGGGCGGATTCACACGAAGTTTTTTACACCGCACGTGGCGATCGCGATCACTGCGGTGTTGATGATGTTTCTGACGCTGAAGAGTTCGTTTGTAGCGGCACTGACGATCAGTGCGATCGCACGCCTGGGAACTTACGCGGCGACGTGTATCGCGTTGCCGGTCTTCCGCGCTAGACCTGAAGCGCCCGCACCCGCGTTTCGACTGCCGGGTGGGACGGTCATCGCGATTCTTGCGTTGTTGTTGATCGTGTGGTTACTGCTGAACAGCACCTGGGCTGAAGCGAAAGCGGCCGCGCTCGCCGCCGCCGCCGGCCTGGTAATCTACTTTGCCTACAAACTCTACTCGAAGTCCTAATCATGGGTCATATATCATTTGTCCAATGACTACGCTCGCGCCTCCTGTAGTAAAATATCGCCAGTTTCGGCGTGCATAATCTAATCGACAACCTGAGCGCGATCGTGGGCCGCGAGTATGTTCTCTCAACGCCTGACGAACTGCTCGTGTATGAGTGCGACGGCTTGCCGCAGCACAAACACCGGCCGCGCGCAGTCGTCTTCCCTTCCTCGACCGAAGAAACGGCCGCCATCATGCGCGAACTCGCACGCGCGAGCGTCCCGTTCACGCCGCGCGGCGCGGGCACAGGACTCTCCGGCGGCGCTCTGGCTCTTAACTCCGGCGTCGTGATCGAAATGGCACGGATGCGAAAAATTCTTCGCATCGACGTCGAGAACCGTCTCGCCGTGGTCCAACCCGGCGTCGTCAACCTGCACGTATCACTCGCTGTTGCGCCGTACGGCCTGTACTACGTTCCCGATCCGTCGAGCCAGCCGAGCTGCACCATCGGCGGAAACATCGCCGAGAGCGCGGGCGGCATTCACTGCCTGAAGTACGGCACCACGACGGACCACGTCCTTGGTTGTCGCGTCGTGCTCGCAGGCGGAGAGATCGTCGATCTCGGCGGTGTGCATGGTTACGACCTGCTCGGAACGTTCGTCGGCTCCGAAGGAACTTTCGGTATCGCTACCGAGGCTACATTGAAGTTGACGCAGTCGCCGCCCGCCGTGCGCACACTCCTCGCAGAGTTCGGCGAAGTAAACGATGCCAGCCACGCCGTGTCCGCGATCATCGCCGCGGGCGTGATGCCCGCAGCACTCGAGATGATGGACCGCGAGATCATTCGCGCTGTTGAGGCAAGTGTCTTCGCGGCTGGTCTACCACCCGACGCAGGCGCCGCTCTGCTGATCGAACTGGACGGCATTGAAGCAGGTCTCGACGACGAAGCCGAGAAGGTGACGAGCATCTGCATGGAATTTGGCGCGCGCAATTGCCGTTACGCGCGCGACGAGGCCGAGCGAAAGAAACTCTGGGCCGCGCGCAAAGGCGCGTTCGGCGCGATCGGGCGCATCACGCCCGACTCGATGATTCAGGATGCGGTCGTTCCGCGTTCGCGTCTGCCGGAAGTGCTCGGGGCTGCTTACGACATCGCCGCGCGATATCAGCTGCGCATTGCAAATGTCTTTCACGCGGGCGACGGCAATTTGCATCCGCTGATCTGTTTTGATTCCCGTTTTCCGGAAGAAGTGAGACGCGTGCGAGAGGCAGGCCGCGAGTTGATGGAAGTTTGCGTCAAAGCCGGCGGCACGATCACCGGCGAACACGGCGTGGGTTTGGACAAGCGCGAGTTGCTGCCGCTGGTTTTTTCTGACGCCGACATGAATGCGATGTTGAGTGTTCGCGCTGCGTTTGATCCGCTGGGTCTTTGCAATCCGGGAAAGATTGTTCCACTGCTCCGTGGCTGTGGCGAGGCTAAAGCCGCCGGCGCCGCAGTGGAAAGTCGATCGAGATCGGTTGAAACGGTCGGGGCACACACAGTGCGCTCGCAACCGGCGTTTCTAAAGACCGAGTTTCATCCGGCGAGTGCGGCGCCGTTGCTCGCACGGATTGTTGGACCATCGAACATCTCCTCGCATCCAACATCGCTGACAGTCTTCCCGACGTCCACCGAACAAATCTCTGAGATTTTGAAACTCGCGTTTCGCGAACAGTGGCGCGTTCTACCCACCGGCGGAGCGACGTGGCTCGATCCGGAAATGAGCGCAGCGGCGAACTTGATCGTCAACACCGGTCTTCTCGATCAGATCGTCGAACACGAACCCGCGGACTTGATCGCGATCGCGCAAGCCGGCGTGAAGCTACGCGACTTCAACGCAAAACTCGAGGAGAACGGGCAGTGGTTACCATTGGATCCGCCCGATGACGGTCAGGCTACGATCGGAGGAGTGGTCGCTACAGGCCTTGGTGGTCCACAACAACTCGGCTACGGGCGTCCACGTGGAACCGTGATCGGGATGCGAGTCGTGCTCGCTGATGGGAGTGTGATCAATCCGGGTGGGCGCGTCGTGAAAAACGTTGCAGGTTACGATCTTTGTAAGTTGTTCACCGGTAGCTTTGGTACGTTGGGGATAATCACGCAAGTAAACTTTAAACTACGGCCGCGGCCTGAACGTGAAGCAACTGTCATCACGACGGGGGAACTTTCGGACCTGATTTCAAAGGCGCGAACCATCCTGGATGCGCGGCTGTTTCCTGTCGCGGCGGAGATTGTGTCGCCGGCATTTGCCGAGCGGCTTGGGATCACGATGACGCAGAATTTTCCTGTGTTGTTGATTCGCTTTGCTGGAAACGAGAAGGGCGTCAGTTATCAAGTCAAACAGGCTGTGGCGCAACTGCACGACGCAGAGTGTTTGTCTGACGACGGTAAACTCTGGCCCGATCTCGCGACGGTTGAGTTCGATGAGTCGATCTGGCGAATCGGAGCTCTCGATAGACCCATAACAGTGGCTGAACCAACGGAATTGATACGCCGCGTGAAGCAGCAACTCGATCCAGTCGGTGTGTTTGGTACACAAGAAGCACAAAGGCAAATATGAAAACTATTCGAACGATTAGACCGATTGCTTTGATTGTGGCGCTTGTTTTAGCGAATGCGCCGCTTGCGGCTGCTCGCGAGCCTGTGCGTGCGAAGCACGGGATGGTGGCGTCGACAAACGAGGTCGCGTCGCGCGTGGGTGTCGACATCATGAGACGTGGGGGTAACGCCGTCGACGCGGCAATAGCGGTCGCGTTTGCGCTCGCCGTGACACATCCGGCCGCAGGCAATCTCGGCGGCGGCGGTTTCATGTTGATTCGTCTCAAGGACGGCCGGACGACGGCGATCGACTATCGAGAGATGGCGCCCCTTGCGGCTCACCGAAACGTCTACCTCGACAAGGAAGGCAATCCAATCAAGGGCGAAGGCGGGTCGCTGGTCGGCTATCGTGCCGCGGGTGTTCCCGGCACTGTCCGTGGAATGGAGTTGGCGCTAAAGAAGTATGGCTCCGGCAAACTCAATTGGGCGCAGCTCGTCGAACCAGCCCGCCGCCTCGCTGCGAACGGGTTTACCGTTACCTACTCGTTGGCGCGTTCGCTTCATTCGACTCGTGAATACCTTTCCACCTACGCAGAAACCAAAAGAATCTACTTGAGAGGCGGCAACTTTTATCAGGAGGGCGAGATCTTCCGCCAACCCGAACTCGCAGCCACATTCGCGCGGCTGCAACGAATTGGTCCAAATGAGTTTTACGAAGGTCAAACAGCGCGCCTCATCGTCGCCGACATGAAGCGCAACAACGGTTTGATGACGATGGAAGATCTGCGTGGCTACGTCGCGAAGGAACGCACGCCGGTCCGTGGAACGTATCGCGGTCACGAGATCATTTCGATGCCGCCACCATCGTCCGGCGGCGCGGTTCTGATCGAGATGCTCAACATTCTCGAGGGTTTCGATCTGCAAAAACTCGAGGCGAGTTCGTCTGATCGTTATCACCTGATGGCGGAGGCAATGCGGCGCGCGTTTGCGGACCGTGCGGAGTACATGGGCGACACCGATTTCGTAAAGGTTCCGGTGCCGGGGTTGATCGATAAATCGTACGCAGCGACGTTACGAGCGACCATCAACACCGATCGCGCTTCGACGAGCGCCGAAGTTCGTGCCGGGCGGCCCGCGGGATATGAGTCGGACGACACAACGCACTTCACTGTCGTCGACGCCGAGGGCAACGCGGTCTCAAACACCTACACGCTCAACGATTCGTACGGGTCTGCCGCGGTCGTAAAAGGCACGGGCATGCTCCTCAACGACGAGATGGACGACTTCGCCGTCAAGCCCGGAACGCCAAACATGTATGGCCTGATCCAGGGCGAGCGCAATGCGGTCGCACCGAAGAAGCGCCCGTTGTCTGCGATGACGCCGACGATCGTTCTTCGCAAGGACGGCAGTTTATGGTTCACCGCCGGCAGCCCGGGTGGGCCAACGATCATCAACACGGTGCTTTGCATCATCACGAACGTGATCGACTACGAAATGAATATTCAACAGGCGATCGACGCGCCTCGCATTCATCACCAGTGGTTACCTGATGAACTCGTGGGCGAGCCGTTCGGTCTGTCCGGCGACACGCAACGCGCTTTAATCGCGCGCGGTCACAAGCTCGCGGAAAAACCACGCTATCTCGGCGACGCCGAAGGCATCATGATCGAAGAGAAAACCGGCATGCGCCTCGGCGCCACCGATCCCAGACGGAGTGATGGACAAGCGATCGGGTATTAACCTCAACTCAACATCAGGTGAGACTTCGATTCGTCCAGGTCGAAAGTGTGTATGGCGGCGGAATAAGTTCGCAACAGACGTTCCGTTCTGGCAACGGTACAATTACCAACTCTCAACCAGATGCACACTCTCAGAGTAGATATCTGCAAGAAGTCGAGGTAAGCGCGGTGAGAGATTTTGATCAAATAGCAGTTTCATGCTCGGGTAGCATTGCAAGCTTACGCTCCCTGTCGGCGGCGAAAGCTAAGCAAGCCTTTATATCTTCAGATGTGAGGTCGGGGAATTCGTCGAGAATCTGTTCTTCGCTCATTCCACCGGCGAGATATTCGAGCACATCAGTAACAGTCATGCGAGTCCCACGAATGGTAGGCTTTCCGCTACGCTTGCCAGGCTCGATCCTGATGATCTTGCTATAATCCATGAGCGAATGATAGCAAAATTACCTTTTCTTGCAAGGTACTCTCCTGGCGTGAACTATTAACCTTTGCCGACATCACTGACAACAGCTCTGCGGGGTGAAGAAGACAAGCTGCTGGCGTGCATTCATTGCGGGCTGTGTCTCGAGGCGTGCCCGACGTATGTGATCACCGGCAATGAGAATGATGGACCACGCGGGCGGCTCTATCTCATGAGGGCGGTCGCCGAGGGGCGTCTCGAGAATACGTCGACGGCGTTTCAGACGCACATCGATCGGTGTCTGGGTTGCCGCGCGTGTGAGCAGGTTTGCCCGGCGGGAGTCGAGTACGGCCAACTGCTCGAAGCGAGCCGCGAGGTACTGCTTGAATCACAACCGAAGCCTGACTTTGCGAACAAGATTCTGCGTTTCGCGTTGCGACGCATTTGGCTGTCGCCACTGCGTTTGCGCATCTTCTTCGCGGCGTCGAGGTTGTTTCGCGATCTCGGTCTGGCGCGGTTGTTCTTGAAATCAGGATTGGCGCGCCGTATTTCGCCGCGCGCTGAATTCGGAGTCGCGCTGTTGGAAAGTTCGCGTCCAATATTTCCGAGTCCGCGAGCGTCGACAAAATCCGGCGCGCGCGGCGAGAACGTATTGTTGTTTACAGGCTGCGTGGGTGAAGGACTGTTTGCAAGAGTGAATCGAGCGACTGCGCGAGTGCTGGGCGCCAACAACGTCCAGGTCAGCACGCCGAAGGACCAGGTTTGCTGTGGCGCTCTGCACGCACACGCCGGAGACCTCGAAGGCGCGCGCGAGCTTGCACGAAAAAACATTGCCGCATTCAATTCCGATGCCCCAATCGTGACGAATGCCGGCGGCTGTGGCGCGATGCTCGTGAGTTACAAACACCTCTTCGCGAACGATGAAACGCTCGCCGAGGCGGCCGCGAACTTCAGCGACAGAGTGCGCGACGTCAGCCAACAACTCGACGCTGCAGGCATGCTGACGGCGCCGAGCGCCGTTGAAAGTCTGGTCACCTACGACACTTCCTGTCACCTTTTGTACGGGCAGCGCACAGGCGAGGCATCCGAGCGCATGTTACGAACTGTTGCAGCAAACAATTTCGTCGCGCTCAATGGAAACGAAAGGTGCTGCGGCGCCGCAGGCATTTACAACCTGCTCCAGCCCGACATGTCGCAACGCGTCCTGAACGAGAAGTTGGCCCACGTGAAGGAAACGGACGCTGCTATACTGGCGACCGGCAATCCCGGTTGCCAGATGCACATCGGCGCCGGCGCCGGTCTTGCGGGAATGAAGCTGCGAGTTTGCCATCCCATCGAACTCGTGGACCAGGCGTACGAACGCGCCGGCTTCTACAATCTCGCCGATGGAAAACAAGACTCTTAACCGAATGACGCTCGCGATTTTTGCGCCGCTTCTGATGCTGACCGGCATCGCGGGCTTCCTCATCCCACCGCAGTACCGCCTGATGAGCGGCGAGACGCCATACAACTTATTTCACCTGGTCTTTGGCGCGATTGGGTTGTTCCTGGTGACGGCGACGAAGGAAGATCTCTGGGCCAGCGTGTTCAATTTCGGTTTCGGCTTGATCGATCTTTACCAGGTGGTGGCGAGTGTCCTTGCTCTAACCCCGATCCAGTATTTCTTTTGGACGTACGCTGACGACGTGGCCCACGTCGTGATCGGCTTCGCGCTGGTGCTTATCGGAGCTTACGGTTTAAGAAAATGGAAGGCCCCCGATCAGCGTTAGCTTCACGTTTCCGTCCTGATCCAGAGCAACCAAATCTGCGCGCTTCCCAACCTCGATCGAACCACAAACCTTATCGACGCCCAGCAATCGCGCCGGATTCGACGACGCCATCTGCGCCAGATCCACCCACGAAACGCCGAGCGAATGCATCAGTTTCACGGCATCGAGCATGTTGATCACTGAGCCGGCGATGCTTCCCGCGCCATTTGCAGTGCGACCGTTCCTGACGGTTATCGTTTCACCCCAGATCCGGTAATCACCATCGCCTTTACCCGCCGCCGCAATCGCATCGCTGATCAAACTGATGCTGCGCGCACCTTTTATCTTTAGTAACACTCGCAGCATGAAAGGATCGAGATGAATGCCGTCCGCAATGACGTCGAACGTCACGTCGTCACGCGACAATCCCCACGCTATCGGTCCAGGATTGCGATGATGCAACGGCGCCATCGCATTCATGAAGTGCGTCATGTGGCGAGCTCCGGAATCACACGCCTCGTCAAGCACCTTCAAGTCCGCACGCGTGTGGCCGATGGAGATGACCCAACCGCGCGCTTTCAACTCTCGCACCAGCGCGACGCCGCCAGTCACTTCCGGCGCCAGCGTGATCATCTGCACCGCGTTCTGCGGCACACGAAGAAAGGCGAGATCGTCAGGGCCGGAATACGTCTTGAAATACTCGGTGTGCAACGCTCCACACTGCGCAGAGTTAACAAACGGACCTTCGTAGTGCACGCCCAACACACGCGCTCCAGCGTTTCCTATCGACTCCGAGATCGCATCCACTGCGTGCGCGTAATTCTCATCACTCGCCGGCACAAACGTCGGCAGCCACGCAGTTACGCCCTGCGAAGCCAGGTGGTTTGAAACTTCCTGCAGCGCCGCGGGCGTCGCATCCATCACGTCCACGCCTACAGCGCCGTGAATGTGTACGTCGATAAAACCCGGAAGAAGAGTCATCCCGCCGAGATCGATAGTCTCCACACCGGAAATTCCTCCGGCACCGATTGACGAAATGTTTTCGCCTTCGATGAGAATCGTTCCGCGGTTAATGGTCCTGTTTGGTAAAACGACTGTGGCGTCGCGAAGGAGCAGTTTTCCGGGGCGTTGGTTCATGTGGCGGCTATAGTTTACGATAGAATTTGCTTTCTCATGAAAACAGGGTCACTTCTCGTTGCGATTTTACTTTGCGGAGTGCCCGCGAGCGCTCAAGTAATCCCTGCCGAATGTGCGCCCGCTCAGGAACAATTGAATGCAGCCCAGGTCGCCGGGACCCAAAATGATTGGCTAGCGGCGTCAAATCATTATCGCGAGGCGGTGCAAGTCGCGCCTTCGTGTACTGAAGCAATCGTCAATCTCGGCGTTGTTTATAACCGGCTCAACCAGTCAGAAGAAGCGATCAAGACTTTTAAAGACGCCCTCGCCCGAAACCCTCGATTGTTTCCGGCCCACCTCAACCTGGGCATCACATACTTTCGGACCAACCGTTACGATCTGGCGATCGAGTCGCTCCGCACTGCTTTGAAGCTCGATCCCGAACACACGCAAGCAAGGCAGTTGTTGGCGTTGTCGTTGATCGCGCGTGAAGAATTCAAGGAAGCCGCGGATGAGCTGGAACAATTGCTCAAGCTCGCTCCTCCCGATGCGGGCACCCTGGTCGCGCTCGGGAAAATGTATTTGCGACTCAAGCGATATCCGGAAGCTGTCGCGACTTTCACAAGTGCTTTGAAATTCGAGCCCGATGCAAAGACGCACTTGCTGCTCGGCGAAGCGCTCGACAACGCGGGACAGGACGACAAGGCAGCGGGCGCGTTTCAGCGCGCGATACAGTTGGATCCTTCTCTACTCGAAGCGCACTACGCGCTGGGCCACGTATTTCTCAAACGAGGCAATCTCGACGAAGCGCTGGCGGAATTTCAGAAAGAGCTACAACTGAATCCGGAGATGGTGCTCGCGAGGTATCAGGCCGGCAAGATCTATTTTCAACGAGACAAGCTGGACGAAGCTGTCAGCGAACTCAGTAAGGTGGTCGAGGCGGACCCGACTTTCAGACCTGCTCTGGAGACATTGGCCCAGGCGCGACTCAAACAAGGGTCGAACAACGAGGCGATTACGTTGTTGGAACGCGCGGTCGCCCTCGATCCAGGCTGGCCACAGGCGTTTGCATTGTTGGGCCGCGCCTACACCCGCGCCGGCCGGCGTGAGGACGCAAAGAAAGCATTCGCGACCGCACAGAGACTAAGCGCTGAAGAACGCAAACGACTCGAAAACGCCGTCACCAAACCTAAATAAGCCAGCCGCAGATCACGCAGATGAACGCAGATAAGATCTGCGTTCATCTGCGTGATCTGCGGCTGGTTTTCTATCTAGAAACTGAACTTCAATCCAAACTGAATCTGTCGCGGATCGCGTGTTGCGAAGAACTGTCCGAACTGACTGACGTTCGCCAGATTCTGGATGCTGTTAAAGGCCGGGTCTGTCGGCGCCCGATCGGGAATCGTCTGAAACACGTCGTTGAAGATCGTCTTGTTGAAGATGTTGAAGAACTCCGCACGGAACTGAAGTCGATATCGTTCCGTGAAGCGGAAGTTCTTCGTGAAATTGAGATCCGTAAAGAACTGATTTGGGAAGCGGAACGGCGATCTTGGAGAGTTTCCGATCTGCCCGGTCAGCGTCGTCTGGAACGCAAACGGATTGAATCCGTAGGGAATGCCGCCGGTTGGATTATCCGGAATATTCTCCGACGGATCGCTCACGATATTCGGTCGAGTGCCGCGCGCCGGAACCGTCACAGCCCCCTGAACAACACGGTTCAGTGCCAAGCCGCTTTGAGCCGTCGTGATACCTGCGATCTCCCAACCACTCAAGAGCGCTTTACCAACACCGCTCGCCGCGAAACCTGAATGGAACGTCGGAACTTCGTAAACATAACTGGCGACGAACACGTGTGGACGGTCCAAACGGGAGACCGCACGCTCGAGTTGCAGATTCGTGCGAATCTGTGGAACGTCGACCGCGTCTCTATCGTTCGTCGCGTCAGTCAGGTTCTTCGAGAATGTGTAAGAGAGCTGCGCCGTGATACCTCGCGTGGGCCGCAGTCGGAACGAACTCAACAGACCGTGATAACGGGACGTTGCGCTCGTCTGGCGATCGACGATCGAACCGAAACCACGAAACGGTCTGGCGCGATTCGTACAGTTCGCCGGATTGTTACTCGCGCTCAAAGTGGTGTCGCAACCCGCGATTCCAACCGAAGCGGCGACGATTTCAGCCGGCGTTGGAGCGTTGATATCGACAGGCCGAATCAGGTGATTGCCAGCCGACCCCGCATACGAGACTTCAACCAGTCCGTTTCGGAAAACTTCATGTTGAACTCCGAACGACCATTGTTGAATGATCGGTGTAACCCACGGATCCGTGGTCGCATTCACAGTGCCCAGATTGCCGCGAGTCAGCGGGTTAGCAGGTGCTGGATTTCCAAACGGAATCGGCGATGCTACGGTTCCGGTCGGACTATTGGAGTTATTGAACGGCGGAGTGGTAAATGAGTTCTGCTCTACGATTCCGATCAGTGCCTGATCGTAGTAGATACCATAGCCGCCTCTAAATACTGTCTTCGCATTGTTCCACGGATCCCAGGCGAAGCCGATGCGTGGTCCCCAGTCGTTCGTGTCTTTCTGCTGAACTCGACGACCGAACGGCGAATTCACTGCCGCATAGGCAAAGCCATTCGTTACGTCGAACGTCGAGGTAACGAAATTCTGACACGTTGCCGTTGAACACGTAGGAGCGTGTGCTGGATTGTAGAGTTCAGGTAAGAACGTCGCTAAAACGTCGTTCTCATCGATCGGCTGTCGGAACCGATAGTAGCGAATACCGTAATCGAGTTGGAGGTTTGGTTTCACCTTCCATGTGTCCTGCACGTAGAATTCGGTGCGTCCGAATCTCAAGTGCTCGGTTACATCGCGTTCGGGTTCGGAGTAGGACGACGCTCTGCCAAGCAGAAAGTCGGCGAATCCGATACCTGACGTAACACCACTGGTGCGCGTCTGTAAGCCGGTGAATCCGTAGCGACCCTGCGTGAGGCTGGCGGCATTCTCATCCTTCGATTCCCAGCTTACGTCGAAGCCGGTCTTGATGGTGTGGTTGCCGTGGATCATGGTCACGTTGTCTTTCGGATTCCAGTTGCGATACTTCACGTCAAACAACTGTCCCGAACCGATCGTCGGTTGAGTGGAGAGGGCGACGCCCGTAATGTCGATTACAGGTGGCAAGCCGGAGTTGTTCTCCGGAAACAGCTCGGCATTGGGAACGCTGAAGTCCTTGTTGTAACGTCCCACGAGATCGGTCGTAATCTTGTTACCCGAGAACGTGAACACGAATTCATTTACAACCCTGGCGCCAAAACTACTGGTCAAGCTGATCGCGAGCACGTCGCCCGGCACAGTCGTATCGGTAGTTGCGACGTCAGGAAACGCCTCATTGAAGAACAGTCCACCGAGCTCACGAGTATCAGACAAGTCGCGAGTGTAGCGTCCAGTCAGCCGGTGCATCGACGTGAAATTGTGGTCGATGCGAACGGTCTCCTGGCGCGTGTTTTGAATGTTAGGCGTTGTAGCCGCAAAGCGATTTGCCGCGCGGGCCAAATTTGTCGAAGGGACGTTCGGCAACGGAATCAGGTCTAACAGACTCTGCGAGATCGCATTGATTCGCCCCGGAGGAATGATGTTGCCCGGAAATTGTAGTCCTGTTGTGGGATCGATGATCTGCGCGTTACCTGCTTCTGAAAAGTTCCCACTGCGCTCGAGTAGACTCGGCACAGTGACCGGCGAGATATTGCTGGGAGCGCGAATGATACGCCTGAACTCCTGCGAAAACAGGAAGAATGTCTTTTGCCGGTTTTCGTTGAAGAGGCCGGGAATTGTTACCGGACCGCTCACCAGATAACCAAAATTGTTGTAGCGCAGCTTCGGCCGTGGTACGCGCTCGTCGCCTACGGCATTCAAACCCAATTTGACTTGCTGATCGTTCGGACCAAAAGTGCCGCTGGTATTGTTGAAGAAGCTGTTGGCATTCAGCTTGTCATTCCGCAAAAACTCATAAAAGGTGCCGTGGAAATCCTGACCACCGCCGCGCGTCACGAGATTCACGACGCCACCACCCGACTTACCAAACTCGGCGCCCGGAATCGAGGTGATAACGCGGAACTCCTGAATCGAGTCGACTGTCGGAATCGTCAGCAATGTGATACCCGAACCGACGTCGGTATTACTCACGCCATCGACTAAAAAGTTGATCGCGTTACGCCGTGTACCGTTGACCGAAAAATCGACGACGTTCGTCAAGCCGATTCCGATCTCGGAGGTACCGGAACTGGTAACACCCGGCACGAGTGTAAGCAATTGCATGAAGTTGCGATTGTTGAGAGGCAACTCTACAACTCTGCGATTCTCCACTACGTCTCCGACCGTGGGTGTCGTCTGAATCAAAGGTGCTTCCGTCGTGACGGTGACCGACTCAGTGACCGCGCCGGTTTCGAGCGGGACATTGATCGTCTTGCGATCGTTGACGCTCAATTGCAAACCCTTGCTCAGATACTCCTTGAACCCTCCAGCCTTCACGGACAAGTCGTACGTGCCGGGCTGAATAAGGGTGAAGGTGTAGCTACCGTTGTCGTCGGATTGAACTGTGCGGACTTCGCCCGTGTTGGTGTTGGTCAAAGTCACAGTGGCTTGGGTCACGACGGCTCCCGCCGGATCGCTGACCACGCCATCGATGCGCGCCGTAACGTCCTGGGCAAAAGTAGTGCTGGCGAATCCCAGCAAGAGTAGCGTCACGATGCAAAGTAGATGTCTATTCATATGCTCCTCGCGCGTGTTTATATAGATCGGAGAGACGAACACGGAATGGTTAGTTAACCCACCTTGATAATTTGAATTGGCAAAACGGATTGCAGGAACTTCCATGCTCTTATACACCCGCCGCGACTT
Organism: Pyrinomonadaceae bacterium; assembly: GCA_035571655.1. GTDB lineage: Bacteria > Acidobacteriota > Blastocatellia > Pyrinomonadales > Pyrinomonadaceae > PSRF01. The sequence goes on from DATNCH010000134.1 coordinate 35,797, forward strand.
ATAAACAAGAGCCTCAAAACGCGGCGCGCCGGACGCGTTCCAGGTACGCGCCGTCCGGATTCAGATCGCTGGGCCGGGCTGTGAAATCGTACGAGAACAGAATGAAGCCTTCAGCGTTGAGCGCTCGCGCCACGTTGATCTTTTCCACTGCTGACTCCGACGGAATGCGGTACGCACCGATGCCCGCCCAGACGCGTCGATTCGCGCCATGCGCCGTCGTCGTCGCCACTTCGATCTGCTTCTGAAACACTGCTGTGTCGGTCGAGTAAGCCATCGGACACGCGACGTCGAGTATTCCCATCTGCAACCAGCGTCGCCAATCCTGGAAGCGACGTGTGTAAGCATTCTCGTCGTTCGCGAAGACTGCGGCAGACACGAGCGCGTTGGGACGTCGCTTCTTGACGTCGCGATAGATTCGTTGGACGAGTGTGGTCACCTGCGCGCGTTGGAAGTCGGCAAACTTGGCGGGAAACATCTCCGGCGCCGCGAGTACATTCGTCTTCAAAGTGTTCTTGAGTTCGCGACGCTCGTCGGATGTGAGCTGTGGTTCCAACCACTTGCGAAAGTTTTCGAGCGATGTGCGGCTGTAGTCAAAATCGGGACTGGCAAAACGTACGTAATCGAAATGCAGACCATCGACTGGGTAATGCTTCAGCACGTCCATCCAGATGTTGTAGATGTGATCGCGCACTTTCGGATTCGCTGGTCCGGTGTAAACACCTTCCAACTCGCCGCGATTCGCCTTTGACCATTCCACGATCTTCTGACGATACGCGGGATCGCGCGGAGACATGTTGTAGAGCTCAGCGGCAACGGGTTTTGGTACGGCGAGCCATTCGGGGTGTTTGTTGTAGACGTGATCGGGATGAGTTGGCAGCGCGTCGAGATTGGCGAGCAGGCTTGTATTCAGCCAGCCGTGAACTTTCAAGCCGCGTTTGTGAGCTTCTTCGAGGGTTAGCGCGAGTGGATCGAAGGTCGCGGGTTGGTCTTTCAACTCGATCGCACGTGGTTCAACTCTCGATTTGTAGTACGCGTCGCCGCGACCGCGAATCTGCACGATCAACGTGTTGAAGCCGTTGTCGGCAGCGGAGCTTACGAGTTGATGAATTTTCTCCGGCGAGGTGAGGGTGGTCCGTACAACCCAGAGCGCGCGGACTTCCTGCGCCGCCGCGAGCGGGCAAACGAGTGCGAGGAAGATTGCGAACTGCAAAATACGTGTTGCGAATTTTGTGTACACAAAAAACACAGAAGATCACAAAGAACTCAATACTGATAGCGCAGCGAAACCTGCACGCTTCGCGGCGAGTAGAGTGTCGCGGAGCTCGTGATGGCGCCGAAGTTCGTGTTGGCGATCGACGCGCTCGGGAAACCGTACTGCACGTGGTTGAAAGCATTGAACATGTCAGCGCGCAACGTCACTTTGTGTCCTTCCCAAGGCATCGAAAAGATCTTGGCGATACCGAAGTCGACGGTCCTGGTGCCGTCAAGGAAGAACGTGTTGCGTCCGAGCAGCGTCGCGTTCGCGTCGGCACTCGTTAGCGCGCGAAATGCAGAAGCCGGCAGCGATATACGTGACGTCAACGGGTGAGTAACACTGCGACCCAACACAGTCGGATCGAGCAGAACAGGCCGGCTCTCACTGAAGCCGTCGAAGTTCAGATCCAAAGCCGTCGTCGTGACGGTGAACGGAGTACCCCGCGCCAGTTTCACGACGCCTGAAAACTGCCAACCGCCAAATGCCTGGCCCATGAAGCCTTTCTCGCCCATGAAGAACGGCAAACGGTAAGTGCCGTACACCGTGAATCGATGCGGCGTATGGAAGCGCGAAAGAGCGCGCGCAGCCCTCGCGCTATTCCCATTTTGGTTGCTGTCGCCGGCGCCCACGAACGTAGCTTCCGAAGTCGTGTCTATCGCCTTGCTCCACGTGTAGGCAGCCTGGAAGTTCAGGTTTCTGCTCAGACGCTTGGTCCACTCGGCTTGCATTCCGTGGTAGTAGCTCCACGCGGCGTTGGCGACGGCGACGTTGGTCCCATAAAGACCGTTTGGCCTGCGCTCGTTTGTACGCGGCACACGGAAGCTGTATTCAAACGCTCCGATCGGAACGACGACGGGACACAGTGCTGTGAACGGCGCCGCGGTGGTTCCCGTGGTGCCGGCGCATTGAATATCGGCCGCCGGTCTGATGATCTGACCGCGCAGGTTCGCCGGATTGTTCGGATGGTTCGCCACCAGCACGCCGTTGACCGGATCGTGCACCGGCAGATTGTCGAGCGCATACTTCAACAGACCGATCCCTCGATTGCCCGTGTAGCTGATGCGGAACGCTGAAGCAAACGGCATCTGACGTTCGAGCGTGAGATTCCATTGCTGCGTGTAAGGCATCTCCAGTCCCGGATCGATTTCCGTGATCGTATGGCGCGCTGTTTGTGGTCCAGGAACGAAGACAAAGCCATTGGTCGGATCGGCAAGGTTGACAGGATTGAAGGTCGGCGTCGCCACGCCTGACTGATTGTAGAAGAACGCATTCGGTGGATTGAATCTTACAGTTGCACCGCCCTGTGAAAAGACCGACTGGAAGATGCGGCCATGATAAATACCGTAGCCGCCGCGGAGTGAAGTGTCGCCCACGCTACCCACCAAGCGGTGCATGAAGCCTGACTCAAATCGCGGACTCCACGCGAAACCGAATCGTGGTTCCCAGTTGTCCTTGTCCGCCTGAATCCCATAGTTGATGCGATCCGCTGCTTCTTCGGGAGCTGAAACGTATTCATACCTCAGCCCAAGATTGAGCGTGAGATTGTCGCGAATCTTCCAATCGTCGAGTCCGTAAAAGTTTGCTTCGCGAATACGATTCTCGAGGAAGAATGGACCATAGCCTTTTTGGAAGTTGGGAGTGCAACCGTTAATGAACTGATTGAAGCCGTTGCCGTAATTGATGCCGTTGCAAGTGGCGACTGTACTGCTGTAGAAGCCACGCGAAAAGTTGTCAGCCAGATCGTCGAGACGTTGGCGACGTATGTCTGTCCCCATCTTGAAGTAATGACTGCCCTGGAGGGTCCAGAAGTTGTAAACAAACTGGTTATCGGTTTGATAACGCTGAATCGGGAAGTTGCCCGCGCTGCCGATGCTCGACTGCGTCGTGATCGGAGTCGGATTGAAGAAGCGAATGATCGGCGTGTCGTTTCCGTCCGCGATGTTGACGAGCGTGGTCCTCAAACCGAGACCGTAACGAAACTCTCCCACGGAGTTGGCGGAATACAGGTGTGTCCACGTCAAACCAAAGTTCTGCTGTTTGTGATTCTGATCCGCACGCTCACCGATGATGATGTCGTCGGCAACGAATCGCTGTCGCGTGTACTGCCAGCGAGCGCTGAAAGTATCTTTCTCCCAGGGGTTCCAATCCAGTCGCTCGGAGTAGTCTCGCGCGGGAAAATCAAATCCCTGTTGCCCACGAAACACTCTTGGACCAGCAGCAGGATCGTTGGGAACAGCGTTCGCGAAACGATCCATAACGCTCTGTATGAAAGCTCGATTCGCAGGTGTGTCATTGGCGGGCGTTGTCTTAAACCAGTTGGCTGGATTGCGTTCGGCCGCAGTGAAAACGTCGCGATTGAAGTTGTTGGCTCCTGTGTTCTCGACGTGGTCCAGGCTCAAGAAGTTGAAAAGCCGGTCCTTGAAAATCGGGAATCCGGAGGTAAACCCAAACTGATTGCGGCGAGCGACACCTTTTCTTGCGCCGGGGCTGAAGACGTTGTTCGTAGCGTTTAAGGCGCTGTCGTTGTGATAGATGTAGGCATCGCCATGGATGTGATTGGTGCCCGACTGTGTCTGGACCAGGACCACCGCGCCGTAACCCCGACCAAATTCCGCACTGGGGTTGGTAATGACCTGAAATTCTTTAATCGTCGACAGCGATGCGCCCTGGCGGTTTTGGTTCTCGGAGGAGTCGTCGTTATTGACGCCGTTGATCTGGAACGTCGCGCCGCGCGTGCCGGTGCCGTTGAAGTTGATCGAAGATCCTGAAGACGCCGTGGGATTGTTTTGACCGGAGGTTGGGTTCTCCTGAAATCCGGTGAACGTTTCGGCGAGCGTCAAAAAGCTTCCCTGGTTGAAGGTCGGCTTGTCGATGATCTCCTGCGCATTCAATGTGCCTTTGATCTCGGCGTTCGTCGTGTTGATAGGCGCTGCGTCCGGAGTAACCACCACAGCTTCGGTTAGTGAGCTTGGCTGCAACGTGAAGTTGATCACGCGCGTTTGATTCAGGGTGACCTCGATGTTTTCCTGAGCGACCTTATTGAAACCCGCGGTTGTCACGGTGACCGTGTACTTGCCGAGCGGCAGAAACGGCGCGACGTATGTTCCTTCGCCTCCTGTTTTTAAATTGCGCTCCTGACCTGTGTCGAGATTGCGGATCACAACGTTCGCGCCGGGCACAATGGCGCCGCGAGAATCACTGACGGTGCCCTGGATGGTTCCGGTAACTGTTTGAGCAAAAGTTGAGGGTGCAAAAAGTAGCGCGAACACTAAAGCAGGAAACAACAAGCGGCGATACGCAGTCGGGTCAAACATGGGGCTCCTCCTAAGACAGACTTATTGTGTGCTTTTGTTGTGCCTCTTGTGCGAAAGAAGCGCTAAGTAAAGATTGCCTGGATCGAAGACCGCGAATTATAAGCCGCCGGCTGGAATAATAATAGCTAAATGTTCTTATCTGTTTGATAAGAATTTCTGATACACGGATCCCCAAGCTAAAGCTTGGGGAGAATGAGAAAAGAATGGCAAAAGCTGAATAGGTCGTACAAGTCCTGTTGGACCTATACGACCTATTCTCTTTGCGCGCTGGTTCGCTTAGAAGTTGAACTTCGCTACGAACTGTACCTTGCGCGAGGTGCTGGCTGTATTTCCAAGAATCTGACCAAACGAGCCAGTGGTCAGGATTAAGTTTGCGTCCGGCACCAGGAACGACGGGGTGTTGGTTACGTTTTGCGCTTCAACGCGGATTTCCAGGTCTCGCGATTCATCAAACCTGAAGTGCTTGCCTACCGTCATATCCAAGTTGAAGAACGATGGGCCAGTAAAGAAATTCCGCCCGACGTTGCTCGGTTCTCCAGCCGCAGGAGCAAAGAACTTCGCACGCTGTTCCGCCGTGAAGAAAACGTTCTGACCGTTCTCGACTGTCGTATGTCCTAAATTAGGTGAACAGTCGTTGCAACTCGCCGGAGTAAAGACCACTTGCGAAAGCGTGTTCGACCCGGAGAAGACCGTGAAAGGCCTTCCCGAATACATGCGCATCACACCGGCAACGTTGAAGCCACCGAGAAGGAACTCGGTCGTGCGACTCCAGCTCGAACCCCAGCGCCTTCCCTTCCCGATCGGAAGTTCGTAAAGCACGTAGCCTTGCAGCGCGTGGCGTCGATCGAAGTCAGACCGCGCGTAATTCAGATCGCGGTTGTTGATATCGAACGGTGTGTTCGCCGCGGACTGTCCGGTAGCGCCACCTCTCGTCAACAGCGTGAGTGCGGGATCGAAAGAGCGTGTGTCTTCAGATTTCGCAAGCGTGTAACTCGCCTGGAACGCCAGTCCCTTCGAAGCACGCCGGCTGACCTGAATCTCAAGCGCGTTGTAACGTGAGCGATCGTTACTGTCGATCACGTTTACAGCACCGGTGAACTGCGGATACGGCTGGAAGTAGAACGGACTGAATCCGTTCGTGGTTAGAGTGGGGAGACCTCGTATCGCCACGGGCTGAAACGTTCCCTGTACACTCTGCGCAATGATGAAGGCCGCCTGGGCCACTCCTCCGGCAGCGACGAGATTGCTGGTGGTGGTTCCGTCCGGCAGTCTTACTGGTCCTGCAAGTGTCTGCCGCAGTAAGAACTGCGAACCAGTTTCACGAACACCGCTGTTCAATGCCAGACCCGAGTGACCTGCGAGTAGTTGATTGATGCGCGGGCTATTTCCCGTTGTCCTTAACTGTTCGAAGTCCGCGAGAAATCCGTTCTTGTTAATGTCCACCTGATTGACGTCGTAACCACTGAAGAGGTGGCGTCCCTGGCGGCCGATGTAATTGATCTCCAAAACATTTTTCCAGCCAATCTCGTGCTGAAAACTAATCGCATATTGGTGCGTTCTCGGATACACGAGGTCTGGATCGACCACGTTGAGTGTACCTACGCCGAACGCCGCCGGCTGCCGGAATTGCAATGGCGTCACGTCGTTGGAGTTGAGCTGCGGCACACCTTGCCGCAGTAGACCGCCGCCTTGTCCGAAGCTGTTGTTTAAGACGGCCCGTGTCAGACCGGGAGCACTCTGAAAGATGAACGACGAAAAGAGAAAGGTATTCGTCCGGTCGTAGGCCAAACGATAGTTTCCGCGAATCGACGTCTTGCCGTTGCCAGTCGGATCCCATGCGAAGCCAACAGAAGGAGCAAACTGGAATAACGAATCGTCGTACAACTTTCCTTCGCCAAACTTAAAACTGTTTGTCGGAGTCTCACCTAAAGCGATTCGCTGCTCGGGTCGGAGGACGATGTTGTCTGGCGCACGCGGCGATAACCTCATTTCCCAACGTAGACCTAAATCGAGCGTCAGGTTGCGAGTTATCTTCCAGGTATCCTGACCAAAGAAATCGTATTCGGGATAGTGCGCCTCGTAGTTGAAGCGCGTTCGACCCGGTCCAAAAGTGTTGTCGTCGATTGCTACGAACGCCTGATTGATTTGTCCCACACGACCTAAAAGATCGTTGACGACATTGTCGAGTCGCGTGCGATCCGCACCGTTGATACCGGGGACGAGAGTGTTTGTCGTACCTGTTCCAAATGACGCAGGCACCGGATTCTGCGTGGTGCTCAAAGTGATTCTGGCTCTCGTCAGCACGCCGGCGACGGCGCTGCGATCGTCCACGTGCTTTTGGAAACGAAGGTTGGTGCCAAACTTAAATGCGTGCTCGTTGTGAATGTAAGAGAGGTTGTCGACAAACTGCCAGGTCGTGATCGTGCGCAGGTTGTTCACCGGCTCTTCCCAATTGAGCGGGTCGTTGGGCACGTTCAGAATCACCGCTGCGTTCTCCCTCGGATCGGGATTGTTGAAACTGAAAGTGAAACGGTTGAAGCCGGCCACAAACTCGTTCACGACTGTCGGCGTAAGCGTCGCACGATAGTTCACCGCGAGATTGCGCGGCGTGCGATAGGTGTCGACGAAGTTTGGAATGCCTGGAAACTTCTGCAACCCGCCATTCGCATTGTCGCCGAGCGTGCTTTGAGAACCGTGTGCCCAGCGGACGTAGATCGAGTTTCGCTCGTTGAAGTAATGATCGATCTTGGTGGTGAAATCATACTGGCGTTCAGTTTGCGGAGCGACAAAACCGAATCCGCCTACGTTCAGCCCGTCGCCTACGTTGAAGTTATTCGGCAACGGCGTGACGCCGATGATGAATTGCGTCGTGGGATCCGGGCCAAGTCCCTGCGGATTCCCATAAACGTTGTAAGAGCGAATCGTCAGTCCGGGCAGCGGGTTGCCGTTCGCGTCAACCGACGGGTTCGTCTGAGACGCGTTGCGATTGACACCGCCTTGCACGTAGCGATAGATGCCGTTGCGTGCCTGCTGTGTATAAACAGTGCGATTGACGAAGAAGCTTTGCGACGTGCGCAGGAGTTGCAGGTTGGTGAAAAAGAAAGTTTTGTTTTTGCCGTTGTAATGAGTTGGACCACCTTCGCCGAAGCGCGGCAGGAAAACCGGGCCGCCAAACGAACCGCCGAAGATGTGTTGCACAAACTGCGGTCGCTGCGCGCGATTGATGATGTTGTTGTACTCGTTCGCGTGGAAGCGTGGCGTTTGATAGAACTCGAATATCGATCCGTGGAAGTCGTTGGTGCCTGATTTTGTAACCAGCGTGACTTGAGCGCCGCTGCTGCGACCGAGATCCGCAGTGAAGTTGCTGGTAACAACCTGAAACTCCGTCAACGAATCGGGGTTGGTTCTGATCGGCGTGAAGTTCGAACCGCCGGCGCTGGTCTCGTTGATATCGATTCCGTCGAGCGTGAAATTGAAAGCACGGTCGCGCGCGCCATGCACGTGAATGCCACCACCGGTGTTCGAGCCGGTGACGACTCCTGGCTGAAAGTTAATGAACTCGAGCGGATTGCGGCCACGGTTACCGACGATTGGCAGAGTGACAAGCGTGCGCTGCTCGACGGTGTTGCCGATGTTTCCGGAGCTCGAGGTCTGGACTTGTTCGGCGCTACTAAGAATCTGGACCGTTTCACTCAAACCACCGATCTCGAGAGTGATATCCAGGGTCAGAGGCTGATTGATGTTTGCGGTGTTGCCGGCTGAGACTGCTTTCTTGAACCCCTGCTTCTCCACGGTAACCGTGTACGTGCCGACCTGGATTGAATCGAACACGTAGGTTCCACCACTGCCGGTTTCGGTTGTTAGAGAGGCTTGGGTAGCTTCATTAGTGAGTGTGACGACGGCGCCCGGAACAACCGAGCCCTTTTCGTCGATGACGGTTCCCGTTACGCGCGATGCCGTACCTTGCCCGTTCACGAGCGCAATCAGGCAGCACGTCAAGAGCAAAAACGCAAAAATTGGTTTTCTCATTTCATCCTCTCGTCTGGTCGAAATGGTTAGAAGTAAGGGTTGAGCTACGAAATTTCGGACGGGATTATATATTTCTCGTGGAATAATGGTAGCTAAAGATTTTTATCCTTTTGATAAGGAGGGCTGATGTCAGTTCCGGCCGGATGCTATCATCTTCATCCTGTAAAAATCTTGTACATCCTGTCTAACTATAAATGTTGATTGCCGAGCGACTGGACGAGGTCTTTGATGTTCTGGAATTTGCCGAAAGCGAGGCGCGCTCGGGCTCAAACGTCGCCGTCATGCTCAGTTATGAGGCGGCGCCTGCGTTTGACTCAGCCTTAATCACACACGAACCAACTGATTTTCCTTTCGCATGGGCCGCCGTCTTTGAGGACGAACCTGATTGTTTGCAAGAGAGCACCGTTGTTACTTCGAGCGCATGGACGCCGCGTGTGAGTCGCGATGAATACGAAGCAGCAGTTGCTCGAATTCACGATCACATCGCGGCGGGCGATACTTACCAGGTCAACTACTCCTTTCCTTTGACGTCGTCGTTCAGTGGCGATCCATACGCGTGGTATCGCAGTTTGTGTCTGGCACAAGGTGCGCCGTATTCGGTCTACCTCGACCTCGGACGTTTCAAAGTTCTCTCGTTGTCGCCGGAACTGTTTTTTGAACGACGAGGAAATCATGCTGTCGCCAGGCCCATGAAAGGAACAATTCGCCGCGGGCGCTGGCTTCAGGAAGATCGTGAGTTTGCTGATGCGCTTCAGCAATCGACCAAAGACCGTGCGGAGAATGTGATGATCGTCGATCTGCTGCGCAACGACCTCGGGAAGGTTTCGGTGCCGGGGAGTGTGCGCGTGTCGTCGTTGTTCGATGTTGAGCGCTTCGAGACTGTGTGGCAGATGACGTCGACGGTCGAGTCGACGTTGAGAGATGGGACGAGCCTGGTTGAGTTGATGACTGCTTTGTTTCCGTGTGGGTCTGTGACCGGCGCGCCCAAGATTCGCACGATGCAGATCATTCGTGAGCTCGAACGGTTTCCACGCGGCGCTTACACGGGCGCGATCGGATTTTTACGACCGGGCGGCGATTGCGTCTTTAACGTCGCCATCCGTACGGTGGTTGTCGATACTGAAACTAACGTCGCGACGTGTGGAGTTGGAGGTGGGGTGGTTATCGATTCGACTGCGGAACGTGAGTACGAAGAGTGCCTGGTGAAGAGTAGGTTTTTGCGTGTGGCGCCGGTGGAGTTTCAGTTGTTTGAGTCGATCCTGCTGGAAGATGGCGAATACTTTCTGCTCGACCGGCATGTGCAACGGCTGCGAGATTCTGCGGAGTACTTTGGGTTTAGCTTCCGCGATGAACGGATCCGCGCGGATCTGGAACGGATTGCCGCGGATCGGCCGTTGGGGGCGTGGAAGGTGCGGTTGATGTTATGGAAGGATGGGCGGGTTGAGACGGATGTTTCGGTCGTCGGGCCTGTGGAGGCGCGGCGTGTTGCGCTTGCGACGGAAGCTGTCGACTCTTCGGATCGGTTCCTGTTTCACAAAACGACACAAAGGGCACAGGCAGAGGACACGATCTTTTGGAACGAGAGAGGCGAGATTACAGAATCAAATATCGCGAATGTTGTAGTGTCGATCGATGGTGAACTTTGCACGCCGGCGGTTGAGTGCGGCTTGTTGGCGGGAACGTTTCGAAATCAGTTGTTGGCGGAAGGAAAGATCAAAGAGCGCGTGATCACGATTGATGAACTGCAAGAAGCGAAAGAGTTCTTTCTAATCAACTCAGTTCGCAAATGGATGAAGGTAAGTCGGACATGATTACAAGATTTTTCAGGATTTACGTCCAGCGGGGCGTTAGTTATAAAGCAGTACCGCGGCTCGGGCGCGTCGGAACTCTGTCAATCCCGCGTTCCACGAAGCCACGATATCTCTCGCGTTGTCACCGCGCTTCAAGCGGTCGAGCGTATCGGCATTCACGAGCAGTCGCAGATACTTGTCTATCTGCCAGTCGCTCGGATAGAGCTTTCGCAGCGCGACCGCCATTTCGATCCCCGTCAGCAATGGCCGAAACGCGCCGCGATCGGTGATGACGATATTCACACCGCCACACTCCTGGTCTTTGAACACCGAAGCTGTGGGCGTGAAACGCAGTGGGACAAACCTAACACCAGGAACGCTGCGTTGATTCAAATACTCCGCGAGCTTATCGCCCTGAATCCACGGCGCGCCGACGATCTCGAACGGCGTGTCTGTGCCACGACCAACCGAAACATTCGTCGTCTCGAGTAAACCCACACCTGGATACAGCGTGGCCTGAGTCAGGCTGCGCATGTTTGGCGAAGGATTGATCCACGTGAGGTTGGTTTCGTCAAACCACATCGCGCGCCGCCAACCATCCATCTTTATCACGCGCACGTCCGCGCCGATGTTGCGTTGCTTGTTGAAGAGCTGGGCCAACTCGCCGATTGTCAGTCCGTGTCGCGTTGGAATCGTGTGATAGGAGGTGAACGAGAGTTTGTCGCTGTCTGCAATCGGCCCTTCGACGTCGACTCCGCCGATCGGATTGGGACGATCGAGCACAAACACCGGGAGCTTCGCCTTCGCGGCTTCTTCCAGCAAGTAGCCGAGCGTCGAAGTGTATGTGTAGAAGCGCGCCCCGACATCCTGTATATCAAACACGATTGCGTCGAGACCTTTGAGCTGCTCCGGCTTTGGTCGTCGCGTTTCGCCGTAAAGCGAATAAATCGGCAAGCCGGTGCTCTCGTCTTTCGAATCTGAGACGTTCTCGTCGGCCAATCCACGGATTCCGTGTTCGGGAGAAAAGAGCGCGACGAGCTTTACTGCGGACGCTCTGAAGAGCACGTCGATCGTTTGCCGCCCTTCGCGATCGCGACCTGTGTGATTCGTCACGAGTCCGATTCGCATGCCCGCGAGTGGCTTGAAGTTGTCGCGCTCGAGGACGTCGATACCAGTCAGTACCCTGGTCGAATTTCCGAGACTGTCGTTGCGAGAAGCAAGTTGCTGGAGACTCTTGACGGTCTCCGAGTAGTAGTTCGCCAACTGCGCGCGCGCGCGCTCGACCACAGCAGTGTCCGTAACCGCTCCGGCCGCGATCGACGCAACGCTCCCGCGCAATGGTCCAACATCCCCTTTCCCGTCCGGATGAACGCGATTACTCAGAAACACGACAAACATCTGGCTCGCCGGATCGATCCAGATCGAGGTGCCGGTGAAACCAGTGTGGCCGAACGAACCGAGCGGAAACAGGTCGCCGCGATTCGTCGAGTAAGTCGTGTTCATGTCCCAACCGAGCCCGCGCGTGCCGCCGGCAGTCGAGATGATTCGCGGCCGCGTCATTTCGGCAACGGTCAACGGCGCGAGAATACGGACGCCGCCGTACGATCCGTGGTTGAGAATCATCTGGCAGTAGATCGCGAGATCGTCTGCAGTGGAGAAGAGTCCCGCGTGACCTGCAACTCCGTTCATACGATACGCAGTCGGATCGTGGACGTGACCACGCAACCATACTTCACCTTCCGCGCCTGCGTTTGCGCCCGTGTCGCCGAGATAACTCATCTGAGCGCTGCGCTTTTCGGTCGGCGCGATTCTGGAGAGCAATGACGCCGCCGGGCGAAAACCGGTATTGACCATTTTCAATGGTCCAAAAATGTTCTTCTGCGCAAACTGGTCGAGCGGCATGCCGCTGACGCGAGCGACAACTTCGCCTAACGCGATGAAGCCGATGTCGCTGTAGGTGAAGCGGGTGCCCGGCGTGTTGCGCAAAGGTTCGGCGATCAAGTGTTTGATGGCTTCGTCGTGGCCGGTCCAGCGTTCTCGTAGATCGAAGTCAGGTGCGTAGCCCGAGACGTGCGTCAGCAGGTGTTCGATGGTGATCCGATCTCTTCCCTCGCCTTTCAGTTCGGGGATGTGAAGTGAAACGGGATCGCTCAAGCGCAGCTTTCCGCGTTCGACGAGAATCATGATGCTGGTTGCGGTGGCGACGACTTTCGTGAGGCTTGCGAGATCGAAGATGGTGTCGACGGTCATCGGTTCGCGCGTAGGTTCGACTGCACGATCGCCGTAAGCTTTGCGCCAGGTGATATGACCGTTGCGACTAACGAGGACGACTGCACCCGGCAGTCGTTTTTTCGAGATCTCGTCAGCGATAACACTGTCCATTTGCGCCAGGCGCTGTGCCACCGCTGTGGGCACAAACAGCACAAGCAGAATCAAAACTGCACAAAAGAAGCGAGTTTTCATGCTTTACTTTGTGGCCTTTGATTGGATCCCCGTGCCGCGTGGATACAAGCCAGGCAAGGAGATGGGGAGCCTGCCGGCGATGTCGATCTCGCCGAGCAACGCTCGCGCAACGGCTTGCTGCAAACTCGGCATGTCGCCGTACGCCACGATGTAAGTCCGCAAACCGGGAAAGTTCTGCAACAAGTACGGATTGCCAAAACTGATCGCGACGATCGGCGTCTTCGCCGCAATCACCGCTGACAAAGCACGCGCGCCGGCGTCAGGTACTCCCACGCTCAATGCCCGGCCCGAACGCACGCGCCCATACAACGACGCCAACACCAGGTCCGCCGTCTTCGCCCTGTCGATCGCTTTCTGCACATCCTGCTCCGGCGATCGTTCGTCAAGCACGATCGTCTCAACCTTCAATCCACTTTCTTCGAGCTTTGTAACGAACGGATTTGCGATCCAGGTACGATCGTCACCATTAGTTATCGCGAGATTAAAAACCTTCGAACCGGGTTTGAGGTTTTTCAACGGCACGAGCTTGTCTTCATCGCGAACAAGCGTGACAGCATGTTCTGCAATCTCCATGGCCAACTCGCGCGCATCTTTGTTTGCGACGATGCGATCGATAGCATCAACCGGCGTAATTCGTTGTTCGACCAGTCCGAGATCGTATTTCGCCGCCAGGATCTTGCGCGCTGATTCCTCGACGCGCTGTTCTGTAATGCGTCCACTCTTCACCGCGTCGCGCACACCGCGAAATGAGGCATCGACGTCTGCCGGTTTGAGCAGCATATCGGCGCCGGCTTCCAACGCACGAACAGCCGCTTCCGCCTGCGTGAAATAGATCGTTAAACCACTCATGCTCAGCGCGTCGGTGACGATCATTCCCTGGAATTTCAGATCGTTTCGCAGAATGCGACCGATCACCGGCGACATCGTCGCGGGCATATCCGCGTTTTCGTCGACGATCTCTCCGGCATCGTCCGTGTCGGTCGGCTTGCCTCTAACAGATTTGGGAAGCGGTTTCACCGGCGTCGGATCGATCTGCGGCAGCGCGATGTGGCCGGTCATTACCGCACCGATTCCGGCATTCACCGAAGCCTGAAACGGAACGAACTCGACCGTGTTCAAACGATCGCGGCTGACGTTGATCTCCGGGAGTCCGCGATGTGAGTCGACCGCGGTGTCGCCGTGGCCGGGAAAGTGTTTCGCGGTTGCGATCACGCCTGCTGACTGTGCGCCCTCGGTGAATGCCGCAGCGAAACGCGCGACCTCAGCCGGATCTTCTCCATACGAGCGCACGTTGATGACTGGGTTGGCGGCGTTGTTGTTGATGTCGACCACGGGCGCGAATATCTGTTGCACGCCGAGCGCGCGCGACTCTCTCGCTGTCACTTCACCCTGGCGCCGTGCGTAGTCGGGGTTGCCGGTCGCCCCGACGGCCATGTTCCACGGGAAGTTGACCGTGTCGTCAAACCTCATTCCCGAGCCGGCTTCGAGATCGGCTGAGATCAGCAGCGGGTAATGGGCCAACTGCTGCATTCGATTGACGAGAATCACCGACTCGTAAACTGAACCACGAAACAGAATGATGCCGCCGACCTTGTTGTCTTCGATGTGATGCTTGAGCGTGCGGTACGGTTCAGAGTCCTGGTTCAGAAAAGTCGCGTTGACGCCGACCGAGATCAGTTGACCGATCTTCTCTTCGAGCGACATCTTGCGAAGCTCGTCGTTGGCCCATTTCAACGCTTTCGCCGAAGGCTCGCGTTTATACGGACTGACTTTGATCGGAGCCTGCGCTCTCACCGGCCATGCGAACAGCGCCAGCAGAATCAAAATTAGCATCAGACACTTAGGCTTAGGCATCATCCAGATCTTTCTCTCTTAATAGTTTTCTTTGCGTACCTCTGCGTACCTCTGCGTATCTCTGCGTTAAGATCCGTCTAACGCAGAGGACGCAGAGATTTCCGCAGACGACGCAGAGAAAGCAAAACTCGCCACCCACGCAACGACAACCGTTATCGCACTTCCCAGAAACGCGTACCACGTCCAGGCGATCTTCGTCGCCAGGAAGACGTAAATCATCGAACCCAAACTCACGAGCATGCCGATCAACGCGGGCGGTTGACTGACGCGCTTCATCAAAGTGCCGACCAAAAACACGCCCAGGATCGGACCATTGATCAGCGAAGCGATCGAGAGTGCCATGCTCAACGCCGATCCCGGTTGATTGCGAACCACGAGTGCAACACCGATCTGCACCACTCCCCAGATCAACGTCAGCACGTGTGAGACTTTCAAATAGTGCTTATCACTTCGGGCCGGCCGGAATGGCTTGTAGAGATCGTTGACGGCAGTCGCCGCGATTGCATTCAGCGACGACGACATCGCCGCGGCAAAGATCGCGGCAACCACCAAACCCGAAAGTCCGGTCGGCATATGTTTCGTGATGAAGTCTGGAAACACACGATCGCCGCCCGTAAACGGAAACGCCGTGGACGCGGCAGTCGCATAACCCGGATCCGCAAACGGCTGGTAGAATGCGAACAGCAAAACCCCGATGAAAAGAAACCCGATGAACTGGGCCAACACGATCGCGCCGCTCGTCATCAGCGCAACAACCGCATTCCGCGCGCGATCCGTGCAGAGATAGCGCTGC
>DATNCH010000135.1:0-5332 GCA_035571655.1 Pyrinomonadaceae bacterium
TAAGCCGCCTCACGACGACCTCACGGCCGACCTGGCTAGGGCTCTAATTACGTTTCTCTACATCAACAACCTTGACGGTAAAGTGCATTTTCCGAAAGCACCTATCTACCGTGACGCCGAAGGTCCAACATACGTCGAACCCGACTTGATGTACGTCTCAAAAGCGCTTCGAGAACAAATGGGATTGAAACGCACATCAGCGGATATCGTCTTTGAAGTTATCTCACGAGGAACAAGCGCCTACGACCACACGACAAAAGCCGATGCGTATCTGACGCTCGACGTACGTGAGTTGTGGTTAGTCGATCCTTTTATGCTGACTCTCAAAGTGCATTATCGAAGTGAGATCGAAAACACACCTGTTTGGGAGATCGTCAAATACTCAAGCGGCGAGCACGCCAAGTCGCGCGTACTCGCCGGTTGGGAAGTTTCGGTTGACGAAGTCTTTAAAGACCTTCGCTAACGAATATTACTTCTTACCTTGCTCAGTGGCCTTCGACGTCTGCCGGCTGTCGATCGTCTTGATCGGACCAGCAGGCTTCGGCGGAAGCTTCACGGGCTGTTTCAGCTTCGCCATCATCTCCGCAATTGCGCGCTCGAGTTGTGGATCCTTGCCCGCAATCAGTGACTGCGGATCGTTGTCCACTTCGATGTCGGGATCGACACCGTAGCCTTCAATAATCCACTCACCATTCTTATTTGCGAATCCAAACTCAGGAACGTTGACCACACCGCCGTCGATCAGTGTACCGCGATTGGTGATACCAACAACGCCACCCCACGAACGCTTGCCGATCAGTTGTCCCAGTCCAGCCTCGCGAAACATCGCTGGAAAGATATCGCCGTCAGAAGCAGAGTTTTCATCCAGCAGCGCCACCATTGGACCAATGAAAACGCCGTCAGGATACGTCGTCGCCTCATCAGTGGTGCGTGCATAACCCAAAGACAGCACCTTTCGCCGCAGCCGCTCGATGAGCATACGCGACACGTTGCCGCCGCCATTCGCACGCACGTCGACAATCAGCGCCTCCTTGCGCAACTGCGGGTAATACCACTTGATAAACTCGCGAATTCCGGCGGCGCCCATGTCGGGAACGTGAAGATATCCAACCCGCCCGTTCGTCGCCTTGCTGACCTTTTCACGATTGTGGTCGACCCAATCGAGATAGATCAGGTTTTGTTCGTCGGTAATCGGACGGTACGAAACAGTCCGCGCTCCCTGCATCGTCGGCGTCTTATTCAACGTCAACTGAACCGGGTTGTCCGCTTTGTTTCTCAGCAGGCGGTAAGGATCGTCTGTCCCTTTCAACTCTTCACCGTCGATCGCCAGCACGTAATCGCCGACGCTCGCGTTCACACCAACCTCCGTCAGCGGCGAGCGATAAATGTCTTCCCCGTTTTCACCGTCGAAGATCTTCGAGATGCGATAGCGCCCGGCCTGCTGGTCCAACTCGAAACGCGCACCCGGCAAACCGGAACGCGGCCGTGGCGGAATCTGGAAATCACCGCCGTCGATGTACGCGTGCTGCACGGTGAGCTCAGAAATCATCTCGCTGATGACGTAGTTGAGATCCGAGCGATGGGCCACGTACTTGAGCAATGGCTTGTACTGCTCGCGCAATGCGGCCCAGTCGTAACCGTGCATGTTCTCCACGTAGAACCAGTCGCGATAGCGTCGCCAAACCTCGTTGAAGATCTGGGTCCACTCTTCGACCGGCACGCGATCGACGTACAAACCGGCAGTAGAAACCGCTTTGCGCGTTCTTTCGCCTACGGGTGTGGCATCGTACAAGTTGTAGGTCGTCTGCCCCGGTCCCTGCGCAACCAGCACCTTCGAACCATCGTCAGAAAGAGCATAGCCACGCATGTCTTCGACCAGCGTCGTTTCCTTGCGATCCTTCAAAGAATAGATTCGCAACGACGTAGTTCGGTCACTCTGACGGCCGTAATAACCCGCACCGCCGATACCGTAGAGCAAATGTCCGGTCTTCGCTGAAAGGCCAATGTAGTTATCGGCTCCGACGGGAACACGCGCAACGCGTTCTGAAATTCCATCGAAATCGATCGTTAACGGCGGCGGTGGTTTCGGCGCCGCGGCCTCAGGCTTGGGTGACTCTGCCGGAGTAGCCGGCGCGGGCGCATCCGCAGGTTTGTCTGCGGCAGGAGAACCAGCGGGCTTAGGAGCTTCGTCCGATTTAGCAACGGTTACTTCATCGCTCTCGGGCGGAAACGGATGTTTGACGTCTTTCCGCAAGGGAACCGCGTAGATGTAAGTCTGACGATTGGTCGCGTAATTGAATTCGACGCTGGAAAGCTGTGGTGCAAATTCTCTGTCGCTAAGGTAGTAGAGATAGTTGCCCTGTGGATCCCACGCGGGATTGTAGGAGTTGAAGTTGTCCTCAGTGATACGTCGCATCTGCCCGTCAGTCGCACTCCAAATAAACACCGATGCAAACTGATTCTCGCTGGCCATCGTGAAAGCCAGGAAGTTTCCACGTGGAGACCAGGTGTAATCGCGAATCTGGCCGCGCGGCGCATCTGTAACTTGTAGGATTTTGCGATCGGCAACAGTCAGCACATACAGCTTGCCGTCTTTGTCGCTGAACGCGATTCGTTTTCCGTCAGGCGCCCACTCGGGCGCGTAACGCATCGCGGAGCCGCCGCTGGTGATCTGCTCGGCAGGCTTCGAACCATCCTGCGGTACGAGGTACAGCTCTTCTTCACCACTCTTGTCTGAGATAAAAGCGATCTGCGAACCGTCGGGTGACCAACTGGGCCACTTGTCGTGCGCGCCGGACGACTCGGTTAGATTCCGCGTTGGACCTTTTTCAATCGGAGCACTGAAGATATCGCCGCGCGCTGCAAACACGGCGCGCTCACCCTTCGGACTCAAACCAACTGACTCGATCAGGTTTGCCGCGGAGACGCGACTCGGCCTGTGTGAGTTACCTTCATCCGGAACGTTGATCGAAATCGCCGTGCTCTTTCTGCTTCGCGCGTCGAGCACCTGAAGCTCGCCGTTCAACTCATAAACAATCTGACCTTCGTTATCTGAGCTGGGCCAACGTACGTCCCACGGCCGGTTGCTCGTGACCTGCGTGGTCCTGCCGTTCGAGATGTTGTACGCGTAAAGATTGAAGTGCCCGTCGCGATCCGAGTTAAAGAAGATCGTGTCGCCAATCCACATTGCGTCGCGAGTGGCTCTCGGGCCTTCGGTAATGCGTTTGGCTGAGTTGTTCTTCAGATTGAAGATGTAAAGTTGATTCGCCTGACCGCCGCCGTAACGTTTTTCCGATCTGAAATCGCGCGACTGTGGCGAGTAAACAATCTCGTCGTTGGTCGGAGACAAATCACCTGAACCGGCAGTCGGCATCGGGAAGGCGGTCGCTGGACCACCGTCGACGGAAACTGAAAACAGTCGCGCAATCGGAAGCGACCACGAGTCACGAAGCGATCGGAAGTAGATCCGCTTGCTGTCTTTGCTCCAGCCAAACACCTGGTTGTCCCAGCCCCAGCGAGGCGCCAAAGGCCCGCGCGCCGGATAGAACGTCAGTTGTCGTGGTTCGCCGCCCGACGTGGGAACGACGTAGACCTGTTCATCACCATCGTACTGGCCTGTGAACGCGATCCACTTTCCGTCAGGAGAGAATTTCCCGAATACCTCCACGCCCGGGTGTGAAGTTAAACGCACGGCGGAGCCGCCGCTGGACGGCGCTGTCCAGAGATCGCCGCCGTAAGTGAAGACAACGCGGTCGCCCCGGATGTCGGGAAAGCGCAAGAGTTTGGTTTGTGAATAAGCCGAGGTTGAGAGCACCAACACGCCGGCGAAGAGGGTTAAAAATTTTTTGATGAACAAGGGAAATCCTCCTAGAACTGTCCAAGGATTACACAGATTACTTCCGATTTTTGAATGCGTCGTTCAATTCTGTGTGTCTACTGGTTAACACCACCGGGCGGCCGTCTATAAACAAATATCGGATGCGGGTGCGAATTTCGAGCAAATCGCCGTCTGTAACGACCAGATTTGCCATTTTTCCAGCCTCGATCGAACCCAAACGGTCGCCAACGTTCATTATCTGAGCGGGATAGAGCGTGACTGACTTCAGCGCATCGGTCTTTGAAAGACCGTAAGCCGCCGCCATTCCTGCATATTGAGCTAGATTCCGGACTTCTGCGCCCGCGTCGCCGGTGGAAATGCAAAAACGTACTCCGGCCTGAAGAAGTTTCGCCGGTTGTTCATAAAGTGCGTCGTACGCGTCGTCTTCACGGCTCGGCAGCGAGAAAATTCCAGTCAGAATCACGGGAACATTCTTCGCTTTCAGCAGGCTCGCGACCTTCCAGGCATCGTTTCCGCCGAGGATGATCGGTTTCAGCTTCATCTCTTCCGCGAACCGGATGACGCCGCGAATTTCAGCTTCGCGTTCCGCACGGAAAATCACCGGCTGTTCACCGCGAACGTACGGAACAAGCGGTTCGAGAACCACATTGCGATCCGGACGCGGCAACGAGTTGTCTTTCGCGTAAGCATCCTGCGAACGGCCGTAGGCTTCTGCGTCGCGCAGCATTTTTCGAACTTGATCGAGTTCGCGCTCGTTTGCTGCGAGCGTTTCCGACGTTATTGCCTGCTGCTGTGAAGGGCCGAAACCTCCGCCACCGCCGCCTCCGATGCGCGGATAGTTGATGACGAGCGCCGCCTGCGGAACCACTGCCATCTCTTTTGGAGCGGTGCCGAGAAGATTGATCACTGCGGCCTGGCCGGAGATTAATCCGCCAGTGGGCGCAGTCATAGTGGTTGTTATGCCTTCGACGCGGGTGACGGCGATGTGAGCGCTGTGTGGATTGACTGCGATAATCGCTTTCGCGTTTGGGTTGAACTCGCCGACTTCGGAAGTGTCGACCGTGCCGTTCGCGCCCTGCGGGACTTCTACGAGTCCCATGTTTGTGCCCGCGTCGATCATTCCGGGGTAAACAGAGAGCCCGGTGCCGTCGATCGTCTGCGCACCAGCCGGAACGGATACGTTCGCGCCGACAGCTTCGATCCTGCCGTCGCGAATCACAACTGTGCCGTTCTCGATGTCCGCACCACTCACGGTGACGATGCGAGCGTTGCGAATGGCGAAAGTTCCTCGTGGGGGAATCACGCCTTGCTGTGCGGTCGGATTGCCGATCTGCTGGGCCAATGCGGAGGTGGCGCAAATTAATATTCCAATAAGAATTTTGATCATCTGTATCTCCACGTCTTTCCTCTGCGGCTCTCTGCGTATCTCTGCGTCCTCTGCGTTAAAAATTACCTCAACGCAGAGGACGCAGAGATACGCAGAGGGCCGCAGAG
>DATNCH010000136.1:0-47231 GCA_035571655.1 Pyrinomonadaceae bacterium
TGAATCACGGCACTCGAGACGTCCGTTTGTTCGAAATCGGCCGTATTTTCTCGGGTTTAAGCGATAAAGAATTACCACAGGAAAGATTAGCGCTCGCGATACTTGCGACCGGCGGCGCGTTGGAAGAGAACCGCGCCCAACCCGAACGCGAACTCGACTTTTTCGATCTGAAGGGCGCGTTGGAAGCTGCCGTCGATTGGATGAACTTGAGTCCGTTGTCGTTCACGCAGAGCTCGGTCCGTCATCTACGTGACGGACAAACTGCCCGGATCAAGCTTGCTGATGGAACAGATATCGGATCGATGGGCCGGCTGGCAGAGAACGTCGCCGCGGCGTACAAGTTTCGTCAAGCCGTCTACGTGCTGGAGTTAGACCTGTCTGCGCTTTTGAGTGGTCCTACGAAGATCATCCAGTATTCACCTCTGCCGCGCTATCCTTCGGTGGTGCGCGATCTCTCTCTCCTGGTGAATCGCAACGTCGCACTCGACGAGATATTCAGCGCGGTGCGAAATCAAACTGTGGCTGATTGCCGCAGCGTCAAGTTGGTCGGAACTTTTGAAGGCGGAAACATACAGTCGTCGAAGCGTTCTGTGACTCTTCGTCTCGAGTATCGCTCTGACGAACGCACGCTGCGCGACGACGAGGTTGAAGAGCGACATGCGCGTTTGACTGCCGCTCTGCTCGACGCATTCGCCGCCGAACAGCGCTGACAAAAATAAATCGCGCGTGATTGTGAAATGAGTCTTGCGCTTGCAGGCGCGAAGGCGGATAATCATTTTCGTTTTTCATCTCAAACAGCTCGGGAGCTAAATTGATGGTAGGTCTGTCAGGCTTGGAAAAGTTTTCTCACTTGGAGGATAAGATCTATCGGACCATCGAACTCACGAAAACGCTGCGCCAGGAAAAAGAGAATCTGGAAAAGGAACTCGCACTCATTCATCGCGACATGGGCAGCGTACTCAACGAAAAAGAGCGACTCGAAAATCAGGTCGAGAAGCTGCTCGCCGAACGTGAGACCATTCGCATGAAAGTCGAAGCCATGCTCGATGCTGTTGCGGCTCTCGATCCCGAGATGGTAGAGGAGCTCAGATGAGTTCCGGGATCGGTCGCATGATCAACAAAGGAAGTATGGAAGCAAGTACCAGTAGTCCTACGATTCGAGTTGAGATTTATAATCAGACGTACAACATCAGGTCTGATGGTGATACGGAGTATATAATTCAACTCGCCGAATTCGTCGACAGCCGTATGAGAGAGATCTCTTCCGGCACGCTCACCGTCGACTCGTTGAAAGTCGCGATCCTCGCCGCACTCCACATCGCAGATGAACTCCACCGGCTGAAAAACATGCACGAACAGGCGGACTCGCAACTCGGCGCACGCAGCGCGGAATGTGCGGAAATGCTTGACCGGCTCTTGAAAGTCCGGACGAGCCTCGAGAACGAGCAAGGCGGCGCCGGCAAACTCACTCTCGGATAAGAAATTTAGCCACAAAAAAGCCCATAAGGAACAAAAGTAAGATCAACTCATTTAAAGATCTCTTTTTGTGCTTTATGTGCCTCTCTGCGTCTATTTATGCTACTATCCGTGGCGGCGGAGGGAAACGTTCTGCGGTGTTCGTCACCGAGTTACGATGATTGAGCCAACGCCGTTGATTAGGGAGACCGAGGTCGTCTAGCCAGTGCATTTCTTCATCGTTAAGAACTGCCAGAGGTTGCGACATTAAGAGGTCACCCACCTGTCTATGCAGGTTCAATTACGGCTTCGGAACGGCAAACGCGGATCTCCCTCCTGCCAGAAACCGCAAGTCCAGAACTTCAGGATTTGCGGCCTTTTTTATTTCAACAGCACATTATGAAAGTCCTGATGATCGGAGATGTGGTTGCTAAGCCCGGGCGTATGGCTGTGCTCGAACGCATCCAGGATCTGCGCGAGCAGCACCAGATCGATCTCGCGATCATGAATGCAGAAAATCTCGCCGGCGGATTTTCCGTCACCCCACAGTTGTGCGAGCAGTTGTTCTCCACCGGCATCGACGTAATGACTTCCGGCAACCACATTTTCGACAAGAAAGAAGCGATTGAATACATTCGCAAACAGCCGCGACTCATACGTCCCGCAAACTATCCACCTGCCACTCCGGGCAATGGTTACTGGGTCGGCGAAATAAACGGATCGCACGTCGCAGTCATGAATGTCATGGGGCGGGTTTTTATGCCCCCTTCTGACGATCCTTTTCGCATCATCGACGGCGTGCTCGAATCATTGCCAAATCAAACAACGGTTCGGATCGTCGACGTGCATGCGGAAGCGACCTCCGAGAAGGTGGCGATGGGATGGCATCTCGATGGTCGTGTTTCAGTGGTTGTTGGCACGCACACTCACGTGCAGACCGCGGATGAAAGAATTCTTCCGGGCGGTACGGCCTATCTGACCGATCTGGGAATGACGGGAAGTTACGCTGGAGTGATCGGAATGAACAAGGCCGACGTCATTGCGCGCTTCACTTCAGTTACAGCGAAGCGCGCAGAACACTCGACTGGTCAGGTGCGCATCTGCGCGGCCGTGATCGACATTGACGAGACCACAGGGCAGGCGAGAGACATTCAGCGGTTAAACCTCAGCCACGAGCAGTAAAGACCTATTCCAGCGGCTGCCCGATCCGGTGCAAGGCCCGCGCCAGCGTAGCGCGTCGTTCGACTTCGGATTTCAGCTCGGGCTTCAATTTCAGACATTCAGCAAACTCGTTCTGGGCCTTTTTCTCATCTCCCATAAATATAAATATCAACCCGCGATTGAAATAGCCCCACGCGATCTTCGGGTTCAGTTCAAGCGCACGATTGAAGTCGTCCATCGCGCGCATCATCACACCCTTCGCCATCAACGCGGTGCCGCGTCCCTGATAAGGCCACGCTGAGTTTGGGTCCAGCTTGATGGCGCGATCGAAATCAGCGATAGCGGCGTCGAAGTTTTTTAACGCGAGTTGTGTGGTACCACGGTAATAGAACGGGTCAGCGACTTTGTCGGTCAGCTCGATCGCGCGATTGAGATCTGCGAGCGCTGCCTTGTGGTTCCCTGCGTCGAGGTTGAGCATGCCGCGGTTGTTGTAAGCCTGAAATAGATCTTTATCCAGTGCGATCGCCTTATCGAGATCTTTCATCGCCGCAGTGGGATCTCCCATTGCATTGAACGCGGCGGCGCGATTCAGGTAAGCCAGCGCGAGACCAGGTTTGATTCGCAGTGCTCGATTGAAATCTTCCATTGCGCCGGTGTAGTCACCCTTCTGATAGCGCACGAGACCACGATTGCTGTAAGCATTCGCCGTGAATGGATCGACGACAGTGATTTCCTCGGTCTCTCCGGTCGGAGCATCGGCACTTCCCGTAAAAGAGTGTCCCACGGCATTATCGGATTTCTTGCGTGTGCCGAAGCCGGAGCTCAAGGTAATGGCTCGCGTGTAATCTTCGATCGCGCCGTCGAGGTCGCCGGCTCCGGATTTCTTGATTGCGTTTTTGAAGTGGTTGATAGCCGCTTCAGGTGTCTGGGCAAACACCGTGAGGGGAAGAAACAGGGAGACGAGTGCTAACAGGATTGTATAACGCCGCATGGTAGACCCTCCGTGGTTGAAGCTCGTCCACCAGGTGCGCTAAGATGCGGGCGTCGACGATGCAGCTTTGGCGCTTCCGAGCGATCAAGCTTGTGTTGTCATCCAAGCCTCGTTGCTATCGCAAGTAGCAGCGAGGCTTTTGAGTGTATCCGGTGTTCGGCACCGGCCTTGAAGTTAAAACGAACGAAGTCGAAAAAAGTTACAAAGAAATTGGGGGCTCTGGATCTGAAACACCGTGAAGCGATCAGTTGTGGCGAGAAAAGAAGAGCAGGGCAAATATGCCCGACGAGATTTATTCTGGTGCAGTCTCACTCGGCACGATTGCGCCGGGATGAGATTTGATCAAAGGAGGAGCGAGCAATCTTTGCGCGTATCCTTCAGGAAACGAGCGAACGCGGCCATTTGAATCAGTGACGACGTGTCCTGTTTCGCCTTCCGCAACGACTTGCCCATTCGAAGCGCGCACAATTTCGTATCCAAATCTAAGAGATCGTTTACGCAGTTCCGTAATGTGTGTACGAACGATTAGTTCGTCGTCGTAGTAAGCCGCAGCTTTGTAGCGACAATATGCTTCGGCCACGACGAGGAAAGCATCTTCATTTTCCTCCATATCTCTGTAGGAAAATCCACGCGCTCGGCAGTAGTCGGTCCGCCCGATTTCGAACCAGACGAGATAGTTGGCATAATAAACTATGCCCATCTTGTCAGTTTCGGCATAACGCACGCGCAACAACGTTTCGTGCCAAACGCCGAATACATCTTCAGGGGCAGGGCTTGTCATCTGAGCAAAGCCTTCCGAACTCATATCAGCGAGAAGGGGACGAACTCCGAGTTAAGCTGTAAACGTTTAGCGGACTATAAGAGTGAACGCCAATTATGTCAAAGAAAATTAGCGCGGGCCTGGCCCTATTGAGTCTGGTGTGCCTGGCTGCAGGCAGCTTCCTGCCAGCCGGGCATGCCCAAACCGGGACCGCCATTCCCGCCCGAAATGCAGCCATTATTTCGACTACAGCGGCCGTACTCAAAGAAACGAGCGAGCTCCGAGAACTGTCGATTCTCAAGGAAGTTAAGAGTGGCGCGCAGTCTCGCGACGAGATTCAGCGCATGATCATGAAGAACCTCGATGCGGATACGACACCGGCCGAGATGCACGCCGCAGAGGTTTCATTGAAAGCGTTTGGACTGGCGCCGAAAGAGTTTCAGTATCGTTCGTTCCTGATCAAACTGCTGACCGAACAGGTCGCGGGCTACTATGATCCAAAAGCACAGGAGTTTTATCTGGCGGATTGGATCGAGCTCGAAGGACAGAAGCCGGTCATGGCCCATGAACTGACGCACGCGCTCCAGGATCAGCACTTCAACCTGAGGCGATTTGAGAAGTGGCCCAGGGGAGAGTCCGATTCTGAGCTTGCCGCGCACGCATTGATTGAAGGCGACGCGACGCTGCTCATGACGCTCTACATGTATAAGAATCCGCTAGTCGCTTTGCGTGCGATTGCCGCTCAGGACATCTCTATCGAAGAGTACAAAAATGCGCCGCGTGCGTTGCGCGAATCACTCATGTTTCCGTATGAAGAGGGTTCTGCATGGGCCACGCATCTCCATCAACGCGGCGGTTGGCGAATGGTCTCGCAGGCGTTTACGAAACTGCCGCAGTCAACTGAGCAGATCCTTCACGCTGAAAAATACTTCGACTACGAAGCGCCTCAGAAACTCACTCTGCCCGAGTTCAAAGCTGTTCTTGGTCCAACATGGAAGCGCATCGATAGCGACGTTAACGGCGAGTGGGGTTTTTATTTGATCCTCGACGAGTTTCTGAACGACGCGACTGAGTCGAAGAACGCTGCGGCTGGTTGGGGTGGCGACCGGTTTGCGATATACGAGACGGGTAAGCCGGATGAGATTTTCGTCGCTCAGTTGACCGCGTGGGATACGCCGGACGATGCGACGGAATTCTTTGAGGCTTACGCGAAGCGAACGTCGAAGCGTTATCCGGGGGCGAAGGAGTCGAGATCGAAGAGTGCGAGAGGCGAGCGCGTCACGTGTGAGACTCCGAATGGCGGCGTAGTGATGGAGTTGAACGGTTCACGTGTGGCTATCTTCGAAGGCATTCCCGCGAGGACAAACGCCAACACCTTGCTTCGTCTGATCTGGCGTAATGGCTAAGGCTGACCCGACGCTACCGCGTTACGGTACTGACCTCATCCAAGCATAATCTCAGAAGATGAGGTCAGTACCGAAACGCGGTAGCGTCGGGTCTGCGCTTGTGATAGCTTGCTTGCTCCATTATGAAAAAGTCTGATAGCGGCCCGGCAACAAAACAACCCACGCGCTTACGCGAACTCACCGCTCAACTCGATCAGCTCGAAACACGACTCCGTCAGGGTGGCGGAACAGACAAGATCGATCGCCAACACCAGCAGGGCAAGCTCACCGCACGAGAGCGCATCGAGCTACTGCTCGACAAAGACTCCTACATGCAGGAGATCGGATTACTCGTGGCGTACGACCAGTATGACGGGGCTGCGCCGGGTGCCGGCGTCGTGACAGTTGTTGGGCGCGTCGAGGGCAGGGAAGTCGTTGTCGTTGCAAACGATGCGACAGTCAAAGCCGGCTCCTGGTGGCCAGAGACGATCAAGAAGATTCTGCGTGCACAGGAGATCGCGATGCGTTCGCGCGTACCGATCATCTACCTGGTCGATTCCGCCGGCGTGAATCTGCCGTATCAGGGTGGAGTGTTTCCAGGTCAATACGGTGCTTCGCGAATTTTCTATTACAACTCGATCATGCGCCGGTATCTGAAGGTCCCACAGATCTCAGCCGTGATGGGACCATGCATCGCGGGTGGTGCGTACCTGCCCGCGTTGTCTGACATCATCATCATGGTTGAAGGAACGTCGTTCATGGGTCTCGGCGGCGCGAACCTCGTAAAGGGCGCGACCGGACAGACGATCGACAACGAAACCCTCGGGGGCGCGCGCACTCACAACGAGTTATCAGGAGTCGCACATTACCGCGTTGCCGACGACCAGACTTGCATCGACAAGATTCGTGAGTTTGTTTCAGAGTTACCGAAACCAGCGGTCGTTCCGGTCGAAGCTTCAGAAGCACTGCGGCCCGGCGACGAACTCTACGACATCATCCCCGAAGATCACCGCCAGCCATACGACGTCAGGAGGTTGCTCGAGTGTTTGCTCGACGGTGGCCATCTCGACGAGTTCCAGGCTGACTATGCGAAGGAAATGATCACGGGACATGCTCGTATCTGCGGAATGCAGATCGGTGTGATTGCGAATCATCGTGGCATGGTGCGGATGCCCGGCGGCAAGCCGCCAAGGTTTGGTGGAATCGTCTACACAGAATCCGCGGAGAAGGTCGCGTATTTCATCGAGACGTGCAACCGTCATAAAACGCCGCTGTTGTTTGTTCAGGATGTTTCCGGATTCATGGTTGGACCAGACGCCGAACACTCGGGAATCATTCGTGCCGGCGCGAAGTTCGTCGAGGCAATGGCCACCGCGACTGTTCCGAAGATCGTTTTGACCGTGAACCACGCGTCGGGTGCAGGTTATTACGCGATGGCCGGACAAGGCTTCGATCCGGACTTCATTTTCAGTTGGCCCACGGGGCGAATGGGAGTGATGGAGGGCGACTCGGCGGTGCAGGCGGTGTTCGGCAGTCAACTGGAGAAGTTGAAGAAGAACGGAGAGTCTCCTGACGCGGCATTGACAGCGGAGATGGACAAGGTCCGCGAGACTTACGACATGGAGCTCGATGCGAAATATGCTGCCGCACGTGGTTTCGTCGACGCCGTCATCCGCCCGGAATCCACCCGCCAGGCGCTCGACCTCGCACTCCGCACGACGCAAAACTACCCCGGCCCCCACCTCGGCCAATTCGTGCTACCCTGCGATCTTGTTTAGTATCGATTTTTCGGCAGAAACGGTAGAATGCCGGACGGTAAGTTGGTTTGGAAATGAAGGTCAACGATCTAATTGAAGTCGATCCAGAAAAGATGAGCGGCACACCCGTCTTCACCGGCACCCGCGTTCCGATAAACCATCTTTTCGATTATCTCAAAGCAGGCGATAGTCTCGACGTCTTCCTCTCAGATTTTCCAACAGTAAAACGCGAGCAAGCTCTGGGAGTGATTGAGCTAATGCGCGAACGTCTCCTCACCGAATATGAAACTGCTGCTCGATGAATGTATACCGAAACGGCTCAGAGTCGACTTTCCTGGACACGAAGTCCGAACTGTAGACCAGGCTTGGTTAAAGGGTCTGAAAGACAACGCACTGTTAAACGAGGCGAGTAGCCGATTTGAAGTCTTGATTACCGTCGATCAGAATCTTCCATTTCAACAGGACATAGCTGCCCATTCCATTGCCATACTCATACTTGCCGGCAGATCGAACAGATATTCCGACTTAAAGATTCTGGCCCCGAAAGCACTTGATGCGCTCCGTACAATCAAAGCTGGTGAAGTTATAAGAATTTCGCGGGAGTAGGCTGATCAAGCGACCACGTTTGTCCTTTTTGTGCCTCTTTGTGGCTACACCCGCCCTCAGGTAATTCCTGATTGTTGGATCAGGTAGATCCTGCAATGATCCGTCGCGAAAACCAGTACAATGGGTGTGTTTTGTTAAATTCTCAAGCTCACGTAACCTGACGGGGAATCCGACTGAGAAAAACAAGACAACGCAATCAAATGAAGTCGATTCGTGTGCTAATCGCTGACGACCACGCGCTCGTACGCGCAGGGATTCGTGCGCTCGTGGAAAAGATCGAAGGCGTAGTCGTCGTCGGTGAGGCAGGCAAGGGCAGCGAGGCGTTGGAACTCGTCAAAGAGCTCAAGCCAAATCTGATGCTGCTCGACATCACGATGCCGGACGGCGGCGGCTTCGATGTGTTGGACCACATCACGAAGAAGTATCCCGAGATCAAGGTGATCGTGTTGACGGTCCATGACGCAGGCGAGTATGCCATCCGTGCTCTGCGTGAAGGCGCCGCAGGGTTCCTGCCGAAGAGCGCCGCGAGTATAGAGCTCGAGCAGGCTATCGAAACCGTGATCCGCGGCGAGGTCTACATCTCGCCCGAAACCTCGCGCAAGACGCTGCTCGAATATGGCAAAGGTACAAAGCGGGATCTGCTCGCGACCCTGAGCCCGCGCCAGCGTGAAGTCCTGCGCCTGATCGCCGAAGGCCGCACTACCAAACAGATCGCACAGCTTCTCGAAATCAGTGTCAAAACGGTCGAAACACATCGTGCGCAGTTGATGGAGCGCCTCGACATCCACGACGTTGCCGGTCTCGTACGTTACGCGATCATCGTCGGACTCATAGAAGTTGAATGAACTCAGGAATTTACTGATGCTTTGTCAGGATTCTCCCCATTGCGCCGATTTTCGAGACCGCTTAGCCTGCAAGGGCGTTGACATAGCCCCTTGATGGAGCAGTTTTCCAATTGCCCAACTCCTAGGCAACCTCACATCAAAAGAGCATGGCTGTGTTGCTGAAATCGCTTTGCACGGGCTGATGATTGGCAGTAATTGAATTCTACGCGGCGGGCGCGTTTCTAAAACGGGGTGAACTCCTCGCGCGTGGAAGAGGGGAGGCGACCAGGGCGAGGTTGCCTTCCCTTCTGAAAGGTTTTTTGGCCGGGGATCACAAATGGCGGAGCAACCTCAAACATCCTCACCCACGACGCGCGGCTGCGTACCACTTGGAGATAGAGCTTGTGGAACGCAGCCACGCGTTTTTTATGTGATCGAACATCTAGAAGTAAAGGAGCCCTGTGTTGAAGCCTGAATACACTCTTCCGCCAGCGCAAGCCTCTGCGGAGTCTCAAATTCCTCTGGATCAATCCCAAATTGAAGACTGGGTCCCACTCTCGGAAATCGAGGGCCGCTACGTCGCCCGCGTGCTCGAACACACTGGTGGAAACAAGCAGGCGGCGGCGCGCATCCTCGCAGTCGATCGAAAGACTTTGGACCGGATGATCAAGCGTCACCATATCATCCCTCCTCATTCTCGACAGCGCCCCAGGATGTCTGAAACTCACTGAGTCGGACCCAGAAAGCACGTAAAAGAACACCGGTGACAGGAAGTCATTTGTGCCTTTTCGTGGCCAAAGCTTGACACTCCTCAAACTGGCTTGCTAATTTCTGGCCTCCAACAATGAAAAAAATCCTACTCGTTGTTGCCGTTGCCGCACTCTACATACTTCACCAGGACATCTGGTTCTGGCGGAGTTCCTATCTGGTTGCGGGGTTCATCCCCATAGGACTTTTCTATCAAGGAGTGTTCTCGATCGCGGCATCGCTCTTGATGTGGCTACTCGTCACGTACGCCTGGCCGTCTCACCTTGAACAAGAGCTCGAAGAAGCGAATCCCAGGGAGGACCGGAGCGCTTGATTCCTGCCATCGTTGTTTTCCTTTATCTCGCGGTGGTTCTCTACATCGGCATTTTTGCTTTTCGCAGAGCCGGACGTGAAAAAGCCGAAGACTACTTTCTCGCCAGCCGGTCGCTTGGTCCATTCGTGTTTCTCTTTTCACTGTTCGGCACGAACATGACCGCATTCGCGATCCTCGGATCGTCAGGTCACGCGTTCAATAATGGCATCGTGACCTTCGGTTTGATGGCTTCGTCTTCGGGCCTGGTCATTCCGTTGACGATCTTTTTGATTGGAACGCGCATGTGGGCGCTCGGTAAGAAGTACGGCTTCATGACGCCGGTGCAGATGTTCAGAGACCGTTGGGAGTGCAGCCACATCGGGACTCTCATCTTTGTTGTTCAGGCTGTGTTGCTGGTTCCTTACATCGTCATCGGAATCATGGGTGGCGGCACAACGCTCTACGCGATCAGCGGCGGCCTGGTCCCATTTTGGTTTGGCGGCGCGATCGTGGCGATGGTTGTCATGAGTTATGTCTTCTTCGGCGGGATGCGCGGCACCGCCTGGGTCAACACATTTCAAACGGTGCTCTTCCTTGCCTTCGGCGCGATTGCGTTGATCGTGATTGGTGCCGGCATGGGAGGTTTTGGCGCCTCGGCGCAAGCGTTGAAGGCATCACCGTTGTCGTTTCTGCTTACGCGCGAGCGGATATCGCCGTACTACTTTTTCAGTTACACGTTCATTCCACTGTCAGCTATCGCATTTCCGCACATCCTGATTTTTTGTCTGACGGCGGAGAAAATGGCCCACTTCAAGAAGACAGTCATCTTCTACCCGCTTTGCATACTCGCGATCTGGTTGCCGTGCGTGTTTCTGGGTGTGATGGCAAACCGCGTCACCGATATTCCGGAAATCCGCGCCAAACAGGAAGCGCGGCGAGTGCTGGCCACTCAGGGACGAACGATGGAGCCCGTAGCGCGCGATGAGTTGCGTGAAAAGTCTGCGGGCGACGACGTGATCATGCTGCTGCTGCAACGCTACGCGCCGCTGTGGCTCGCGGGATTGCTCGGCGCGGGGATCATGGCCGCAGTGATGGCAAGTGACTCGCAGATTCTCGCTCTCTCTACCATGTTTACGGAGGACGTCTTCGCCTTCTACGGCGGAAAGTCGCGCTTTGGCGAGACCGTGCAGGTGATGACGGGTCGCATTTTCATCGTACTGATCACGCTGTTTGCTTACGCGGTCGCATTGCGCGCGCCGGAAACTATCTTTGAACTCGCGATTCAGTACGGGTTTTCAGGGTTTGCGGCTTTGTCACCACTCTTGATCGCGGCATTGTTCTGGAGGGGCAGCAACAAGTGGGGCGCGCTGGCGGCGACTATTTGGGTCGCGCTGTCTGTAGCTTTTATCGCGATTTTGCAAGCAGTGGTACCGGCGCCTGCACCTGGACCAGCGACGATTCTCTGGGCGCCTGGAGGCGCCGAGGTTTTGTCGAGAACTCCCGGTGGTACGGCGGTCTTCGGCTTCATGCCGGTGGTTCCGATGGTTCTGATATCGGCGTTGTTGGTGATTGTCGTGTCTCTGATGACGAAGAAACCCAGCGCCACCACGGTGGCGAGGTATTTTGGAGGTCGGGATCGATGAAGAGATTAATTCTGACGTTCGTCGCGATCGCTTGCGTTGGTGTTTATGTTGTGGGCCAGACTAGTGCGCCTGCGTCCGGGAAGCGACGAGCGGTCAAGACGGGACCTCCGAACGGACTATTCACGCCAGCGATCGTCACCGGCGATCTGGTCTTCACTTCCGGACAGATCGGATTGGATCCAAAGACGGGGAAGTTTCCCGAAGGTGGTTTCGAAGCACAGTTTCAGCAGGTCTTTAAGAATCTCACAGGAGTGCTGGAAGCATCGGGAAGCAGCGTTGATAACATCGTGAAGGCGACGGTGTTTCTGGCGGACATGAACGACTACGACGCGATGAACAACCTCTATCGCCAGCAATTCAAAGGCGATCCTCCCGCACGCACGACCGTCCAGGTGGCGCGCCTGCCTCGCGACGCTCGCATCGAGATCGAAGCCGTCGCTGTTTTGAAGTGAAGTTTTGACAGGATTTACAGGATTTTTCCAAGATTAATCCTGAAAAAATCTTGTAAATCCTGTCTAAAAGACTTAACCGAAGCAATACAGGCGCCCGTCCTGTGATCCGATCACGATACGCCCGTTGGCAATCGCCGGTGA
This sequence comes from Pyrinomonadaceae bacterium, assembly GCA_035571655.1. Lineage (GTDB taxonomy): Bacteria > Acidobacteriota > Blastocatellia > Pyrinomonadales > Pyrinomonadaceae > PSRF01. The sequence goes on from DATNCH010000136.1 coordinate 12,236, forward strand.
CGCCGACAGCGGAGCGCCCGCGTCAAATTCCCAAAGCTTCGTGCCGTCGTTCAGATTCAAAACGTAGAAACGCCCATCGTTCGAACCCACATACACTCGATCTCCCGCAATCGCGGGCGACGACTCCACGCGCGCCCGAGTCGCGAAAGTCCAGACGAGTTTTCCCGCAGGCGTTAATGCATGGACCATCTTGTCGCGCCCGCCAACTACGACTCGCGTAGACGTCACCGCCGCGGACGAATAGAACGGAAATTTCCGTTGCGGGTGCTCGTAGTGCCAAATAACCTGCTTTTGCTGAAGATTGACACCCAACACTTCATTACCGAACGTCCCGTAATATGCTACGCCCCCTCGCAGCGCCGGCGATGCGGCCGTGTAATCTCCAGACGGCACATTGAACATCTCTTTGCCGTCCGAAATTCGAATCGCGCGAAACAGTTGGTCGCATCCAGCGATGAAGGCCACGCCGTCCGCAATACTCGGCGTCGTATGCACTGGTCCATTCGTCTTGAATTTCCAGCGCACCGAACCATCGCGCGCCGAGAGGCAATAAAGCGTTTCGTCGTAAGAGCCGATCAAAACCCGATCGCCGACGACAACCGGCGATGACTTGATCTCGCCACCGGCTTTGAACGCCCACAACTTTTTACCGTCAGACGCGCTCAGGGCATTCAACCAGCCTCCCAGATCACCGACGTAAACCACGCCATTGCCGTACGCCGGCGACGACTCGCCGATCGGGTTTCCGGTCTCGAATTTCCAATAAACCGATCCATTCTCGAGACTGAGTGCGACGAGTTCACCTTTCTGTGACCCGATAAAAACAGTCCCACCAACGATCGCCGCTGAAGACTCGATCGTCTCGCCCGCTTCATACGTCCAAAGTGGTTTGAGTGAAGCTGGAACATTCGACAGCGAGACACCAGTCAAACTGAGGTTCCCCCGGAATTGAGACCAATTGTCTCCCGGCGTGTCCTGCGCCATCGCGACGACAGCCAGGCTGAGGATCAACAGCAATATCTTCAATACACGCATTGGTAGACTTCGATCGCTCCTTCTTTGTTGAAAGGTCTCGGATTGAATGTTCCGGTCCATTGGTCAGCCGCTTCAGACGCGAGCGCGTTCAAGTCAGTCTCCTTGACTCCCGCCGTGCGCAGGTTAGTGCGCAGGCCGCCGGCGTCTGCCAGTTCTTCAAGTCTTCGCGCGAGCGCTTCTGTCGGCGACACTTCGTTACGTTTCGCTCCAACACTGGACCAGTTGAGAAACATCGCGTACTGGTCCGCCGCGACACTCTCGTTCCAACGCACCACTGAAGGAAGCAACATCGCGATTGCCGCGCCGTGCGCGGTTCCGTAATGAGCCGTCAGCGGGTTGGCACAGGCGTGTGTTGCTCCCAGCATCGAATTCTCGATCGCGACGCCGGCGTAGAACGCGCCCAACTGCATCGCGCCACGTGCTTCGAGATTGTTTGGTTCGTTGAGAACGCGTTCGTAGTTCGGCTCGAGCAGTCGCCACGCTTCGCGCGAAAAGATCTCGGATAGCTGCGTACGTTTTGTCGTGACGAAGGTTTCGACTGCGTGCGCAATCGCGTCGAAGCCGGACGTTGCGGTGATACTTCGCGGTTGTGAGACGGTGAGCGCGGGATCGAGTAGTGCGACTCGGAAAGCGGCTTTCGGATCGCCACACGCCATTTTGACGTGGCTTTCAGCTTCTGAGATCAACGCGTAACTCTGCGCTTCGCTTCCCGTACCGGCAGTCGTCGGGATGGCGATCATCGGCAACATCGGCTTAGTTGCCTTGCCGTAGCCTCGATAGTCAGACATGCGACCGCCGTTGGTGAGGAGGAAGTTGATGCCTTTCGCGCAATCCATAGAACTGCCGCCGCCGAGTCCGATGACAGAATCGATTTTCAATGACGAAACAAAAGCAGTGCCCGCTTCGATCATCCGCGTGTCGGGATTGACTTCGAAGTCATGAAAACGAAACACCTCGACACCCGCTTTTTGCAGTGGTCCAACTGCTTCGTCGACGTGCCCTGAAGCAAGCAGACCATGATCGGCGACGAGCAGCGTGCGCTCGAAGTTCAATTCGCGCGCGAGTTCGCCGAGACGGTCGATTACGCCTGCGCCAAACACCACGCGAGTACGAGGTTGAAAGTCGAAAGACCTCATCTACGTGCGGTTGATTTGGATGTCGTAGCGTCCGCCAATGCGTAGAGTTGATTGCGGTTGGAAATGAAGAGCACTCCGTTGGCCGGCACAGGAGTCGAGTAAACGGAGCTGCCCATATTTATTTCGCCAAGCACCTTCTTTGTTTTACCCTCCTGAAGGATGACCACGTCGCCGTCTTCATCGCCGAGATAGACCTTGCCGTCGATCAGCATCGGCGATCCCCATACGGCAGCGAAAAGATCGTGCGTCCAGTAAACCTGGCCCGTCTTCGCGTCAAGCGCGTGCAGGAAACCGCTGAAATCCGCTTCGTAAACGACCCCATCTTTGATCGCCGGCGTAGAAATCGAACGCCGAATCTTGTCGTAGTGCCAGACCAGGCCGGTCTTGGTGATGTCACCACGCTTGGTGGCGTCGATGCAGTACATGTGTCCGACGCCTTCGCCGTGTTCCGGATCCTGACCGTTCGCGATGTAAACGCGGTCTTCGTAGATGACAGGTGTGCTGATGAGCTCGTTGCGTGTTTTGGGCCAGACGGAGTCCTTCGGATTGGTATCAAACTCCCAGAGCTTCTTTCCGGTCAAAGCTTCGTATCCACGAATCCAACCATCGCCCTGCCCATGAACAAGCTGGACCACTCCACCGATCGTTCCCACTGTAGGCGAGGACCACTGACCGTGCAGGATCTTGTCGAAAACCGAATTGTCTTCCCAAACGAGCTTGCCGGTTTTCTTATTGACCGCGATGATCGCGGGCGCTTTTGGTGAAGGGATGTTGACGTGACTCTCGTCCTGTCCGTTAGAAGTGCTGACAAAAATCAGATCGCCGTAAATGACGGGTGACGAGTTCGCAAGGTTGTGTGGCAGAGACCCGACTTCCTCTATCATGTCAAAACGCCAAACGACGTCGGCGTTGGTGTCGCCAGTCAGTTTTTCATCCGTGACTGGACCATCATTTTCCTTATCGCGGAAGCCCTGCGTATCGAGACACATCAGCTCCGCGCGATTCGAAACGTAGTACACGCGATCGCCATCGACGAGGGGCGACGACGCGACACCCTGGTACGGCCAATCATTTACGCGACCCGCCGCAAGTTTGTCGTGGACCATCTGCCACATGAACTCGCCATCCGACTCGCGAAACGCCATCAGGACACCCTTATCGCCGGTGATTTTCGGATCCCGCAGGCCCTCGTTGTTTGTTCCGACAAAGACCATTCCACCAGCAACAACAGCGTTGCCATAAGTCTGTGAGCCGAGTTGGGCCACCCACTTCACATTCTTCTTGCTCTTGACGTCCCAGGTCGTGGGCAGGCCTTTCATGTTTGAGACCATGTTCCGATCGGGGGTTCCGCCCCACATGGGCCAATCGCCTGAACCCGGATCGGAGGCCGAAGCAGCAGGCATGAGACTGTACACAGCGGCACCCAGCAGGAGCAGCGCGCAGGTGAAAACGGCGAGTCGTCGATTAAGAATTGCGTTGGAGTTTATGTTTTTAAATCTCATTTGTTCGCGTACACCTTTATGTTGTCGAAGAAGAGTTCCGCTAGACCATTACCGAATACGCCTGGGGCTCCCTGCCGGTTGGGAATTGGGTCAATCCGTTCGATCATCCATGCGGCAGGTTCCGGCTCACTCGCAAGCCACGCTTTTCCGCGCGCGCGCGTCGTTCCATCCGGCAGGTTTGCGACCTCCAGTTTCAAGCGATACCAGGTGTCGGGCTTCCATGCAAACGGCATTGTTTTTGTCCGGGCAATTTCCGGTTGCCACGGTTCGAGATGCAGCATCTGGCTATTGCCGTAAAGAGTCAAGATGTAACGTTGAGCAATCACGCCCGCGTCGCCCTGCTGCCGGCGTTTCGTTCGCGCCAGGACGTCGGACTCAATCGTATAGTTGGACCAGTCTGACGGCCCCATGTAAGCGCGAGCGCGGCTCTGCAATGACGAGCCGGTGGTTAATTTAGCAAGAACCTTGTTTCCCTCCAGTTCCTGCACATTAAACTTTGTCGCTACGTTGACCCACGTTGGCGGAAGCGCACTGGGTGCAAACGAATCGAACGTGTCGCTCCATGGCAGCGGAGGAAAGACGCGCACGCTTGCGGTTCCACTGATGTCGCCGACCGTGGCTTTCACCAGTCCCGCCTGCGCGACGGCGTCGCTCGCAGCAGTGAAGTGTCCGTTATCGACCGTGCCTTTTAGTTGGTCGAGTGACCAGTTCGCAGTAGTCTCTTCGCGAATGAAGTTTCCCTGCTCGTCAAACAATCTCGCACGAAAGTTTACTTTGTCGCCGGGTTTGAGAATTAGTTCGGTTGGGACTACCTGCACGAACGTTGCGGGATTCGAACTGACATTGCTGCCAACCGCCGCCACCGATGACCGTTCTGAATGCGAAGAGCTTCTCGCTTTCTTTCCGATACAGTAAAGCGCTGAATCACTGGCGAAAAACACGCGACCGTTCGAGACCGCCGCCGAGCCGATGATGGCTTCCGGTTGGGCCTCTGTGCCCAATTGGTTCTCGCTCAGAATCTCAACTCCGGTCGCACTCGGCTTCAGGATGTAGAATTTTCCGTTTTCAGTGCCGACGTAAAGCTTTCCATCCGCCAGCACCGGCGACGCTTTCTGGATCGTTCCGAGATTTTTCAGCCACAGTTGCTTACCTGTGTTTACGTCAAAAGCGGCGATATTGGCGCCGTTGTCGATCTGATAGAGCCGATCGCCGTCGAGCACCGGCGATGAAAATCCACCCTGCCAGCCATAGACGGTCCACTTCACTTGTTCCTTCTTGATCTGTCCTTTCGCTGTCGCATCGACGGCGACCATCATTCCCATCTCGCTTGAATCGAGGTTCTCCTCGCTGTGCGTCAGGATGGCAACGTTGTCCTTCACGACTGCGCCGGTATTCAGGCCGCGCTTGCTGATCTCGTACTTCCAGACCGGTTCACCTGTTTGCGGTTTGATCGCATGGACCACACCATCGCTCGCTCCCTGAATCAGCAAACGCGTTCCGTTAACGTTTGCAATGATCGGCGGCGCGTACGTGGTGTCGTAAGGGCGACCGCCAGGCGCGCTTACATAAACTGTCTCGCCGCTCTTTTTGTCGAAAGCGAGGAATCGATGTGCAGCGCCCGCGTGTTTACCCCATTGAGCCGTCACACCACTAACGATCACGAGATCGCCGTCGATGATTGGCGAGACAGTGCGGCCGCCATGCGTCGTCAACAGTCCAAAGTCTTCCGCCAGCGAACGCTCCCACAGAACTTTTCCATCGCGATTAAGTCCGATCAGCGTGCCGCCGACTCCGAATACGTAAACATTTCCGGTTGAAGGATCGCCGACGGGCGATGCCCAGCCGACACGATGTGGCGGCACGTCGCTCAGGTAAACATTGAATTTATGTTCCCAGAGAAGTTTTCCCGTGTCGGCGTTAAAGCACATGATCCGTTCCTGTTCCGTCTCGCGATTACCGGCGATGTTTTGCAGGTAAACGCGATCGCCCATCACGATCGGAGCGGACCGGCCACCGTACGGTGCTTTCCACGCGAGATTGTCGCCCGTTGGGGACCATTTCGCCGGGAGATTTTTCTCAGGCGAGATTCCGTCACGAGCGGGACCACGCCATTCAGCCCAATCGTTCGCCGCGACGAACGACACCGCAAGTCCGATGTTCAGAAAAATGGATATAAGCTTAGTCATTTTGGAGGCCTATGCATGAAACTGGATATCGATGGTTCTGATCCGGAAAAACTGGATCAGAAGTATCTGCGCGCTTGCAACCTAAAGGATGTACAATACGTAAGTTCACGTTGCTGCGTTTACATTTTTTGTGATTCTAGCAGGTTCGGAAAAACCTGCGAAGTACGTGTCAGCATAAAGTCTGCGGTCGCAGGCTCCGAGATCCATCAAAAGCTGAGAAAACCGATGCTGCATAAACTCCTCCTCTTATCACTTGTAGCTCTGCTTCTTCCACAGGACCCTGCCAATTCGAAACAGGCGTTGAACGATCAGCTCTTCGAAGCTGTTCGCAAAGGTGATGCTGCGGCGGTTACGGCGCTGCTCGATAAAGGCGCGGATGTGAACGCGAAGTTTCGTTACGGCTCGACGGCTCTTTTCAAGGCTGCTGAACGCGGTCATGCAGCCGTAGTCAAGGTGCTGCTCGACCGCGGCGCCGACGTGAACGTAAAGGATACCTTTTACCAGTCAACAGCCATGAGCTGGGCGCTCAATAACAATCACCCCGACGTTGTGCGCCTACTGCTCGAGAAGAGCGCCGACGAAGCCGAGGATGTGTTGATGACGGGCATCCGTGAAGACAAAGAGGAGTATGTGAAGTTGGCACTCGACCGCGGTGGAATCAAACCCGAAGCCTTGACCGCCGCACTCGCCCTGGCCTCAGCCGATCCCAAGAAGGCGACGACTGTCGAGTTGTTGAAGAAGGCTGGTGCACAGCCTCCGCTCGAAGTTGACGCTGCGACACTTCAGTCGTACGCGGGAAAATACAAGGGAGAGACCGGCCCCGAGGGCACGATATTGGTGAAAGAGGGTAAATTGTTAGTGGCAGGCTTTGCCCGCGAGCCAATACTGTTGATGGCCCTCGATAACACTACATTCCGCCCGCTCGCTTTTGCCGGCATCACGTTTAAGTTCAACGTCGAAGGCGGCAAGGTGGTCAGCATGACGTTCAAGCAGGGTCAGACCACGAACGTAATGAAGCGTTTAGAGGCAAGCCAATGATTTGAATTCTTCTCTGCGATCTCTGCGGTCCTCTGCGAACTCTGCGTTAACTGAACTGTTACGCATTTTAACGCAGAGATCGCAGAGGAACGCAGAGATCGCAGAGGAAGATCCATGAAACAACTGATACTTGCTTTTATTCTCACTGGCGTTAGTTTTACGACGGCGCGTGCACAGAACTGGCCGCAGTTTCGTGGTCCAGGGGCGACCGGCGTGGTCGAGGCGCAGGCGCAACCGGTAAAGTGGGACGCCGCAAAATCAGAAAACGTTCGTTGGAAACTCGCGATTCCCGGGCTCGCACATTCAAGCCCCATCGTGTGGGGTAACAAAATTTTTGTATCGACCGCCATCACCAGCGCCGCCAAAGACGAAACACGATATGGACTCTTCGGAGACGTCACGCCCGTTAAAGATGATCCTTCACACACGTGGAAGGTCTACGCGATCGATAAGGCAACCGGCAAGATCCTTTGGGAGCAGACTGCATTTCAGGGAATACCCAAAGTAAAGCGTCACCCGAAATCCACTCACGCCGATTCCACACCCGTCACCGACGGAAAATACCTAATCGTAAATTTCGGCTCGAACGGTCTCTACGCATACGATCTCAACGGCAAGCTCAAGTGGAAACAGGATCTCGGCGTGCTCGATGCCGGATGGTTCTACGACGCAGATTACCAATGGGAGTATGGCAGTTCGCCAATCATCTATAAGAACCTCGTGATCGTGCAGGCTGACCTGCAAAAGAACTCCTTCATCGCCGCCTACGACATCAAGACCGGAAAACAAGTCTGGAAAACTACTCGCGAGGAGATCCCTTCGTGGGGTTCGCCGACAGTTTATGAAGGCAAGACTCGCGCTGAATTGATCACCAGCGGACCAAAAGCCATTCGTGGTTACGATCCCGCCACTGGCAAGGAACTCTGGCGACTGGGGCCGATGTCGGAAATCACGACGCCAACGCCTTTCGTGGCCCACGATCTGATTTTTGTTACGAGTGGTTACGCTCCGATCCAGCCGATCTACGCGATTCGACCTGGCGCTAATGGTGATATTTCACTGAAGGATGGAAAAGATTCGAATGAGTTCATCGCGTGGAGTAAGCAGCGTGGTGGTCCATACATGCCGACGCCGCTCGTCTATGGCGAGCTGCTTTACACGTGCTCGAACCAGGGTGTGCTGACGGCTTACAACGCCACGACAGGCGAGCGAGTCTATCAGGAGCGCCTCGGCGGGACGGGTGGCGCGTTCACTGCTTCTCCTGTCGCTTCAGAAGGAAAGATATATCTCTCGAGTGAAGACGGAGACGTGTTTGTCGTCAAGGCCGGGCCGAAGTACGAATTGCTTGCCAAGAATCCGGTGGGTGAAGTCATGATGGCCACGCCCGCAATCTCGGATGGTCTCCTGATCGTGCGCACGATCTCGCATCTGTACGCGTTTGGAGAAGCGGCCACGTCGACCAACAAATCCGCAAAATGAGCCTGCGGATCTACCGGAACGTCACGGATAAATAAACAAAAAAGGAAAGACTACTGTGAAACGAATCGCCCTAACTCTTATCGTCGGGATCTCCCTGGCACTGGGATCTCTCAGTTTTGTCGCGCGCACCGTCTCGGCAGGGAACTGGCCGCAGTGGCGAGGCCCGGAAGGTTCCGGCATCTCCAATGAGAAAAACCTTCCGTCTGAATGGAGTCCCACGAAAAACATCAAGTGGAAAACCCCGATTGAAGGCCGGTCGCACTCGTCGCCCATCGTTTGGGGTAACCGAATTTTCCTGACGACAGCCGTGGAAGGTGCCGAGGTTCCGGGAGCAAAAGCAGTGAAGCACCAGATCGACGGCAAGGATTTCATTCATCCGGACAGCGTCGGCGCCAACAAGAAACACACTTTCAAAGTCATGGCCCTGGATCGCGATTCGGGCAAGCTCGTTTGGCAGCAAACCGCGTGGGAAGGCACGCCATACGACGATCGTCACCGGAAGAGTTCCTATGCTGCTTCGACGCCGGCCACCGACGGCAAGATGGTCTACGCATTCTTCGGAACGGAAGGTCTCTATGCGTACGACTTCAAAGGCAAGCTCGTGTGGAAAGCACAACTCGGAAACATCGGCACTCTCGGCATGGGAGCAGCAACATCGCCGATCCTCTACGACAATTTCGTGATCGTGCAAGCCGATGAGGAGAATGCAACCGCGTCTTTCATAATCGCACTCGATAAGAAGACGGGCAAAGAAGTCTGGAAAACGCCGCGAAAGATCCAGGTGAGTTGGTGCACGCCGCTGCTCGTTCGCACTGCAACCCGCACGGAGTTGATTACCAGCGGCACAGAGAACGTCATCGCGTACGACCCGGCGACCGGCAAAGAGCTTTGGCGGCACAAAGGGCTCGAGAGCAATGCGATTCCTTCGCCCGTCGCAAACAATGAAATGGCTTACCTCGTCGCAGGATTTCCGACCAAGATCACGTATGCGATTCGTCTCGGCCAGAACGGCGATCTGACCGGTACTCCGAACGTGCCGTGGAAGTATGAGAAAGGGACAGCATACGTGCCTTCGCCGATTCTTTATGGCGACTATCTCTATCTGACAACGGATCGCGGCATTCTCACCGCCCTAGACGCGAAGACGGGCGAAGTCAAATACGAAGGCGGACGAATTCCGATTCCCGCGACCTTCACGGCATCACCAGTGGCATTCGAAGGAAAGATACTGATGACCAGCGAGGACGGCGACACGTTCATGATCAAAGCAGGTCCGAAGCACGAAATCCTCGGCACGAATTCTGTTGGTGAAGCTGTTTACGCATCGCCCGCAATTGCCGACGGACACATTTTCATCCGTGGCGAGAAGAACCTCTATTGCATCGGTAGCTAGTGGCCACAAAAGGCACACGTCAGAGCCACAAAGAGGCACAAAATAATTTGAAGTATTTTGTGCCTTTTGTCGTCTAATGAGATAGGAGGTGTGGTGTATGTTTGAGCGATCCATCATTTTGGTTGCATTTGTACTTCTTGTTGGCACCGGTTGCAGTTCAAGTCAAGACGCTCATTACGCAGAACTCGAGAAGCACCGGCAAAATCAAGCTGCTCAGACTGCACCGACGAGCGCTCCGGTCGCGGCAGCGACTCCTTCGCCACAAGCCAGTGTCGCCGCGTCTCCATCGCAAGCAGCCGCTGCGCCTGCCACTTCCAAAAATTACTGGACCAACTTCCGCGGACCAGGACGCGACGGCAAGTACGATGAGACACCCATCGCGACAAAGTGGCCTGCGAACGGGCTTCCAATGCTTTGGAAACAACCCGTCGGCGTTGGACACGCTTCGTTTGTTGTCGCCGAAGGCAATGCGTACACGATTGAGCAAAGACGCAGCGAAGAGGTGGTCGCAGCGTACGATCTAAGCAGCGGTCGCGAGCTGTGGACGCAGAAATGGAACGCCGACTTCGAGGATTCGACCGGCGATGGTCCACGTGCGACTCCGACCTGGGACCAGGGCCGCATCTACGCGCTTGGCGCAACCGGCGAGCTGCGATGTCTCGACGCTAAGAATGGTTCGGTGCTCTGGGGTAAGAACATTCTGTCCGACAATCAGGCCAGCAACCTGCCGTGGGCCATGGCCGCTTCACCACTCGTCGTCGACGACAAAGTGATCGTGCTGCCCGGAGGCACTTCAGGCAAATCGGTTGTTGCGTACAACAAGATGACCGGTGCGCCTGTGTGGAGAGTGCTCAATGACGTGCAAGCGTATGTTTCACCGATGCTCGTCGAGTTGGCAGGTCGACGCCAGGTCGTCGTCGTCACTTCGTCGCGTGTTGTAGGTCTGGTTCCGGAGAGTGGAGCACTCCTGTGGAGTTATGTGTGGGACACAAACGGTGGCATTAATGTCTCGCAACCCATCGTCGTCGATCAGAATCGTTTCTTCATTTCGTCAGGCTATGGAAAAGGCGCTGCGCTCGTGGAAGTTAAAGGCAGCGGCAACAGTTATACGGCGACGACGATCTGGGAAAACGTGTTGATGAAGAACAAGTTCAACAGCTCAGTTTTTTACAATGGTTACGTTTACGGCCTCGACGAAGGCATTCTCACTTGTTTGGACGTGAAGACCGGCGACCGCAAATGGAAAGATGGCCGCTATGGTTACGGCCAGGTCCTGCTCGCAGGTGACCACTTGATCGTGACCAGCGATAAAGGTGAGGTCGCGCTGGTTAAGGCGACGCCCGACGGGTACAACGAGGTCGCGCGGTTTGAAGCGCTCAAGGGCCAGACGTGGAATTATCCCGCGATCGCGGATGGGCGGCTGTTGGTGCGTAACTCGAATGAGATGGCGGCATACGACATCTCTGCCAAGTAGAGCCACAAAAGGCACAAAGAAAGTCACAAAAAGGCACAAAAGAAGAGACTATTACTGATTAGTCAGAAACCCCCTTTTGTGTTACTTTTGTGCCTTTTTGTGGTCTAACTTTTAGTAAAGATCCTTTTCGCCTCGAAAGAGCCGTTTGGACCATCGATGTACATGTCGATGACTAACTCGCCCTGAGCGGAGATGGTCCACTTCCGAACGACCTGCGTTGTAACCGGTCCCTTCGGCGTTTCAGCCGTAGTAACTTCCGTTATCGTCAGTCCCTTGTCTTCAGGCAACCAGTTGACGGTGCGTTTTCCTTTTGGCGGTGTCTGGTTCGGTGGCGCCTGCGGTGTGAACTCGTGTTCCTTGCCGTCGAGATAGTACGTGTCTTTCACAACACGCTCGTTGCCCGGTTGGATGATTTTCGTTTCCAGGTCAAGCTGATCTTCTTTGTGCGTAATGGTGAGGATCTGGTTCATGTTTCCGGGAAGTCCGTAACTACGTCCGCGATCCAGATTCCAGGTGCCACTGAAGTTTGGTTTCGTCGCCGCCAGCGCGATTACTGACAGCACGATCATCGTCGCCACACATATCAAGATCTTTTTTGCCATGTCATCTCCTCCTCACCAGCGAAAGAAGCGGTCCCGTCATAAACGTCGTGACGAGTGCCATCAAAACCATCATTGCGAAGATACGACCCGAAAGGATGCCGAGATCATAACCGATATTCAGCACGACCAGCTCAACTAATCCCCTCGTGTTCATCAGTACGCCAATCGAAAACGAATCAGACCAGTTCATTCCCGTCCAACGACCCATCAACATGCTGCCGCCGAGCTTGCCCGCGATCGCGACCAGGATTATAACGGCGCACACCGCCCAGTCCTGCCACTCGTTCAGCAGCCCGATCTGCGTGCGTAATCCCGTAAACGCAAAGAACAGCGGCAGCAGTGCGTAAGAACCGAACGCCTCGAGCTTGTCTTTGAGAAAGATCCTGAATTCGGTTGACGGCGGCATGACCACGCCGGCCACGAAAGCTCCGAACAGCGCGTGAATCCCGATCGTCTCCGTGATCAGCGCGCAAACAAAGACGAAAGCCAGGATAACCGGAATCAAACGGCGTCTGTGTAACTGCGAATCTGGATCCTTGACGACGCGACCCAATTGCGGCCGCACCAAAAAAATCATCAACCCTGCAAAAATCAGTGTTAAGACGATTGTGATCGCGGAGACTTCGATTCCTGTTTGTTTCACCAGCGCGATGACCAGCGCCAGGATGCACCATGCTGTTACGTCGTCGACGGCAGCGCACGTAATTGCGATTGAGCCGAGTTGCGTTTGCGTGAGTCCTCGGTCTTCCAGAATCCGGGCCAGCACGGGGAAAGCCGTGATGCTCATCGCAACCCCGATGAATAACGCAAATGCGTTGAAAGAGGTTCCTGCCGGCGCAAGATCTCGATAAAGAAAAAGTGAGAGGGCAGTGCCGAGCAAAAACGGCAGGATGATACTCGCATGACTGATCATCACCGCAGCCGATCCTTTTTCTCGCACCTGCCTCACGTTCAACTCCATTCCGACGATGAACATGAAAAGCACGACGCCGATCTGGCTGAGCTGTCGCAGCGTTTCCATCGAAGACGCGGGGAACAGGAATGCCACCGCCTGCGGATAGATCAGTCCCAACACGGAAGGACCCATCACGATCCCCGCAACCATCTCACCCATGACTGGCGGTTGACCAAGCCGGCGGAACAACCTGCGAAACAAGCCGGCCATCGCGAGGATGACGATGATCTGCGTGAGTAGAATGCTCAGCGGCGTTCTGAAGTTCTCCGACAGAACTCCGCGGAAGGACGGCGGCGCGATCGCCGAAGATGGTGTCAGTTGAGTTGGACCGGCGGGACCCAACGTTGCGCCGGCCTGGAGGATCAGCCAAACGCCACCCACGAAGACCAGGATCAATAGGAAATACGGTAGATAATCCAAAAAACCGAATCGTCGCGCTGGGGGCATCGACACTCTATACAACGGTCCTGCTAAACCGCGCAACTTTTTCTCAGCGGCCCTCTGCGTATCTCCGCGATCTCTGCGTTAAAAGGTATTTCAACGCAGAGCACGCAGAGATACGCAGAGGGCCGCAGAGAAGAGTCGGGCTGCATATACACCAAATGGTTCATACGAAATGGTCAATTGGCAAACCCTGATGACGATGCTAATTTGCTTAATTCCATGACGGTAGACATTGCACAGACCCGAACCGACGTAGGGAATTATTTTGTCTCGAATTACCCGCCTTTCTCCCAGTGGCGGTCGGAGTTTGTTTCGGACGCCGTCGACGCTCTCAACCAGCCGCCGCGAGTCGACGATCCGTTAGGTCTGTACATCCACATCCCGTTCTGCCGGAAGCGCTGCCTCTTCTGTTACTTCAAAGTCTACACAGACAAGAATGCGTCGGAGATTGAGGTCTATCTCGATGCTCTCATCAAGGAGAACGAGATCTACAGCCGCATGCCCGCGTTTCAGGGGCGGCAACTCCGGTTTGCATACTTCGGCGGCGGCACGCCTTCATACGTGAGTGAGAAGCAGTTGCGCTATCTCGTCGACGGTTTGAATCGTCACGTGAGCTGGGCAAACGCGGAAGAGGTTACGTTCGAATGTGAGCCTGGCACGATACAGAAACCGAAACTGCAAACACTCAAAGAGATCGGCGTCACGCGTCTCAGTCTCGGCATCGAACACTTCGACGACGAGATCCTCGCGTTAAATGGACGAGCTCATCTCTCACCCGAAGTTTATCGTGCCTATCAGTGGGCGCGTGAAGTCGACTTCCCGCAAATCAACATCGATCTGATCGCCGGCATGATCGGCGAAACGGAAGAGAAGTGGAAGGACGCGATTAAGCGGGCTATCGATTTACAGCCAGACTCCGTGACGATTTATCAGATGGAGCTGCCCTACAACACCGTCATCTCGCAGGACATCCTGAAGAAGGGCGCTACGTCGCCGATCGCCGGCTGGGCCACCAAACGCCACTGGCTCGATTACGCGTTCGAACAATTTCTTGCGCACGACTACGAAATTGCGGGCACCGACATCGTTTCGACGAAGAAGAAAACCTGCCGTTTCATTTACAGGGACGCGCTCTGGCACGGCGGCGACATGATTGGCATCGGCGTCTCGTCCTTTTCGCATTTTGGCGGCGTCAATTTCCAGAATGCGCACAACTTTGAAGAGTACGTGCGCATCCTTAACGAAGATCGCCTGCCGCTGTTGCGGGCTGTTTCGCTGACGCCGAAGCAGAGACTTATTCGCGAGATGATCTTGCAGTTAAAGACCGGATGGCTTGATACCGGTTACTTTCAGAAGAAGTTTGGCGTCGACGTTTGGAAAGAATTTCAACCCGTCTACGACGATCTGCAAAACAAGAGTTTGCTCCATCGCGATAACGGCACGATCTCGCTGACTCGTGACGGCCTTCTGAGAGTCGATCACTTTCTACTCGATTTTTTCGAACCTGAACTCAGGACTGTACGGTACGCATGAACACAAATAATTACGACGTCATAGTAATGGGTGGTGGACCAGCAGGAAGTTCCATTGCCGGCATGCTGGCCCGCGAGGGTCGCAGTGTAATCCTGTTTGAGAAAGAGATTTTTCCGCGTCACCACATTGGTGAATCGTTGATGACCGATACGTACTGGACGTTCCGGCGTCTCGGCTTGCTCGAGAAGCTGAGGGAGAGTCCGTTCGTCCGCAAGTACAGCGTGCAGTTTGCAAATCCTGCGGGGAAGGAATCGCGGCCGTTCTATTTCTTCGAGGCGGTGCATCACGAGAGTGCCGTCACGTGGCAGGTCACGCGCTCAGAATTCGATCACATGTTGATCAACCACGCTGCGGAGCAGGGTGCGACTGTACACCAGGGAGTGCTGGTGAAGCAGGTGCTGTTTGAAGGAGATCGCGCGGTTGGTGTCGAGGTGCAGATGCAGGACGGCACGCGCGAAAAGTTTTACGCGAACGTCGTTGTCGATGCGACCGGACAATTGGCGATGCTTTCGAACAAGTTCCGCTGGCGCGTGCGCGATCCGAAACTCAAGAAGGCCGTGTTGTATTCTTACTTCAAAGGCGCACATCGCGAGCCGGATCTCAATGGTGGTGCAACGCTCGTGCTGCGCACGCAGCCCGGTAGTGGTGGCTGGTTCTGGTATATCCCACTTGAAAACGACGTCACGAGTGTCGGCATCGTTGCCGATCCGGATTACCTGCTGAAGGGTCGAGGCCAGGATCTGGCGAAGATCCTGAACGAAGAGATCGAGAAGTGTGAACCGTGCCGGCGGCGAGTCGAAGGAAGCGAGCGCGTCGACAAGATTTATTCGATTCTCGACTATTCGTATCGTTCCAAGCACAACTCGGGAAACGGTTTCATCATCATCGGCGATGCATACGGTTTTCTCGATCCGATCTACTCTTCGGGAGTGCTCCTTGCCCTGAAGATGGCCGAACTAGCGGCTGATGCCATTCACGATGCTTTCAATCACAACGACTTTTCCGCGGCGCGGCTCGGTCAGTACCAGGCGAAACTCGATCGTGGCATCGAGTCGATGCGCAAGTTGGTCTATGCGTTCTACAACGACGGTTTCAGCTTCGCGGGATTTCTGCGCAAGTATCCTGACGAGCGTGTACACATCATCAATCTGCTGATCGGCGACGTGTTCAAGGAAGGTGTGGATTCGGTATATGGACCAATGTCGGAGTTCGCCGAGATCCCACCGCCGTTATACGAGCAGGTCGACGGCTCGATGGTTGCCCAGGCTCCGACACCTGAGGAATCAGATCTTCTGTTATCGGCTAAATACCTTTCCTTCGACGATCGCGTCTTACAGGATTAACAGGATTAGGATAGGATTTACATGTTAATCCTGAAAAAAATCATGTAAATCCTGTCTAAGTTTCTTTTAGAACAAAAGCTTCAACCCAAACTGAATATGTCGCGGATCGCGTGCTGACGTGATCCGTCCGAACGTCAGCGAGGGGAAGAAGTTGTCCGGCAAGTTGAAGTTCGGATGATTGAAGAGGTTGAAAGCCTCTGCGCGGAATTGCAAATTAAACCTCTCTGACAACGCCGTGTTCTTCACCAGCGACGCATTCACATTCTGAAATCCTGGACCATCGAGAATATTTCTTCCCGCATTTCCAAACGTCCCCGGAGCAGGGAACGCAAACGCCGCTGTGTTGAACCACTGTTCCGGCGTCCTTGACGACAGCTCCGGGTTTCCCACGAGGTTCGGACGATCGTTGGCACCAAAGCCGAGAATCGAGCGCCCTGTTCCGCTGTTATCGATCTCGGAAAGCAGCGCGACTGTGAATGGACGTCCCGATTGCAGCGTCACGATGCCGTACGTTTCCCACCCCGTTAACAGAGTAGACGTCCAACCTTGCTGGCCTTTTCCAAACGGCAGCGCATACGAGTAACTGACAGACAATCGATGCCGCACATCAAAATTCGAACGCCCACGCTCAGCGGCGACGTTGTAACTGTTCTGCGGGAAGTTCGGATCGCCTGCGCTGCTGAAGAAGTTTGAAGCGTCGTCGATCGACTTGGACCAAGTGTAAGACGCGAGCGCCGTAAACCCTTTTGACAGCCGTTGCTGAAAGCGCGCCTGGAGTGCGTTGTAGTTGGAATTCGCGCGCGACTCGAGCAGGTCGATATCGTCGAAACGTGGATCGGGTCGCGGCACAAACGGCAGTCCCGGCGGCAACACGCCTGGTTGCGGCTGGTTTATATCGCGGGCCGTCAACAGTTTCGTTCCCTTCGAGCCGACATACGCGACTTCAAGCACACCTTTGCTTCCAACCTGTCGCTGAACGTTGAAGTTCCAATGCTGCATGTAGCCGGTGCGCAGGTCGCGCTGAATTGCCAAGGCGGAATCAGGCAATGCGAATGGAAAGAACGCCGGAAACGGATTGTCTACCGTGAGTGGCAGGCCCTGTAACGGGAAGAAGATGTTGTTATCGAAAAACGGCGAGTTGAAGTAAAGGGCTTCAGCCGGTGCGAGCGGCGACTGGTCGTAATAGACACCATAACCACCGCGAAGCACTGTTGCACCATCATCGCCAAGCGTCCAGGCAAATCCGACGCGCGGCGCGAAGTTATTTTTATCGGCGTCAAAGCCGCTGCGCGGAACGCCGTTCGTTCCTACCGCAACAAGACTCCGCGTTGCGACATCGTAGATGTTTGCGCGATCTTCGGCGTCGACCGGCGGTGAGTTGTATTCATAACGCAAACCACCGGTGAGCGTGAGTCGAGGCGTCACGCGATAGCTGTCGTTAACGAAAAAGTTGTAACTCTCGGTCCGAATCTGCTGTGGATTATCCACGCGCGCGACGCTGGTCAGGAGCGGGAAACCAAGCAGGAGATCCGCGAGAGCATTGTTCGTCAGCGTGAGAAATGGTGAAAACTGAAGGCGCCCGCGCGACTCGACATCGCGAAATGCGTTTTGCTGCGAGAAGCGCAGATCTGCGCCGAATTTGATCAGGTGATTACCGCGAACGTAACTCGAGTTATTCAGAAACTGGTAGACATTCGTCACACTGTGTTGTGGATTGTTTCCCTCATCTCCCAACGGCGAAAAACCCGTGATGGTGATGAAGCTGAGACCTAAATCGCGCTCTCGCGGTGAAATCGTCGGCAGACCGACGTCGGAATTGAGAACACTTGCTTCCTGCGTTACCGAACCAGCCACACGACTAAAAGCGACTCGACTCTCGTTAACCAGATTCGGCGTCAGTATCCAGGTCAACGCACCCATCGCGTTTTGACTACGGCGTTTCACCGTGTCGCCGAATCCCGGAACCAACGAAAAAGCTGCGCCCGTAAAAGGTTCGAACAGATCGCGGTCACCAAAACTGTATCTGAACGTTAGCTCAGCCGCACTGTTCAGATGATGATCGACACGCACGTCAAAACTGTCGTTGTCGTCGCGTAATATCGGCGAAGAAACGAAATTCTGTACCGGGTCGTTGCGGTTTGGTAATGGATAGAGGTCGGCGATCGCACGACCAATCGGATTGATGAAAAAGCCTGGGATGGTGGCATTGTCGAACGGCATGCCCGTGAATGGATTCGTCGGTATTCCAAACCGCAGCTCCGAGAAATTGCCGGCGCGCTCCAGTGCCGTGGGAACATTCGTCAGGCGCGTAATACCCTCACGCGACCGTGTGCCTTCGTAGTCAGCAAAAAAGAACGTCCGGTCGTGATGGATTGGACCACCGATTGCGCCGCCGAACTGGTTGCGGAGGTACTTCGGTTTCGGTTCCGAAGCCGGCGCGAAGAAGTTTCGCGCATCAAGTGCTGCGTTGCGGTGAAACTCGAACAGCGACCCGTGAAAGTCGTTTGAACCGGAGTTGAGAACGACGTTTACCTGCGCGCCTGGATTGCGACCAAACGAAGCGTCGTAAGTGCTCGTGAGCATTTCAAATTCACGAATAGCGTCGACTGAAGGCCGGACGCCGAACGTGTTGAGTTTCGGATCGATGTTGTAAACACCGTCGAGCAGGAAATTGTTTGCATCTTCGCGCGCGCCGTTGACGCTGAACGCGAAGTCACCACGAGCAGATCCGGACGAACCCGGCGCCGGCGGAACCGCACCCGGCACCAGCAGGCTCAACTCGTAAAAGTTTCGACCATCAAGCGGCAGCCCGGTAATTTGACGATTCTCGACAACCGTGCCGAGCGATGCAGATTCCTTTTTCAGGTTAGCTTCGAATGTCGATTCGATCGGAGCCGGCGTCAACGAGCTAACACGCAGTGTTACGTCGTGACGTCGCTCTTCATTGACGAGGAGATCGAGTCGCTGGCTCGGCCTGGCGAACCCTGTTTTCTCAACTTCCAGTTCATACGCGCCCGGAAGGATAGACGAGATGGCATACTCGCCGGAGCTGCCGCTCGTCGTAGTTCGAACCTCGCCGGTCTCAATGCTCTTCAAATTGATCGTCGCGCCGGGAACGGCTGCCTGGTTTTCGTCGTAGATGGTTCCTCGGAGCGAAGCGCGATGCGTTTGAGCGTTGATGGTGACAGACGCTAAAACAGGCAGAACAAGCAAGAGGGTTCGGAACTGAAACTTCAAGATTTTGGATGCTCCTCGTTCGAGATTTTGGATTGGGCCCGTGCGCTGGCAGACCTTAGCAAAAACGGTTCTATTCTGTCTAAGCCACTGATGTTAGAATGCCGGCAAAGATGAAGAGATTACGGAGAAAGTCTCTACTTAGTTTCAGTCGAATAACCTCGCAAAGGCGCAAAGGCGCAGAGTAAATTCGATCTTCTTTGCGCCTTTGCGCCGTTGCGAGGAAACTACTTTTAGGTCGGAGGTCCAAATGGTCTGGATCCTTTTTGCTCTCGGCGCCGCGCTCTCCTGGGGATTGTATGGTCCGGCACTGCATCGCGGCCAGACAGAGCTCGGTAGCCCGATGCGCGCGCTGCTTTGTGTGGGTGTCGCGTACTTTCTGATTGGTGTACTGGTGCCGTTAATCAGTCTTTCTTACCAGGGTGAACTCAGCGGGTTCACGATGAAAGGCTCCATAGGCGCGACCGTCGCAGGCGCGTTGGGCGCGATAGGGGCTGTTTGTATCATTTTTGCGTTTCGCTCGGGGGGGTTGCCGACGTACGTGATGCCGCTTGTGTTTGCGGGAGCGCCGCTCGTCAACGTGTTGTATTCGATGTGGCTTCATCCACCGAGGACTTCGCCTAATCCGTTGCTCTATCTCGGCTTTGTTCTGGCCGCACTCGGCGGTGGTTTGGTGCTTTACTTCAAACCGGCGTCGTAAACAGAACCTGTTCGTGTCTCCCTACAATTTCTTGGTTTTCTAAACGAGGAGATCAGAATGAGAAGCATGCGGATTTTATTGCTTGCAGCGGTGGCGCTGTGTGCTCTGGCCCAACAAGCGGTGTCTCAAGTTGCCCCGACGACCGCCAACTGGCCGCAGTGGCGTGGTCCAAATCGTGACGGCATCTCGAAAGAGACGGGGCTGTTGAAACAATGGCCCGAAGGTGGACCGCCACTCGCCTGGAAAGCGACGGGCGCAGGGCGCGGTTATTCCTCTTTTTCCGTGGCGAACGGCAAGCTCTACACGATGGGTCTGCGCGGCGATCGCGAGTTCGTCGTCGCGTTTGATGTCACAACCGGCAAAGAAGCCTGGGCCACTGCACATGGTTCAGCATTTCGCAACGATCGAGGTGATGGACCAAGAGGGACGCCCACGATTGATGGCGACCGCCTCTACGCGCTCGGCGGCGATGGAGATCTATCGGCTCTCGATGCACGCACCGGAAAGATCATTTGGACCAAGAACATCTTGAAAGAATTCCGTGCGTCGAATATCACGTGGGGCATCAGCGAGTCGCCACTCGTGGTGGGAAACAAGCTGCTGGTGAACGCCGGTGGGCAAGGTGCGTCCATTGTGGCGTTGAATAAGACTGACGGCTCCGTGATTTGGAAGAGTCAAAGCGATGAGGCGGGTTATTCTTCGGCGATTCCGCTGGAAGTAAATGGCGGGACGCAGGTGATCTTCTTTACTGCCGAACGCGCGGTTGGGCTCGACGTAAAAGATGGCCGTTTGTTGTGGGATTATGCAAAGCCGGCGAATCGAACCGCGAATGCCGCGACGCCGATTGTGCGGAATAATCGCGTGTTTATCTCTTCTGACTACGGCACTGGCGGCGGTGTTGTCGAGATCAAGCCTGACAACAAGGCGCAGGAGATCTGGTTCAGCAGGGACATGAAGAATCATCACAGCAGTTCGGTGCTGGTTGGAGATTATCTCTACGGTTTCTCGAGCTCGATTCTGACGGCGATGAAGTTTGACACCGGTGAGATCGCGTGGCGCGATCGCAGCGTAGGCAAGGGTTCCCTGGTTTATGCCGACGGGAATCTTTACTGTTTCAGCGAGAATGGCGTGGTTGGCCTCGTCGAGGCGACGCCCACGGGATACAAGGAAAAGGGACGTTTCCGAATTCAGCAGGACAATCTGCCGACGTGGGCGCATCCGGTGGTTGCTGGTGGCCGGCTGTACTTGAGAGACCAGGACACGATCTACGCGTTCGACGTACAGGAAAAGAGATAGTCCACAAAAGGCACAAAATGCACATTAGTGATTTGTGCTTTTTGTGCCTACTTGTTTGAGATAGTCGCGGGCTTCGCGTAATTCCGGCAGGGACTCATCGGCTTGTTTCCACTGCTCGACGAACTTTGCGTAAGCAGCAGTCGCTGCGGACAAGTCGCCGGTCTTTGCCGCCGCGCGGGCGGCGCCAAGTAGTGAACGCGCGCGATTGGGTTGTCGAACCAGTGCCGTCTTGAACTGTGCTGCTGCTTCTGCTGGTTTTCCTGCGCGCAGGAGAATCTCGCCAAACAATTCGTGAGTTGGTTTGATCAGAATGGGCGGTCCAGACGGCGGACTCATCTGCTCTTCCAGCCCCGTCGCCACTTTCATCAGCTTAATTGCCTTGGCGTGGTCGCCTTTGATCGAAGCGCTGAGCGCGGCGACTTCATACCCTCTAATTCCAATTTCTTCGTAATTCACCTCAGCACCACGGACAGAGGCAGACAAACCACGGATGAACGGCGGTAAGTTTCGGCTGGCGCGTGGATATCGGACCGTGTTTTCAGTAGCAGACTGCGTGTGACCAGGATGAGTACCGCTGTTCGTTGTTTGCTCGGATGTGTTTGCTGTGTTGTCGGGTGGAAAGAGTTGGTTCGCGAGTTCCCAGCGTTCTGTTTCAACTACAAAAGCGGCCGCCATGCTCGCGTAATTGTTTTCGTAATAATCCGGTCGCAACTTGTTTTCGTAAGTCGATTCCGACATCACTTTCTTCATCAACTTCAGCAGTTGCTCGGCCTGGTTGTAACGGCCCTCTTGCAGGTAGGCGTAAAGCAACCAGTGCAGGCTGTGATAATCACGCACGCTGGGCGAGAGGTTCTTGCGCTTCATCCAGGCGTCCGACGATTCCCACGCAGCTTCATTCGACGCCGCCGCTTCGGGCCACATCCCTAGCTGCAGGAAGATGTGCGATGGCATGTGCCGCGCGTGATGTGCTTCAGGAGCGATGTCGGCGTAGCGACGAGCAGCTGGCAATGCGAGTATCGCGTGTTCCGGATCGTCATAGGCGTGGATGATGTAATGCGCCGCACCCGGATGATTAGGATTCTTCTTGTACACCTCCATTGCGATCGCGCCCGCTTTTGCCTGCAAGGTAAAAGTTTTGTCACCGTTCGCCATACCCAGCAGTGAGAGCGCATAAAACGCAGCCGCATCGAGATCGTCGGGATACGCGCGATAGATCTTCTCCATCGCCGCCGAATATGCAGCATCTCGAGATTGTTTGTCGCCGTCGCCGTAAAGTAGCCGGACGGCGCCGACGTAAGCGCGCTCGCGCTCTGTTAACTTCGGTGTCTCTTTGATTTTGGCGAGCACCTGGCGTGCGGCGGTGATGTCCTGCTCCGACCATAGTGGGTGATTGTGGGCCATCGCTTCGCCCCAGTAGCCCATCGCGAAGTCTGGATCGACCCTGGTCGATTCGCGGAACGCCTCGAGTGCTTCCTCGTACCAAAACGAGTGCAACGCGGCCAGCCCGCGCAGAAAGTACGCTTGTGCTTTTTCAGAACCGGAGGTCGGGAACTCGACGCGTCCTAATTTCGATTCCTGTGCGCATACACAAACGACACAAATCAGAATAAAAATCAGCGAAATCTGTGGCTTACTTTTTACCGATCGCATAAAGGTGTCCTGTTGTTCTGATGTAGATCCTGCCATCTGAGATCGCGGGTGAGCTCAACACGTAATCGTTCAGTGGGTTCTCTGCTAAAACCTCGAACTTTGGACCAGCAGCAACCACGGTTGTTAATCCGTCTTCATTCGTCACATAGATTTTTCCGTCCGCAAGCACCGGTGAAGCACTGTACGTTCCCGTCTTGATACGCTGCTGCCCGTAGAGCTCGGCGCCCGTCTTCGCGTCGAGACACCACATGATCCCACGATCGTTCACGATGTAAAAATACTTTCCATCGGTGACGGGCGTGGGCACATCAGGCCCGTTAGCAGTGGACCAAAGCAGATGCGAGCTGGTGACGTCGCCGCGCCCGCCGGCTTTGAGCGCCAGCAGAGGCTTGACGCGCGTCGGTGCGTAAATGATCTCATCGAAAATGATCGGCGACGCGACGATGCGATAGAACGGATTGTTTTCGGGATTGAGACCGTTGGCGCGCCAGAGCTCCTTGCCCGTAGCAGGATCGTGACCCGTCACGCAATCGCCGCCGGTGATCACGATCTCCGCAGTTTTGCCGTAGCGAAGCAGACCCGGCGTCGTGTACGAGTCTGGAGACTCGCGAATCGCGCTGGTTGGACGATCGACTTTCCACAATGTGTTGCCGGTATTCTTATCGATGCGCATCACGTACGAAGGATCGTCGGTCTTCATCCCGTGAAGCACCTGAACGTACAGCGAGTCTTCAAACAGAAGCGGAGAGGACGCGTAGCCCCAGTTCAGACCAAAGTTGCCGTAGTCTTTTTGAATGTCCCTGGACCACAACTCCTTACCGCTGAAGTCGAAACCTTTGAGAATTCCGGTCCCCGTCATCACGTAAACGTTTCTGCCGTCGGTGACCGGCGATGGCGACGACATGTTCTGCTTGCGCATCTTGACGTTGCCGGGTCCGAGAGGTTTCTTCCAGAGCACCTCGCCTTTCGCTTTATCCAGGCACCAGAGCGCGAGGTTGTCACCATCCGCAACGTTCAGAAAAATACGGTCGCGCCAGATGATCGGCGTCGACCCACTAAAGCCAGGCATGGCAACTTTCCAAACAACGTTCTCTTCGGTGGTCCATTTAACAGGAAGATTTTTTTCATTACTCACACCGTTAAGACCCGGCCCTCGCCACTGCGGCCAGTTCTCCGCCTGCACGATCACAAACGAGAGCAGGATAAATCCCAGGACCCCGAGAGTTCGTTTCTCCATTTGTGTTCCTCCTGTTTGTGCCTTTCGCGCTTTTTTGTGGCTTTACTCAGCCTTCAGAGCCGGCAACAGTGGCGAGCGCAGCGCGGCGAGTGTGGCCACGAGCGATGCGATTGCGCCCGAAAGCAAAACAGCCAGCAGCAACAGACCGAGCGAAATGTTTGGAAGCCGGCCCCCGCGCTCGAATAGCACAGGTGCTATCGCGAGCAGAGCGCAAGCAAAACCCACAGCAAGACCACAGGAAAGCATCAGAACGTTTTCTGTGATCACCATTGCCGCGAAGTGTGAAGAGTTATACCCCACGGCACGCAAGAGGGCCAGTTCTCGGCGGCGTTCGAAGACGTTGCGCAACAAAACAGCCGCCATGCCCAGCGTGCCGAGCGCGAGGCCGAGACCGCCGAGCATCTGAAACGTCGAGAGATAAGTGTTCTCGACACGATGAAAGTTCGCGAGGCGTTCTTGCGTGGAGACGACGTCAAAGCCGAAGTCTGATAGACGATCTTCGAGAACGGTTGAGACCTGGTTGGACTGTGTCGCCGGAACATCGACGAGAAACATGCGATAACCTTCCTGTTCCGGGAAGAGCTTGAGAAAGTTCTTTTCAGACATCAGCAGCTCACTCTGGAAGATGCTGTCTGACAGAGCTCCGACGATTCGCAGCCGCAGGGGTCCAGTGGCGTGATCGATCGCCAGCTCATCGCCGACTTTTAGGTGTAGCACATACGTCAACGAATTTGCGTCGCCAGTTACAGGGACGACGCCGCTCTCGAGTTCGCGATCGAGGAGCAGCCAGGGGTTCTGTTTCTCTTCGTCGCTCGTAGCCAGGGAAGTCTGGAAGGTGAAACGGTTGTCGCGAATGAACGATTCTGGTGGAGCGACGATCTTCGGATTGCGGGGTTGATAGAGATTGAGACAGCTCGTGTCGTCGCCCGGACGGACGCGAAGGTTTACGACACGGGAGTCTTTCAACACAGCGTTGTCGTTTGAGTTGTTTAGGTTCAGCGACTCACGGCCTTCTGTGGTGTTCAAGTCATGGACCACTGGAAGGAGAGATTCGGCGAGCAGAGGGAAGCCGCCGGTACCGGATTTTCGATCCGTCGCCGCCACGCCCGAACGTCTGAAGGAATCAACTGCGACGACGATGAACGCGGCCGCGGCTATCAGCGTGATGCAGAGGACCGTGCGGCCGGGGCGATACGTCGCGTTGCGAAAGCCGAGTCGCGCGATGGTCCACCAGCCCGAGCCCTGGATCGCGTTTCGTTCTTTGCGTTTCAGCCAGCTTGAGATGAAAGAAACGGCGGCAATCAGCAATACCACGCCGCCGCCGAAGAAAGCGCCTGCCTGTGGGATTAGTTTCAAAGTGCCCGCGATCAGCAGCAACGCCCCGAGTGCGGTCAGAGTGATTCCTCGCAAAGCCGCAAAGGCGCCAAGGAAAGCCTTTCTTTGCGCCTTTGCGCCTTTGCGAGGAAACTCCTCTCCGCGTGCAATCGACCCGGAAAGCAAGCTCCTCGTCGACGATCTTCCAAGTCTTCTCAACGTGAAAAAGATACAAACAACCGCAGCAACCACCCCGCCCACCGCCCCGACCACCATCCACAACCACGAAACATGCAACGTCAACGACGTCGTCCCAACCGCATCCACCCACCACGTCCGCAACCCATGCATCAACAACGCCGCATATCCAACTGCACCTACCAGCCCGAGCAAACTCCCAATCACGGCCAGCAGGATCCCTTCCGCGAGAAACAGTCTTCGAATACTCGCATCCGAAAACCCGATCGCCTGAAGCGTTCCAATCTCACGCGCGCGCTGCTCGATCCCTAGTTTGAAAAACAACGTCGTCAGCATCAACGCCGAAACCACGAGAAAGAAACTGAAGTACAAAAAGTACTCCCCAAAATCCGTCGCGCCACGCGAAGCCGCCTGCCCTTCATTTCGAACGTCAACAACTTGAAATCCCATCAACTCGGGATCCAACGACTTTCGCAGACTCTTGCCGAACGCCTCAGCGGACAGTTGATTTCCACGCGATTCAATCCTGATCGAGGTGAGTCTCCCGAAACGCGTTGCCCACAGGTTCTGCGCCGCGGAAAGCGGAATAAATGCCTTGGGCGTGGTCTTGTATTGGTGCCAGTAATCCTCGTCCTCTTTTCGCACCCGGTTGAGATCGATCGGAAATGGCGGGTCCCAATCGGAAAGATTTTCCGAACCCGTGATTCCCGGGTACTCGGGAACAAGATCGCGATCCGCTGCTAAACCCTCGATCGGGACGACTCCTGACAACACGAAATCCGCCTTCTTTGTCTCCAGGCGCCCGTGTTCGTGCCAGAGATAATATTCGAGCGAGATCGTCTCGCCGGGTTGCACGTTCAGATCTCGCGCCGCCCACTCGTTGAGAATGATTGGCGGATGTGGCAACGGCTGTTGCGGGCGATTCGCAAGCGTGGCGAGCGTCGCGTCGTCCAGAGCAGTCACGAGTGAGTATGGAATCGAACGCTTGTCGGAGCTGATGCTGTTTGCGAGGTACGAAAGCACCGGAACGGTTTTCAACGAGAGTTCATTCGCCGCTTTATTGGCCGCAGTTGCAAGGTAGTCGTTGATGATCTTGCTGGTGGTTTCCAGCGAGATGCTTTGCTGGTTGATAGTTCTGATGTTCAGGCCCAGATCCTCGAGCGTGGATCTGTCATTGAGCAACGTAGGAAGTGATTGGTTTGCTGAACCACTTGCCACGAGTATCGTGTTGACCTTGTGATCCTGTTCCAACTCTTTTTGGAGCAAGCTCAGCGAAACGAAGACAGCTCGCACCGATCCCTGCTGTGGTTGGAGTGAAAACTCACCCAGCGACTCGCCGTTCAGGACGCCACCAGCATTCAAGCGAATCGTCCGGCCCGGATCTTCCTTCCGCCCATGCAGTGACTCGATCGGGATCTCGGACGGTTTCTCGAGCCTCAGCAACACTGAATCGCCTACCCTCGCGCTGAGTTCACTAGCAAGACTCTCACTCAGCAACGAGTTCCGATTCTGCGGCGATTGCACGCCTGCCACACCGTTGAAATTCCAGAACCTTTCGTCAACTCCGTAAACCTTCACCCCACCTGCGCGCCGCTTGCTCGGTTCGTGGACCACCACACCGTCCAGCGCGATCAGCGGACACGTGTTCTGGGCGAGATCGACTGCCAGTTGTTCCCGGAAGAATCCAGCCGACGTGATCAGTTGCTCGGTTTTGCCGAGCCGCCGCGACGACAAGTCTCGAAGACTGCCACGCACCGACTCGCCGATCAGCAGCGCGCCTGCAAGCACGGATACGGCAATCGCAACGCCGAGCACGACGACGAGATTGGTCTGCCAGTAGTACCTCAGACTGCGTTTGATTAAGCGCGTGGTTTGCATCAGAGGGGTTCGAGATGCTGGTTCCTGAGTTCGAAGCGCTGGGGAAAACGAAGAGCGAGTTCTTTACTGTGAGTCACGACGATCAGGATCGTCTCTGCCTGCGTGTGAGTTTCGAGCAGCATGTCGGCAACGACTTCAGCCGACTTCTGATCGAGATTGCCTGTCGGTTCGTCGCACAAGAGCAGTTGAGGCTGCATGATAAGCGCGCGCGCCAGTGCGACACGCTGTTTCTCACCACCTGAAAGTTGCGCGGGACGATGATCGAAGCGTTCGGCGAGCCCGACTTGTTTTAGCAGTTCAGTTGCACGTCGCGAAGGTTCCCCATTTCTTGTTGTTGAGACCATCGTCGGAGTCAGCACATTTTCGATGACAGAGCACTGCGGCAGCAGGCAGTGATCCTGAAACACAAATCCGATCTGTTGATTGCGGAACGCGGCGAGTTGTTTCGCGTTGAGTAGAAAAGGATTCTGACCTCTCAGAGTGACGGTGCCGCTCGACGGTGGCTCGAGCGCGCCGAGCATGTACAGCAGCGTACTTTTTCCGCTCCCGGATGGCCCCATAATCGACACCGCGGAACCGGGCGGCAAAGAAAGCGAGACATCAGAAACAATTCGGAGGGGTCCCGCGGGGGTCGGATACTCTTTTGAGATATTCTCTACCTTCAGCAAGCTATATCTCCAGGCGAAGTTAGACAGGATTTTTCAGGATTTACAAGATTCTATCCTGTCAATCCTGCGAAATCTTTTTAATCCTGTCCAATGGCTTTATTGCCAAACGAAAGCGGCGCTCCTAGAATCAGTCAATTCGCGATGAGCCAATTCGATTCGAACAAAGACTACTACGGTGTTTTGGGCGTCGACAAGGACGCCTCTCAGGTCGAGATCGATCGGCAGTATAGGCGCGAGGCATCGAAGCATCATCCCGATCGCGGCGGCAGTGAAGAGCGAATGAAGTCGTTGAACGAAGCGTACGGCGTTCTCAAAGACAGCTCTTTGCGTAGTTCGTACGATGAGGTGAGGCGACCAGGACCAAGACCCGCCTATCAAGGAGGCTTTGTTCCGGTCACTACGCCCACCGCTCGTGACGTTGGTGTGTTGGGTCACTGTCTCAGCGCGATGCTTTGCCTGATCGGCGGCGTGTTTTTGCTGCTGCTGGTGCGCTTTCAGTGGTTCTGGTTTCTGTGGCCGCTGGCGATTCTTGCGGTGATGATCCTGGGATTCGGAATCCTGCTGGCGCGCAGTGCGATGGTCGCGGTGAATGATTCGCTCCCGGTTTCTAATCGGTTGAAGCGTCACACCAGAATTCAGGAAGTCGCTTTCTGGGGCGTCGTTGTCAGTGGCGCATACGGGCTTTACGTGGTTATGACTCTTTGAGGTCGAGATGATTACGGGTCTGGACCTGCTGTTTCTGGAAGTCAACAGCCTTGAAGAGTCGGTGGCTTTTTATCAGGGCGTGCTGGGCATGCAGATCGAGTCGATCAACGTCGACTCAGAACCTCCGATGGCGAAGCTTCGCAGCGGCGAATTGAGAATCACACTGGCTCAGCACCTGGAAACGATGCTGAGAAGAGGACGTGGAGTTCACTTCTTCATCGGCGTCGAAGACATCGATCTTTTTTATGACAAGCTGGCGGAAAACGGAGCGGACGTGCAACCGCCGGTGGACGAGGGTTGGGGCGGTCGTTTCATCACGCTGGAAGACCCGGACAAGTATCGCTACTTTTTTGTTACCTGGATGAAATAACGATGGCAGGACAACATATCGAGAACCTTTTTCGCCGCTTCAAGGGAGAAGTGGTTGATGTGAAAACCGTTTCAGGCGGAATCTACGCGGGACGCGTTGTCGAAGTTACAAACGACTACGTTTGCCTGACAGAGACGTCGGGTGCGCCCGGCCAGCAGGTGTTTCTCTTCTTTGCCGCGATCGAATTAGTATCTATCAGTGTACAGAACACATAAAAACGGTTCTATTTTGTTCCTTATGTGCCTTTTTGTGGCTAATTATGCAGTACGTAGCTAATCCTCCTAATCCGTGGTTGACGCATTCAGTCGAGTGGATCGGCGAACCACCCGAAACCGCTCTCGAAGTGTTTGAAGAGACTGAAACACGTCACATCATCACTCACAACGATAGTCCCGACGTCGGATTCGATTACACAGTCAACTGTTATCGAGGCTGCATCCACGGCTGCACATATTGTTTCAGCAGACCAACTCACGAATATCTCGGCTACGGTGCGGGCACCGACTTCGATCGCAAGATCATCGCGAAAGTGAACGCGCCCGAGTTGCTGCGCAAAGAGTTGATGAAGCCCTCATGGAAAGGCGATGAAATCGTTTTCTCGTTCACGTCCGATCCGTACATCCCTCTGGAAGCCAATTACAAACTCACGCGCCGTTGTTTGGAGATCTGCGCGGAGTTTCGACAGCCAATCGGCGTGATCACGAAGTCGGCGTTGATTCGCAGAGACATCGACGTGCTTCAGGAACTCGCGCGTCACGCGAAGCTCGGCGTATTTTTCACGATTCCTTTCACGGACGTTGAAGTCGCGCGCGCTGTTGAACCATTCGCGCCGCTGCCGGAAGCGCGGTTTCATGCGATGGAGGCGCTCGCCGCGGCGGGGATCACTGTCGGCATCGGGATTGCGCCGGTCATTCCTGGTTTATCGACCGATATCCCTGTGCTTTTGAAGCGTGCGAAGGACGCTGGCGCTCAGCACGCGTTCATCAACATGCTGCGACTGCCCGGTAACGTCGCGCCTTATTTCGAAGAACGTCTGCGCGAAAAGCTGCCCACCAAAGCCGACCGCGTGATGAACAGAATTCGCGAAGCGCGTGGTGGAAAACTCAACTCGAGCGTGTTTGGTGAACGCATGCGCGGCAAAGGCGAATACTGGGCGGCGACCGAACGTTTGTTCAAGATTCACTCCGCGCGCCTGGGTTTCAATAAGAAACGCACTCACCAGACCGCGGCCGGCACCACTTTCCGCAGACCGACAGCCCAGGCCTCCCTTTTTGGATAACTGCTCGGATAAATAGAGACAGACTGCACTTCATTCTCTATAATACGCACACCCCACAGTCATCATCAGGAGGCAACAGCGATGCTTATCCGGGATGTGATTCGCAACCGTGAGCCTTACTCGACCAAAGCTACGGCCAGCGTACAGGAAGCAGCCGAGTTCATGGCTTCGAGAAACATCGGCGCAGTCTGCGTCATTGATGAGGAAGGAAGACTGCTCGGCGTTTTTTCGGAGCGCGACGTTCTTAAACGCATCGTCGTACCACAACGCGACCCGCTGACGGTCAGGGTAGGAGACGTGACGAGTGAATTGCGGGCTGTGATTCAGTGCGACGAGACACCCCACCAGGCCCTCGAACGAATGGAGCTGATTGGCAGTCGACATCTTCCCGTTGTCGACGGTGAACGCTGGGTAGGAATGCTCTCGATGCGCGACCTGCTCCGTGTGGAAGTGGGCGAGCAAGGTGACGAGATCAAGCTGCTCCACGAGTACATTCAGCACTAAAGCTTTCATAGATCCTGATCCAAGCATGAGGACATTTTCATTTGTTGCGCTTGCAATAGCGCTTGGGGTTGCGTGCAGCCAGCCGCCTGCCGGGCGTGGGGCAGGCGAGGTTGAAAGTTCACCGCAGTCGGGTGTGCGTTTCAAAGTCGAAAAAGTTGCGGGTGGACTGGAAGTGCCGTGGTCCATCGTCTGGGCGCCTGACGGCCGCATGATCTTTACGGAACGTCCGGGACGCGTGCGTGTGATTGAGCAGGGAACTCTGAAACCGCAGCCTTTGTTTGTAGTTCCGGACGTCGAGCAATCTGGTGAGAGCGGGTTGATGAGTATCGCGCTGCATCCGCAGTTCAGCACCAATCATTTTCTCTATCTCTCTTATGCATACTCGGCCGGCGGCACGCGTGTTCGCGTGGTGCGCTACCGTGAAGCACCCGAGGGATTCGTCGATCGCAAAGTGATCATCGAGAACATCCCTGCGGCGCAGTTTCATGCTGGATGTCGCATCCGTTTTGGACCGGATGGGAAGTTGTACATCACCACTGGCGACGCGACCCAGCGCGCCCTCGCACAGAAGCTCGACTCACTTGCCGGAAAGACGCTACGCGTGAACGACGACGGCACCGTTCCACAGGACAATCCTTTCGTGGGTCAACAAAACGCGCGTCCTGAAATTTGGTCGCTCGGACATCGCAACTCGCAGGGACTGGATTGGCAGCCGGACTCGAATCTGATGTTTCAGACCGAACATGGACCAAGCGGGTTTGACGGTCCGCAAGGAGGAGACGAGGTCAACATCGTCGAGAAGGGAAAGAACTACGGTTGGCCCACGATTCATCATAATGAATCTCGCGCCGGACTCGAATCGCCGTTGCTCGAGTACACGCCTGCGTGTGCGCCTGCGAGTGGAATGTTTTATCGCGGTTCGGCGTTTCCGAAGTTCAAGGGAAACTTTTTCTTCGGGTGTTTACGCGGCGAGATGCTGATTCGAGTGGCGCTCGATGGACGTCGCGTTCTGGGCCAGGAAGGTATCGTGAATAACTACGGGCGGATTAGAGACGTTGCCGAAGGTCCGGATGGGTACTTGTATTTCTCGACTTCCAACCGCGACGGGCGAGGGAAGCCCGCTGCAGATGACGACCGAATCCTTCGCTTAGTCCCACAATAGGACCACACAGAACACACAAAAAAGCACACAAGTTTCAAAAATCATTTTGTGTGCATCTTTGTGCTTCTTTGTGGCTAAACCTTCTGCGCGAGGATCGCCGTCTTGCTCCAGCCGATCGCTTCACGCCGCGGAAAACGATACTGATGCACGATGCGAAAGTGCTGTTCCGTCTTGCTGATCACTTCCTGCGGTGGATGGCTCTTGAATCGGAAGAGAATCTCGAGAATGACTCCTACCAAACCAGGGTGCACCGGAAGATGTAACAAGTGACCTCCCGGCGCAATCACGCGCGCCAGCTCCGATAACCCATCGCCAAGCGGCACGTACTCGAGCGCTCCGGACGTCACCACCAGGTCGAGCGACTCGTCTGCAATCGGCAGCGACAACAGGTTCCCCTGCGTGAACGTGACGTCCCGTTTCCTCCCGGAACTGTAGTAAAGCGCTTTGCGCGCGGCCACAACTGAGGTCGACGAAAGATCGAGCGCCGTGATCGAAACGGGAAAACGTATTGCCCTGAGCAATGCAAGCGTCAGCAACCCTGTTCCGCATCCGGCGTCGAGGATTCGAGCGCATCGAGACACGGGCAGCGGATGGGTTTCAAAGTATTGATCCAAAGCACGACCGTAACCATTTACCTTGAAGGTCAGGTCATAAAGCCGGGCAATCCGGTCATAATATGAGCCCGCGCGTGCCTCGGTTTTGGTTGCAGTTAGGACATACTCCATGAGTTTCTCTCGAGCCTCACTTAGCTGGTTCAGACGACAATTGTCGGTATTTCATCCCCGGATTGGCGCGCAATTGTAGCCTCCCCGCCAATTTTACTCAACCGAAAACGCCACGCCTGCTTAGACCAGCAAAATGCGGGCCATAAATTGAACGCAAGTAAGCTGGACACGTGCGTTCTTTGCTTACAGGAGGGAAGATCTATGAGGTTTATACTGAGCGTTACGACGTTTGTGCTGGCAATCGTACTCGGGATAGGTGCCTCCGCGCAGGATTCTTCTACAGGCCGCGTAACAATCCCGGGCAGGTCAATTCCGCGCTTCTTTCAGATGGAGGTGGTCGTAAACGGACGGCCGCTGAGCGAGTATTACGCGAGAGGAAGAACTTACGTCGAGGCGCTTCAAGACGCTGAATACGAGTTGCGCTTGACAAATACTTCGCCGGACCGCGTGGCTGTTGCGCTTTCGGTCGACGGTCTCAACACGATTGACGCGCGTCACACATCCGCATGGAATGCGAGCAAATGGGTGATCGAGCCGTATCAGACGATAACAATCAGCGGCTGGCAGATGAGTTCGGAAAGAGCGCGCCACTTTTACTTCACTAACGAACGGGATTCGTACGGAGCGAAACTCGGTCAGACAGAGAATCTCGGCGTCATCTCAGCAGTGTTCTTTAGAGAGAGAGGACGCATCACGCAGGTGACTCCGCCGAAGCCGATCTACCGTGACAAAGATTCTGAAGAATCGATGCGATCACAGGAAGCGCCATCGGCGAAGTCGAGAGGCGACGCGGCAGGCGTCGCGCGTGATGGTCGCAAAATCGCGCCGGTGCCCGACGACGAGTATGCGGCGACCGGGATCGGCAGATCGGTCAGACACGACGTGCGCTGGGTTGATATGGATCTCGATTCTCGTCCCGCAGGGGAAGTGACGGTGAGATACGAATACTATTCGGCGTTGCTGCGGCTGGGCGTGATCCCGAGACCGCGCGAGCCGTATCCGTTGTATCGTCGAGAAGACTCGAGAGGATTTAGTCCGGAACCGTGAGGAGGTTCCCTCGCAAAGACGCAAAGAAGAAATACTTTTCTTTGCGTCTTTGCGTCTTTGCGAGGAAGTTTTACCGGCGAATCAAATCAGCGGTGTAGAGCTTTCGGTAGACGCGGTAGTTTGCCATCACCTTCTGCACGTATCCCTTCGTCTCGTCAAACCCAACCTCTGACGTGAACACGCCCGGGTCTTGTCGCTTCGAGCGTTTCAACCACCGCGCAACATTATCCTCACCGCCGTTGTAAGAAGCAGCGACAGGCTCGATCATTCCGGGAAACAGTTTGCTCAAGTGCTCCAGATACTCTGCACCAACCGTGATCGATGTTGCCGGTTGATATAGCTCGCTCTCGCGGACAGTGCTCAGTCCTGCGCCTTGCGCATATTTCTGCGCCGCATCAACTGTCAACTGAAGCAGACCGCGCGCGCCCGCCGGCGATTTTGCCAACGGTTTGAAAACACTCTCCTGTTTGATCAGCGCGAGAATAAAACGTGGATCGAGCTTACGAGCCTTCGCGGCGTTGAGTATCGCTTGTCGGTACGGCGCCGGATATGCATCCTCAACAGCCGCGATCGCAGTGTTGACTCGTTCTTCACGATTAGCCACGATCTCGGTTCGCGCTGGTCCAGCAAGCGCTGACAGCCTTTGACTTGCCAGCCAGCCGTAGTACGACTCAATGCTATCGGGAATCGTCAGGTACGCTGCAAAAGCTTCGTCTTTCCGGCCCGCTTGTTCCAGGCTGAACCCTTTCAGATAGGCCACTTCAGACTGACTCGTCAGCACCGCTTTGGAAAACGATCTCTTCAACAACTGATCCGCAGTGAGAACCGCGTCTGACCATTCGCCTTCGGCGACGTACAAACGCAGCGCTGCAAACATCGCATTTGTTTCCACCGCCGTGCCCGCGAATC
>DATNCH010000137.1:0-3828 GCA_035571655.1 Pyrinomonadaceae bacterium
ATCCGGCGTTGCAATTTGAAGCGACTCTGATCGTTGACCGCGCCGATCACGGCGACCTGCTGCGATTGATACTCCTTGATGAAGACGTCGACCTGGAGGTTCTTGTAATACCTCGCATAACGGATCGAGATCTCTTTCGCCAACTCACCTTCCGTCAGACACGCCGCTTTGATGTCACCTTCGATCAGCGGCATGCGGATCATTCCGTTACCCTCGACGCGCACTCCATCGCGCGAGAGCTGCGGCCGGTTGTAGATGCGAACGTCGAGCACATCGCCCACACCGATGCGATAACGATCGTCTTGCTGGGCGTACACCGGTGCGAGGAAGAGTGCGAATGCAATTGTTAATTTAATCATTTTGAATTTGAGGGACAGGATTTTCACGATTTTTCAGGATTGACAAGATTTTGATCCGGATCCTGTAAATCCTGTCTCACTTTCCCGCTATGCCGACGCGGCGCGACAGCAGCGCCTCGCGCATGTGATTCGGACATGCGAGATTTAAAACAGTATTGCTCAGCAAAACCATCAGCTCTTCGTGCTCGCGTCTGAACAATCCAGTCAGCGGCTGCTCACCGGTTTTCATCACGACGCCTTCCCTCACCCACTGCCAAAACTGCGTCTGCGTCGTCCAAAACTGCTTTCGATCGCGACAGATCACCAGCGCTGTTTTCTTTTTGCGTTTTTTCTTCTTGTTCGCGTTCATGCGGATACACCTCTGTCCTTGCGTAACACGAGGGCTACACACGTACCCGAAAGGGAAGCCTCTCTTGCGAGGCAGCAGCGAGTTGTCAAACCGGCAGACGCACACTCACTTCCGTGATCCGGTAAAGCGTAAGGATTCGACGGGTGTTTGACTCGACAATGGAAGTGAGTGGGCGGAGTAGGTTTGTTTAGTGGCGTTCGGAAGTACTTTTAGAAACACCATGTCTCAATGAATCACTGACCGGCGACGCATGTCGGGGAAGCTCCGCGCAATCCAAAGGACCCAATTGGAAGTGCACACAGAGACTAATGGCTACAATTACTTGTGTCAAGCTTATTCCCCGACAAAAGTAGTTGGTCACGAAATCTGATCGACCATTTCGCACCAGAGATGGCCGATGGTGATGTGTACTTCCTGGATTCGTGAGGTTCGAGTTGAAGGCACGGCGACCGTCACATCGCAGAGCGAGCCAAGTGGTTCGGCAGTGGCTCCAGTTAAAGCGATCGTCTTGCAGCCGAGTTCCCTTGCCTGTTCCGCGGCGCGCAAAACGTTTTTCGACTTTCCGCTCGTGCTGATCGCGATGAGCACGTCGCCGGGTTGCGCCAGGCCTAAAACCTGCCGCGCAAACACCTGCTCGTATCCGAGATCGTTGCTGACTGCGGTCAATGCTGATGTGTCTGTCGTGAGCGCGATCGCTGGCCATGAACGTCTCTGTTTCTCGTAACAACCG
Organism: Pyrinomonadaceae bacterium; assembly: GCA_035571655.1. Classification (GTDB taxonomy): domain Bacteria; phylum Acidobacteriota; class Blastocatellia; order Pyrinomonadales; family Pyrinomonadaceae; genus PSRF01. The sequence goes on from DATNCH010000137.1 coordinate 1,439, forward strand.
ACAAGCTCCGCCGCGATGTGTTGAGCATCGGCAGCGCTGCCTCCGTTGCCGCAAAGGAGAATTTTGTGTCCGCTCGTGAGCGCTTCACAAATGATCCGACCGGATCGTTCGATGTCAGACAGCTTTGAGTCTATTACGTTTTGAATTGTTTCGAGATGTTCCTGGAGCGAGTTGGAAAGTGATCCCACGGGTGGAAATTAACATAAAAAATACAAAAGGTGTATCATGCACCGCCATTACTCACATATGAATAATTCAAATCCAACACCCATGCTGCGGCAGTACCAGGAACTGAAGCAGCAGCATCCCGGGACTCTTCTGTTTTTTCGACTCGGCGACTTTTACGAACTCTTTTTTGACGACGCCCTCACAGGCTCGCGCGAACTGCAAATAACACTCACTGCTCGTCACAAGGAGAGCGACAATCCCGTTCCGATGTGTGGTGTGCCACATCATTCCGCGGCGAACTACATCGCGAAGCTGGTGCGCAAAGGTTATCGCGTCGCGATCTGCGAACAGACTGAAGAGGCTGGGAAGACGAAGAAACTTGTTCGTCGCGAGGTTGTGCGCATCGTGACGCCGGGAACGCCGATCGATCCGCAGTTGCTCGAAGCGCGCGAGCCCGTTTATCTCGCCGCGATTTGCAGTGCGGGAGAGTCGATCGGCGCGGCGTTTCTCGATATTTCGACCGGTGAGTTTCGCGTAACGCAGGAAACGGGGCGCGATTCGTGGATGCGAATTCGCGCGGCGCTCGAGTCGTACGCACCGAGAGAACTACTCTTTCCCGCGTCGCTCGGCGCGCTGATAAAAAGCAGTCTCTCGGGCAAAGTGCAAACATCGCCGCTGCCTCTGCAAAGCAACGGCGACTCAGTGCCGCCCTCGAAAGAGGAGTTTGGGTTCGACGCGACGCTGACCGCGTTGGAAGACTGGCAGTGGCAGAGAGACGACTGCGCGACTCTGCTCCTCGATCACTTCAAAGTGCGGACGCTGGATGGATATGGACTCGGTCGCAAAGACGAAGCTATTCGTTCGGCAGGCGCGTGTTTGCGTTACGCGCGAGACACTCAGCGCGCCGCCGCCGGGCACGTCACCGACCTTGTTTACTTTGAACCGCAGGATCATCTCGTACTCGACAGCGTGACGGTGCGGAATCTCGAGCTGGTCGAATCGCTCGCCGGCGGAAGTGGTCGCTCGTTGTTGCAAGTGATCGACGAGACGGTCACGGGCATGGGCGGACGATTACTTCGCTCGTGGCTGTTGCGCCCCTGTGTGAAGCGAGGTGAGGTTGAAGCAAGGCTGGGTGCGGTTCAGGATCTGTTCGCGTCACACGTTCGACGCGACAAACTGCGATCGTTGTTGAAGGAAGTGTCCGATCTCGAACGCGTGATTGGCCGCATCAGTCTGGGTTCTGCAACTCCGCGCGATCTCGTGGCGATGTTGCGTTCACTGAATCAAGTGCCTGCAATTCGGGAAGTATTGCGGGGGTTGGACGCTTCGTTGCTCGAAGTGCTGGTTGAGAACACCGATGAACTCCCAGACGTCCGCGGCCTGATCGCACGTGCAATCAACGACGACCCGCCAATCAAAATCACCGACGGCGACACGATTCGCGAAGGCTACTCAGCAGAACTCGACGAACTGCGGTCGACGAGTCGAAATGCGAAACAGATCATCGCCGCGCTCGAAGCCACTGAACGCGGTCGCAGTGGCATAAACAATCTGCGCATCCGTTTCAACGGTGTCTTCGGATACTTCATCGAGGTCTCAAAGGCAAACGCGGCACGCGTGCCGGTAGAATACGAGCGTCGCCAAACGCTCGCGAATGCGGAACGGTTCACGACGCCGGAGTTACGCGACTGGGAGAAGAAAGTCCTCGGCGCCGAGGAACGCATCGTTCAGTTGGAGACTGAACTCTTCACGGGCGTCTGCCGCCAGATCGCCGCCGAAACAAAACGAATTCAAATGACTGCGCGTGCTTTGGCGGCGCTCGATGTGCTCGCGTCGTCGGCGGAATCGTCTGCGCGTCGTCGTTACAGCAGGCCCACGCTTCACGACGGCGACGAGCTCGAGATCGTGCAAGGGCGGCATCCCGTCATCGAAGCTTTCATCGACGAACCTTTCGTCCCGAACAGCATCTATCTAAACAACTCGACCGACAGACTTCTGATCATTACCGGGCCGAACATGGGTGGTAAGAGCACTGTGCTGCGCCAGACCGCGATCATCTGCATCCTCGCGCAGACCGGATGCTTCGTCCCCGCCGAACGCGCGCGCTTGCCGCTGCTGGATCGGATCTGGACCAGGGTTGGCGCGTCTGACGATCTGACGCGCGGGCGTTCGACGTTCATGGTCGAGATGACGGAGACGGCGGCGATCCTGCACAGCGCAAC
>DATNCH010000138.1:0-54659 GCA_035571655.1 Pyrinomonadaceae bacterium
CCCGACGCGTTCGCGTTGACCTTCGTAAGCGAAGTAGAAGAACGTCTGGTTGCGTTTTATTGGACCACCGATCGCGCCGCCGAACTGGTTGTTTCTGAAAGCCGTTTGCGGATCCGGCTCGGGATTGAAGAAATTGCGCGCGTCGAGTTTGTTGTTTCGGAAGAACTCGAACAGCGAACCATGAAAGTCGTTCGTTCCCGACTTCGTGACGATGTTGACGATCGCGCCGGAGTTGCGGCCATACTCGGCTTCGAAATTCGAGAGTATCGCTGCTTCGGAAATGGCTTCGATTGGCAGGATGGTGGCTGGAGTTCCGAAAACACCCGCTTCGTTAATCGCGGGGAGATTTCGATAGCCGTCGTTCATGTCGGTGCCGTCGAGCAAATAATTGTTCGCACGTCCGCGATTGCCGTTGGCGCTGAATAACCCGAACGAGCCGGGCGAATCGGTTGCGCCGGAAGGATCGCCGGTAGCGCCAGGCACCATGACGAGGAGTTTCGTGAAGTCGCGGCCGTTGATCGGCAAGTCCGCGGCGTCCTTGGTGGTGATTGTTCCGCCGAGAGTGTTCGTCGTGGTCTCGACCTGCGTGGTTGGAGCAATGAGCACGAGATTCTGTGCACCCGCAACAACCAGCTTCACGTCGACGCGACGTTCGCTGGCGACTTCCACCATCACGTTCGAAACGACCGCTGTCACAAAGCCCGGCTGCTCGACGCGCACTTCGTATGGACCGATCGGCAACTCAGGAACCGTGTAATTGCCCGTGGAGTCGGTGCCGGTCGAACGCTCGAGTCCGGTGCTCGTGTTTTTAACGGTGATCGTTGCGCCGGCGACGACGGCGTCATTCGGATCGGTAATAGTGCCGAGAATCGTGCCGCGAAACGTTTGTGCCGACACGACTGTAGTCAGCAAGGGAATTAAGAGGAGCACTCGTACACATAGTTTAATTACTGATGATTTCTGTATCGTTGAGCTACCGGGTTGCATCTCGTGGCTCCTTTGTTTGTGAACGTTATTCGCAAAAGAAACGTTTATGGACCATCGGTGTGAGCGTCGCGTCCGGATTATAGCCCTGAATTGCGAGGATTAAGAAAGTTTTATGGATTGCGTGTTCTGCCGTCCAAGCCCGATCCGTGACCGACCTACACGACGCCGAAAATTATCGGAAACTTTGGTCAGCGTCGGGCGTCTAAGACTTCGAATCGCCTACCACTTTCTAAAGGGGATTGAGTCATGCGTAGAAACTTCTTGCGGCTCGCGACTGCGCTACTGACCTTCTGCCTGGGAGTTGTCGTCACAGTCATTTCCTCCGTAAAACACACCGAAACCCCAGCTACGCCCACGGTCGAGGTGACCCTTCAAGTGCCTTTCACACCCGTCGAGGCCGACTGTTATCCCGGCCTGTCTCTGGAAACATCAACTCTACGTAACGACTCATTTTTTCCGCCAAAAGTACTGGCTCAGGATCAACCGGGTAATCAGTTCCGGACCAACTGGTATTCAAAGCACCTCAGGGCAATGAAAGAAGAGCCGCTGTACTCGGCCGATGACGCGTCGCGTGAGAGCTATCGTTTCCTCTGGTTGCGCACCTTTCACCATCCGGTTGCGGTGCGCATTTGGAAATGCGGAAGCGTGCGATTCATCTCGGTCAAAGAGTTGGATGGCGCAGGTGGTTACGAACCCGGAAAACTAAAACTCGAACGCAAGCGAGAGCTTACTTCTGACGAGTGGCATGAGTTCCTGCGCCGCCTTGCCGATGCCTGTTACTGGCAGCTTCCCACTCGAGACGACGACTTCGGGTTTGATGGCGCGCAATGGATCTTTGAAGGCGTCAGGGAAGGTCGTTACCACGTCGTCGATCGATGGACTCCTCAGAGCGGTGGGTACCGCGAATTGTGTCTTTACGCGCTTCAGTTATCAGGTCTAAAGGTTGATACCTCGGAATTGTACTAACATCAGCTTCGCGCTTCCCTGGAGGTGAATCGATGAGGATCATTGCGTTTCTCATGCAGCTCGCCGGATTTGCTGTCGGCGCCGGCGCTGCCCTCGAGTTTCGTTATTACGGACCGGAAACTCCGCAGTTCTGGGTGGGAGTGTTTGCGACGCCCGCGGAATTTTTCTTTGCGCTCGTCGGAGTGTTACTTTGGTTGCGTGGACCGAGGGTACGCCGGCTGGTGATGCTCGCGGGATTGATAATGGCGGCTGCAACCATCTTTGCCACTGCTCTCGGCGTGATGGGACGACCCGCAACGCTCGTGGGTATCGCGAGCGCGCTCACCGCTCTTGCTTGGTCCTGGAAAACTGGTGCTCTGGCGCCGAAGACGTAAGTTCCGTCGCGCAGCCGCGGAATAAATGCCGCGGAATACATGCCTAAGCAACAAGCAAAATCAAGTCTGAATGTCTTCGTTGCGCTGTTGCGTGGCGTCAACGTCGGCGGCAGCAACATGATCAGCATGAGCTCGCTTAAAGAGAGCTTCGAGACGATGGGGTTCACGCAGGTCACGACGTATATCAATAGCGGCAACATCGTCTTCAAGACAAAAGAAGCTGACGCACGCAAGCTGGAAAAAAAGATCGAGCAGATGTTATTGAAAGACTACGAGCTCGGTTCGAAAGTAGTTTTACGCAGTCTTCCAGAGATGGAAAAGCTCGTGAAGAGTTTGCCTCCAAGTTGGAATGGCGGCGACAGTAGTTGGCGTTACAACGTCATCTTCCTTCGTCACACGATCGACTCAGAAGAGATCATCGCCGATCTGCCCGTCAAGAGCGACGTCGACCATCTCACCTATCGTCCCGGCACTCTTTTGTGGTCCGCACAAGTGAGCGAACTGCCGAAGTCCTACATGGCGAAACTATCGAGCCGAAAGATCTTTCAGGACATGACCGTCCGAAACCTCAACACCACGAAAAAGCTTTACGAGCTGATGAAGAAAGTCGCCGAGAGTGCCTGACGAACACGGCAAGACAGAACTTCACTGGGCCGCCGAGACAGATGACATCGACGCTGCTAAAAGACTGCTCGACGCCGGCGCCGACATCGAAGCGAAAACGGCGTGGGGTGCGACTCCTCTAGATTGGGCAGCAACGATGGGCAGTGCAGGCGTCGGCGATCTGTTGATTGCCCGGGGCGCGAGTGGTTTCACGTTGATTGTCGCAGCCGGACTCGGAAGGCTCGACGAGGTCAAATCAATCGTCACGTCAGGAGTGGATCTCATCGCACATCGAAGACGAGGTGCTCCAGAATCGCCGAACGACGATTGGCCCGCGGATTCTGCCCACATCCTTCGCGACGTCCTCTCGGATGCGATGTACGCGGCTGCTCGCAACGGACACACGCAGGTCGTCGAGTATCTGTTGGACCACGGTGCAGCGATCGATGCGAAAGGCGTTTTCGGTGCGACCGCACTCCACTGGGCAGCGATCAACGGTCATCGAGACGTCGTCGAACTTCTCGTGACGCGCGGCGCCAGCCTCGAGATTCGTGACGCCCGATTCAACAGCACACCGGAAGGCTGGGCGCTCGAGGGTGGTCGAATCGAACTCGCGAAACTTCTCGAGCGAGGCTAAACCTGTTGCATTCCCTCGATTTCACGTATGATTCGCTTATCCGTTTTTACCGGGAGCAGAAGAGATGAGCGACCGCAAATATCGTCACCGCGGCTACATGGACAACGATCGCCGCGAGCGCGAGCCGCAGAAACCAAAGCCGCAATCAAGGCCTGCGGATCGTGAAGGCCCACGCTCGCCGCGGATGATGGCATTTGGCGAGAAGGTGAAGTGCAGTTCGTGCGGCGCACAGGCTACAACCAGCATCAACCTCGCCAGCGCTTGTTCGAACTGCAATGCCGACCTGCACACCTGCCGTCAATGTACATACTTCGATCCAGGCGCTCGCTTCGAATGCAGTAAGCCGGTCACCGCGCGCATCGTGAACAAGAACGCGCGCAACACCTGCGAACTTTTCTCACCACGAACTGTCGTCGAACGCGAAACTTCGTCAGGCGCTCCGACCGATGCTCGTCAGGCGTTCGCGAAGTTGTTCAAGAAGTAATTCCTGGTGGTCAGGACCATGCGATCTTTGTGTGCCTTTTTGTGGCCTAAGATCTGTTTATTTGTTCTAAAGCATAAGCAAACGACAGGAGGCTCGCTTCAGCGAAGTTCGGACCCGCGATTTGCAAGCCGATCGGCAGACCTGTTCGAGTGAAACCGCACGGAATCGAGATCGTTGGGAAGCCATACGCGTTGAAGGGACGAGTGTTTCTCAGCCACAGCTCACCCGCTGGTTCCGGCGACATCTCCATTGCTTCTTTTAACGTGATCGGCGGCACCGGTGTCGTCGGCGTAACCAAAAGGTCGACGTTCGCAAACACCTCGGGCGCCGCGCGTCTCACGCGATCGAGTTCCTGGCGCGCTTGAATGTAAGTTGCGGCGTCCACGGCTGCTGCTTGTCTCATTCGTTCGCGCATCCATGGTCCATATAGCTCTGGAGACGCGGTGAAGTACTTCGAATGCACAGCGTAGACCTCCGCCGCCTGAACCGCACCCGGGGTGGCGGGCAGATCAACCTCGAGAATGTCTGAAGAAAGATAACTGATCTGTTTCAACGCGTTATTTATAGCGTTCTCGATCTCCGGATCGAGATCGTCGAAAAACGGGCGACGCACAACGCCGATCCGAGGCTTACTCCGCAGGTTCAGCGAGTCTGTATAAGATTCGACGGGCCAATCGACACTCGTCGTATCTAACTTGTCATAGCCGGCGATGGCTTGAAGCAACAGCGCGGTATCGATGATGTTGCGACAAAGCGGTCCGACGTGGTCGAGCGAGAAAGACAGCGGAAAGACTCCGCGTGTACTCACGCGACCATACGTCGGTTTCAGACCGACAATACCGCAGAACGCCGCAGGCTCGCGGACCGAACCGCCGGTGTCAGTCCCAAGCGCACCAAAGCACATACCGGTCGCGACAGCCGCGGCAGAACCACCTGAAGAGCCGCCCGCTATGCGTTCGCTGTCGCACGGATTGTGAACGGCGCCAAAATAGCTCGACGCAGATGTGCCTCCCCACGCAAACTCCTGCATGTTTTGTTTGCCGATCAGCACCGCGCCGGCGCGTTTCAGGCGATGGACGACCTCTGCATCTTCACCCGGAACGCGTTCGGCAAAGAGAGCGCTGGCGCACGTCGTCTTCACTCCCGCCGTGTCAATGAGATCCTTTAGACCAATCGGAATGCCGTGCAGTGGTCCACGCCAGTTGCCGGCGCGAATTTCATCTTCTGCTTCGCGCGCCTGGACCAACGCGCTGTCGTGCATGACGGTGATGAATGCGTTGACGGTTGGGTTGAGCTCCTCGATGCGATCGAGACAAGACGTGGTGAGCTCCACGGGCGAGATCTGTTTCCGGCGCAGCAAATCCGCAGCTTCCGCGATAGTGATTTCAGTCATGGTCATGCAAAATAAGAAAAACTGGGCCACAAAAAGACACAAAAGCCGGCTTTTATACGCGTGATTATGGCAAAGGAGAAGAAAATGAGTAAACGATCTAATGCTCTTGCCGAGCGACTCGAACAAGGTGCTCGTGCGCTTGAAGACTTCGCGAGTGGGCTCTCGGATGAGCAGTGGCAGATGCGCTTACCACACGACGGACGCAAGTTCGGCGTAATCGTGCATCACGTAGCCATTGTTTACCCGCTGGAGATCAAGCTGGCGGCAACAGTTGCTGAAGGACAAGCAATTTCTGGCCTGACTATGAAGAACATCGATGAAATGAATGCGGAGCACGCCACAAAACAGGACGGCGTAACGAAAGCGGAAGCGCTGGAGTTACTGCGACAAAACAGTGCTGCTGCGGCAGCCGCGATACGGAATCTGAACGACGAAGACCTCGATCGGGCAGTTCCGGTCTCGCTCTATTCCGATGCTACGGTCACGTGTCAATTCGTTCTGGAGGATCACGCCGTGCGCCACAGTTATCATCACCTCGCGCGTTTGCGTGCCGGAGTTTCAGGTGAGATTCGCTAGGTGGACTTACCTCGTAGCAGGCGTTTACGGTCTGCTCGTCATGGTTCCTCAGTATTTTTTGGAATCGAGGAATGGCGTTGACTTTCCGCCACCCATCAATCATCCGGAGTATTACTACGGATTCATCGGCGTGGCAGTCGCATGGCAGATCGCGTTCCTGATCATCTCGCGAGACCCGCAGCGATACCGGCCATTGATGATCGCGGCGGTGGTAGAAAAATATAGTTACGGCTTCGCGGTCCTGATTCTGTATGGGCAGGGCCGCATTGCCGTTGCAGTTCTTGTCACCGGCTTGATCGATCTCATCCTCGGAACACTCTTCGCAGTCTCGTTCAAAAAAACCGGCTGAGCTGCTTTTGTGCCTTTTGCGGCTCAAAGTTTTATACTTCGCGGCTGATGAAGAGGCCCACACAGCAAATCCGTTACGTACGTACTAAGGATGGCGTCCAACTCGCCTGGGCCGAAACCGGCGCGGGACCGGTGATGATCAAGGCGGCGAACTGGCTGACGCATCTCGAATATGAATTGCAAAGCCCGGTTTGGCGGCATTGGATTCGCTTTTTTAGCGACCACTTTCGTTTCGTGCGTTACGACGAGCGCGGCTGCGGAATGACTGACCGAAACGTCGGCGATCTTTCGCTCGATCGCTGGGTTGCGGACGTGGAGGACGTGGTCGCCTCGGCCGCTCTGCACGAGCCTTTTTCGATGCTGGGTGTTTCTCAAGGAGCCGCGATCTGCATCGCGTACGCCGTGAAGCATCCGGAGCGCGTTTCGAAACTCGTGCTGTACGGCGGTTACGCACGCGGACCTTTTCGACGCGGCGATTCTGACCGTGCAAGTTTTTATCAGGCGATGATCGATCTCGTTCGTCTGGAATGGGGCAGCGATAATCCGACCTTCCGTCAGGTCTTCACGTCGCGTTTTATTCCTGGCGGCACTGACGAACAGTTGGATTGGTATAACGATCTCTGCCGCAAGACATTGACGGCGGAGGTCGCCGCGCGACTGCTCGAGTCGCGGGCCATGATCGACGTGACGTCGTTGCTCGGTGAAGTGAGTGCGTCGACTTTGGTGTTGCACGCGCGCGGAGACGTCGTCGTGCCGATTGCCGAAGGGCACATTCTCGCGGCGGGGATTCCCGGCGCGCGCTTCGTCGAGCTCGATTCGAATAACCACATCCTTCTCGAGCATGAGCCGGCGTGGGAGCGCTTCTGCGACGAGGTGCTGGAGTTCGTCGGGATGCCAGAGTCGGTCGGTGATGAGTTCGCTTCACTCTCACCACGCGAGCGAGAGATCCTGAAACTGATCGCAGAAGGTCTCGGTAACGCGCAGATCGCCGACCGCTTATCGATCAGCGAAAAGACCGTTCGTAATCACGTCTCGAATGTGTTCGACAAACTCGGCGTCTGGACGCGCGCGCAGGCGATCGTCTTCGCCATCGAGCGTGGTTTCAAAGGTAACTGAAGCGGCTTTGCCAAAAGTGGCAAATCTGATTTGTTTTCTCTGCGGCCTCTGCGTATCTCTGCGGTCTCTGCGTTGAAAGGCTCGTTAACGCAGAGAACGCAGAGGCCGCAGAGGAAGGACTTCCATGCGAACTCGATCTGTGTGCAAAAGCTACTTCGCGCGGTTCTTGTAAACAACGCCGCCTTTCATCACAAACACCACACGTCGTACCGCGGTAATGTCTGTTAGCGGATTGCCGTCGAGAGCGATGATGTCGGCTTGAAGTCCGGGCGCTATCGAGCCGATCTGATCCGCCATTCCGAGTGCTTCAGCACCGAGTGAGTTCGCGGAAATCATCGCGGCGAGCGGATCGACGCCGGCGTCGCGCACGCGATCGATAAACTCCTCCGCGTTTCGACCGTGCGAGCCCGCGAGCGCATCGGAGCCAAACACGATCTTCAAGCCTGGAATCTTCAGGGCGTGTTTCAGGAAGTCGTGATACTGCGGGATGATCTCCTTGATCATCGGAAACACCTCTTCCGGAAAGCCCGGCGTGCCGGCAAAGTTTTCTTTGTGCAGCAGGTAGTTTTCGAAGACCAGGCCCGCCTGTGGATCCAACCACGTTCCTTTTTGGACTAAGAACTTGAGATCGTCGTCAGTGGCAAGTGTGCCGTGCTCCACTTGCGTGCAGCCGGCCATCGCAGCCGCGCGGACCGCGTCTTTGTAAGCATGGACCAGCGTGCGCAGTCCCGACTTTTTTGCTTCATCACAGGCCGCGTTCAGTTGATCCTGTGAAAGCGTCATCGCTGGACGACGGACACTCGCCGCCGCGAAGATCTTAATGAGGTCGGCACCGGCCTCTTTCTGCTTTCTGACAAAGGCTCGAATTTCATCCGGTGTGCCTGACTGTTCACCCTGGCCGATCAGTGGGTCGGCGGAGGTGAGAATTCGTGGACCAGGAAGGTCGCCTCGCGCGATCGCGTCGCGCAGCGGAATATCCGCGAGATTCCCGACGCTTTGGACAGTCGTGAAGCCTGCCATCAGTGTGGCCCAGGCATTCGCGGCGGTTTGAAGCGTGGCTTCAGGCGTGTTTGCGGCTGCTCCCACGTTTTTGCCGTTCTTGTCGAAGCTCCACGTGATATGGACGTGCCCATCGATCCAACCGGGCAAAACCGTCAACCCACTAAGGTCGTAATCGACCGGACCGGCCTTCGGATCGATCGCGACAATCTTCGAGCCTTCAATAACGATACGCGTGTTCTTCAGCACCTGCCCCTTGCCGTCGAGCAAAGTGCTCGCAGCAATGACGATACGCCGCTGTTGCCCCACCGCCGCCGAGAAAGTGGCGAGGAGGAGAAGCCCGACGTTCGCAATTCGAACCAGTTTGGTCATCGACGACGAAATATAACAGAGGACAATGCTCCCAGCCCCGCACTTGGAGGCGGTCAGTACCGTAACGCGGTAGCGTCGGGTCAGCCTTGTGCTCCACGCAAACCCGACGCTACCGCGTTACGGTACTGACCGCCTCCAAGTATGTCCCGCAATTGGGCCAATCGTTTTGGCCCTTCGCGGCATCCTTTTGCGCGTTAACCTTCAGAGTCCTCTACCGAAACGGACGTTCCATGCCAAACACGTTCCGCGCATCTTTACTGACCCTGAGTCTAAGCCTCGTTATTCCCGCGTTGGCACAGTCAAACTCGCTAACCACAACGCACGTGCGCACTTCGGCCGCGGAAGAAGAGAGCTTGCGCACGCTGACCGCGCAGTACGGTCGCGCACTCGTCGCCGGCGATCTCGAAGCAGTGCAGAAGTTCTGGAACCCGCAATCGCCGAACCTCCCGGCACAGTTGCGCACTTACAAAAATGTCTTCGCAAACGCGCGGCTCGAATTCATCAGTCCTGAGGTAACGCAGCTCGCGATCTCGGGTGACAAGGCCGTCTCCCAGTTAACGGTCGACGAGCGTCGCCTCGACAAGAAAACAGATGCCGTCCTGTTAACTTTCGATCCGCTTCGTGGCGCGTGCCGCTCGTTCGAATGGATCAAGACGAGCGCCGGATGGCAGATCGAACGCGAGTTCCTGGTGCAGGATGAACTCGCCGTAAGACTCGAGGCCACGCGTTCCGCTCAGGAGCGCGACGAGATCCTCGAAAAAGAAAAGCGCTTTGTTAACAACACTCTGCTCGGCGCTTTGGGCTCGAAGGCTCTGCGTCATTCAACGCGTGCGGAGTACGACACCGCCTTGCGCTATGTCGACTTGCAGCGAATCGTGGCCGAACGGATCGGCGATCGAGTCGGAGTTGCGGGAGCGTGGTTGAACACCGCCATCGTGCGAAAAACGCAGGATGAACAGGAGCTCGCTCTGGACGCAGCGCACAAAGCCCTTGCGTTGTACGAGTCTCTCGGACTGAAACGCGGCATCGCGATCACGCAGGAAAATCTAAGCGACCTCTATCGCGCGCTGGGAAATCACAGGCGTGCTTTCGACTTCGCGCAAAAATCACTTCGTCTCTCAGAGGAAGGGAACTGCCGCAAGGGAATAATGATCGCGCTACACGATCTCGCGATCATTTACGGTCACCAAAACAATGCCGAACAAGCGTTCGCCCACCTCGAGCGCGCCCTCTCGCTTGCGCAGGAGCTTGGCGACGCAGTCATGATCGGGATGGTGCGTCACGACATGGCACTTCAGTACGAGCGTTTCGGCAACCTCGAGCGCGCGCTGGAGATCTACCAGCAGCTTCTGAAACAGACCGAAACTTTCGGCGACAAGGGCGGCGCCGCGATGATCCGCGACCAGATCGGAAGGATCTTCACCGAACAAGGTCGTTATGAAGAGGCGTTGACTTACCATCGCGAGGCGCTGGCCGGACTCGAAGCGGCCAACAAGAAGGGCGCTACTGTTATCACGCTCAACAACATGAGCGCCGTTTATCTGCTTCAGGAAAACTACGCGGAAGCGTTGTCAACATCGCAACGATCGCTCCCGTTGGCGCGTGAGACCCAAAGAAAGACCGATATCTTCGTCGCGCTCACCAATCTCGGCTATTCACAGTTGGGACTGAACCGCCTGGCGGACGCGCAACAGTCGTTCAGCGAAGCAGTGTCGATCATTGAAAGCTTGCGTACCCAAGCAGCCGGCGGCGTCGAGGAACGGCAACGTTATTTTGAAGCTGGAATGCAGGCCCATCACGGGTTGCTCAGCGTGTTGGTCCAACAGAAGCAGACGCAGCAGGCACTCAGCCTCGCCGAACGAGCGAAAGCGCGCGCATTACTCGACATACTGCAACAAGGGCGGGTCAGAGTTGACAAGACGATGACGTCCAAAGAGCAGGAAGAGGAGCAGCGGTTGAAGTCGCAACTGACGCAGCTCAACAAACAACTTGCTCGTCTCACACCTTCAGATGGTGCTCGCGTTGCCGAAGTCGAAACCGAGCTCGAGAAAGCGCGTCTCGATTACGAAGCGTTTCAGAACTCGGTGTACGCGGCCCATCCGGAATTGAAGACGCAGCGCGGCGAAGCGCCGATCATCAACGCGCGCGAACTCGCGTCGTTACTGCCCGATGCTGCATCGGTGTTGCTCGAATACGTCGTCACAGATGAAAAGACGTATTTGTTTGCCGTCACGAAGCCTAAAGCCGAAGCGGAGATCCAGGTTTATACGCTGCCGATCAAACGCGCCGAACTCGCGAAGCAGATCGAATCTTTTCGGCAACAGCTCGCCACTCGCGATCTCGCCTTCAGGGCCTCCGCGGGCAAACTCTACGAGCTGCTTCTCAAGCCTGCACAGGTTCAGCTACGCAGCAAGACCAACGTCGTGATCGCGCCTGACAGCAATCTTTGGGACTTGCCGTTTCAGGCACTCGTCAACGCTGGGCGTTTCATGATCGAAGACGCGTCGATCAGTTACGCACCGTCTTTAACCGTGTTGCGCGAGATGAACAAACGGCGGACGGACCAGCTTGCGACGCGCGCGCCCGCGAGCCTTTTGGCGCTCGGGAATCCCGTCCCGGGTCCGGAGACAGCTAACCGAGCAGGAATGACATTGCGTGCCGGCAATCTTGATCCATTGCCGGAGGCCGGCGAAGAAGTCAGGGCACTGGCCCGGTTATACGGTGCGGCACGCAGCAAAGTTTACGTTGGCGCCGAGGCGCGTGAGGATCGCATCAAGAGCGAAGCCGGACGAGCCAGTATTCTTCACTTCACTACACACGGCGCACTCAACAATGCTTCGCCGATGTATTCACACCTGACTCTCGCCGAAGGTGGACCAAACGAGGACGGCTTGCTGGAAGCGTGGGAGTTGATGCAACTCGATCTGAAAGCTGAGCTGGCGGTATTATCGGCGTGTGAGACGGCGCGCGGGCGCATTGGCGCCGGCGAAGGCGTCATCGGCTTCTCGTGGGCGATGTTTATCGCCGGTGTTCCGTCCATCGTCGTGAGCCAGTGGAAAGTGGAATCAGCATCCACGCGCGACCTGATGGTCAACTTTCATCGCGGCCTGATCTCACCTTCGGGACCAAAGCAGACCAGGCTCACGAAGGCCGAGGCATTGCGACAAGCAGCGTTGAAGTTGATGCGCAATCCCGAGACGAGTCATCCGTTTTATTGGGCAGGATTCGTGTTGGTCGGCGACGGCGGCTGATTTTGTGCCTTTTTGTGGCTCCACATGGCTTTGCACAAAAAGTGGCAAAAATCTGATTTGTTTTCTCTGCGGCCTCTGCGTATCTCTGCGGCTCTCTGCGTTGAAAGGCCCATTAACGCAGAGAACGCAGAGATACGCAGAAGGCCGCAGAGGAAAGACTTCCATCTCAACTCGATTTTTTGTGCAAAGCCGCTCAACATCAATGACTATTCACCTCGGACATATTCACCAACTCGTGCGGTATCCGGTCAAATCGATGGCTGGTGTCGCAACGGATTCCGCGTTTCTTGGCTGGCATGGGTTGCAGGGAGATCGGCGCTTTGCGTTTCGTCGCGTGAATGACAACAGCGGCTTTCCCTGGCTTAGCGCGAGCCGGCTTCCCGAACTTCTTTTGTATCAGCCAGTAGGCGTCGTTGAGAACGCGGAAGAACCAACTCCGACTCACGTGCGCACGCCGGAAGGCGTAGACCTTGCGCTCGGAAGCGCGGAGTTGCAAAACAATGTCGCGGAGAAGTTTGGAAGCGCGGTCGAGTTGATGAAACTCAAACATGGAATTTTTGACGAAGCGAGCGTGTCCGTGATCAATTTGGCGACGATGTCCGCGATCGGCCGCGAAGTCGGTGAGAATTTAGATACCAGACGATTCCGCGCAAACATTGTAATTGCGACAGATGCAGCAGAAGCATTTCAGGAGGATGGCTGGATCGGCAGCAGATTAGTATTCGGCAGCAACGATGCCGGTCCAATGGTAAACGTGACGCTGCGCGATCTGAGATGCGTGATGATCAACCTCGATCCAGACACAGCGAAGCAAGATCCACGCATCATGAAAGCAGCCGTACGCCTAAACAACAACAATGCAGGAGCTTATGCAAACGTTGCGCGCACGGGCCAACTCACTGTGGGCCAAGCAGTAACTTTGATTACCTGAACACAAACCGTGTGACGTCCGTCACCATGAAAAACTTTCCTATTGACAGTCGAAAGTCATGAGCGTAGAGTCCGCGCTGTTCTGAAGTTCCTTCGTTTGCGTTAAGAGTTTCCCGATACTCACACGTCGACGATTTACGACTCCCTACAAATTGTCTAGCCCAGTGTGCTGAAGGCACAGATCTGTCAAGGCCTCAAAAGCGTTGTCTCGCAAAATCGGTCTTAAGCGAAACTGACCGACATTAATAAACCACACTCATCGTCACGGATGAGCAAGGAGGTAGTCTATGCCACGCTCGGGTTGGAAAGCTGTATTTGTTTTCGCCCTGCTCTTAGTTGCTGCTGGTCCAACTCAGGCGCAGATCGCTACCTATTCCCTCCATCGCGAGAACTCAACCGTCGTCAGCACTAACATGCAGCTCAAGACCGCTGCTGCCGATGCGTCGACGCTGACACTGCAAACCGTGAATCTGAAAAATGTGGCGCCTGGTGAATACGCAATCAAATCGTTTGAGACCCAGGCGAGTGTGCCAAACCTCGCGGGTGTCATTCCCGCAGGCTCATCGTTCCTACTCAAGTTGTACATCGATAAGACTGTCGACTCCGGCAGTATGACTCCATTAGCCAAGATTTATAAGAACAGCACAGCCGGAACTTCAATTTGCAACGCCTCGGGTTTTGGCATTACTACAACACGCGCCCTGCATATCTTTCTTTGTACGACTTCTTCAGACATCACATTTACTGCGACGGATCGGTATTTTGTGTGGGTCGGAGTAACTGTTAGTACAGCCCCCACCGTCAACAACACGAAAGCCGAACTTACTATTGAACAAACGTGGGACTCACGTATAAGCGTAATCCTGCCGACGCCTGTACCAAACATCACAAGCCTTTCTCCATCGACGGGTTCGATCGGCTCTCCGGTTACCGTTAACGGCACCAACTTCGGTGCAATGCAAAACCTCAGCACGGTGACCTTCAACGGAGTTGCCGCTACGCCTACGAGCTGGAGCAACACCGCTATCGGCGTGACAGTTCCCACTGGCGCAACGACTGGGCCGGTAGTCGTGAGGGTTAACGGAGTCGCGAGTAACGGCGTGACGTTTACGACTACCTCGGGAAGTGTTACCGGCACCGTCACGCGCGCTGGTGATGGTGTGCCCATAGGTGGCGCGCTAGTGGAAGCGCTGCAAAGCGGAATCGTGAAGGGGTCTACGAACACGCTCGGTGACGGCACGTATTCAATCGCGAATCTGGCGCCTGGCACTTACGACATTCGCGGTTCAGCAGCTCAGTATGCAACGCAGATAAGTACGGGAGTGGTTGTCGTTGCAGGTTCAGCGACGACGGCAAATCTCTCGCTCTCGCCGCCGGGAACCATTCTCGGTCACGTGACTCGTAGTGACGGCATTACGCCGATCGTCGGTGCGATCGTCAAGGTATTTCAGGGTGCAAATGTCGTCGCCAAGGTCACCACAAATGGTTCCGGAGACTATACGGCTAACTCGGTCGCGCCCGGAACCTACACGGTAGAAGCGTCAGCCTCGGGCTTCAACACAAGTGTCAGTACGGGGGCGACTGTAACTGCAAACAACAACACGACGGTCAACTTCTCGCTGACAGACGCAGCTAACAACAATCCGGTCAAGTATGTGTATGACGACCTGGGACGGGTCGCCGCTGTGATCGATCCAGCAGGCGATACCGCTCGGTATAATTACGATTCCGTCGGCAACCTCGTCTCGATTTCACGACAGAGCTCAACGCTCGTCTCGATCCTCGAATTCACACCGAAGATAGGACTGGCAGGTACGGTCGTCACGATCTACGGCACCGGTTTCAGCGCGACGCCGAGCAACAACACGGTGACTTTCAACGGCACTGCGGCAGTCGTGTCTTCATCAAGTGAAACGCAGATCGTCACGACAGTCCCGGCCGGAGCGACCACCGGACTCATCTCCGTTACGACTGCGGCGGGTTCGGACTCCAGCGATACTGCATTCGTCGTTGGCACTAATGGTCCAATCATCACCAGCTTCACTCCGACCATTGGCGTCGCCGGCACGGCAGTCACGATCAACGGTCAGAACTTTGAAGCAGTTACGAGCGCCAACCGCGCGAGATTCAACGGCACTACAGCCACAATCACCGCCGCGACAGCGACTTCAATTTCGACCAGCGTTCCGACTGGTGCTACGTCCGGACACATTTCCGTAACGACGCCAGCGGGGCAGGGTGTTAGCGCAGATGATTTCTTCGTGCCACCGTCGCCTTATGTCGCCGCAGACGTCGAAATGACTGCGCGCATGGCGATCGGCGAAACGAAACTCGTCACCATCAACACTGCAAACAAGATAGCTCTGGTGGTCTTTGACGGCGTTGCAGGTCAGAAGATCAGTTTGCAGATGACGGGCGTAACGATCAGCAGCAGTGCTGTCACGATCCTCAATCCGAACGGCACCACGCTGGCTTCGGCCGGCAGTGTCGGAACCGGAGGAGGGTTCATCGATACACAGACACTCAGTACGACCGGAACCTACACCATCGTGGTGGATCCGGCGAGCACGAATACCGGCAGCTTGACGCTCAACCTCTTCAACATCGTGAACGTCGCTGCGACCATCACGCCCGGCGGAACCACTCCGATCACGATCGTTACTCCGGGCCAGAATGCTGAAGTGACATTCACCGGCGCTTCCGGACAGCACGTTAGTTTGAATGTGAGCAGTGTCACTATTGCCGGTACCACCGACTACACAGTCAAGAAACCTGATGGCAGCACGTTGACTTCAGGAAGCTTTGGCACCAGCGGCGGGTTCCTCGAGATTCCTTACCTGCCAATTGCAGGAACGTACACGATTCTTGTCGATCCATCCGGCACGAGTACGGGGAATGTCTCGCTGACACTCAACGACGCCACTGATGCGACGAACACGATCACGCCGGGCGGAAGTGCGGTCGTGATAACCACGACTGTTGCGGGTCAGAATGCGCGACTCACGTTCAGCGGCACGTCAGGACAGCGAATCGCGATTAACGCAAGCACAACCTTCAGCGTTTGCTGGACCCTCGCGGTTATCAAACCTGATGGGACAAATCTGTCGAGCACCTTCACGTGCGGCAGCGGTCTGTTCATCGATCCGCTGCAACTGCCGGCTTCTGGTACCTACACGATTCTGATCGATCCTTCGGGGACGGGAACTGGTCAGGCGACTGTTACGGCGTACGACGTCACTGACGTCACCGGTACGGTCACCATCGGTGGCTCACAGGTATCACAAACTATCAACACTCCGGGTCAGGTAATACGACTGACCTTCAGTGGTACGAGTGGTGTGCGCCTCAGCGTCAACGCTAACACGACGTTTACTACGTGCTGGACGCTGCAAATTCTCAAACCCGATGCGACGCAGTTGTTTAGCAGTTTTGGCTGCGGCAGTGGCATGTTCGTCGATCCGATACAGCTTCCGACTACCGGCACCTACACGCTTATCGGCGATCCGTCTGGCAACGGAACTGGCCAGTTCAACGTTCAGCTTTACAGCGTGACGGACACGACGCAGTCGATCACGGTCGGCGGATCTTCGGTCGTATCGACCGTGGGCACGCCTGGTCAGGTTAACCGGTTGACGTTTAGCGGCACCGCTGCTCAGCGAATCAGCGTCAACAGCAGCACGACGTTTACGACCTGCTGGACGCTCCAAATCCTGAAGCCGGATACAACGCAGTTGTTTAGCAGTTTTGGCTGCGGCAGTGGCATGTTCGTCGATCCGATACAGCTTCCGACCACGGGTACGTACACGATCGTCCTTGATCCGTCTGGAGCAGGCACGGGCCAGGCGACAACCAACGTTTACAGCGTGACAGACACGACGCAGTCGATCACGGTCGGCGGATCTTCAGTCGTATCAAATGTGACCACACCCGGGCAGGTTAACCAGTTGACGTTTAGCGGCACGGCTGGTCAGCGGATCAGCGTAAACAGCAACACGACGTTTACTACCTGCTGGACGCTCAAGATCCTGAAGCCGGATACGACGCAGTTGTTTAGCAGTTTTGGCTGCGGCAGTGGCATGTTCGTCGATCCGCAGCAGCTTCCGACCACGGGTACGTACACAATCGTGCTCGACCCGTCTGGAGCGGGAACCGGTTCGGCAACGACCAACGCTTACAACGTAACTGACGTCAGCGGATCGGTGACGATCAACGGTTCTGCATTCGCTTTGACGACAACCGTGCCGGGGCAGAACGGAAACATCACGTTCAGCGGCACCTCAGGTCAGCTCGCTACCGTCAGGATCGCGAGCAGCACACTCTCGTGTGTGACGGTGACGCTGGTCAAGCCTGATGGCACAAACTTGACGTCTGTTTTCACATGCAGCGGAACGTTCAATCTTACACAGCAGACATTGCCGGCGACTGGGACATACACGATCAAAGTCGATCCGAATAGTTCACAAATCGGCAGCGCGAATGTCAGTGTGACGAACCCTTAGTTATTCAGGGCGGAGAAGAAATATGAAGCACCGGATTAATATCAGTCTTGCTTTGATTCTTAGCTGTGTTTTGGCTGCGAGTCCGAGTCTAGTTTTTGCCTCAGGCACCAGCCTGCGAACGGCAATATCGCGGAAGATGGATCGGCTGCGTTTGCCGAAGCCTGAAAGACTGCGACTGAACAAGCCGGTTCAGACTCCCGCGCCTGACGGTCAAACAAGCACGTTGTTACCAGACGGACGCGTGCTCGTTATTGGCGGAGTCGGTGCAGAAAGCACCGCAGTGATCAATGATCCGGTGACGGGCGAGAGGCTTCCATTACCAAACCTGGATGAAGCTCGTGCATGGCATTCGGCAACAATGTTGCCGGACGGTCGCGTGTTCATATTTGGCGGCACGGGCACTGCCGGGCGAGCTTTGAAGAGTGCGGAGATCTTCGATCCTGTCACCCTGTCGTTCGCACTGCTACCTTCTGTTGGGTTAACAGCACGCGTTTTTCACAGCGCGACGTTGCTGATGGACGGAAAGGTGTTGCTCGTCGGTGGGAACAGTGAAAGCGGTAAGGCTGCGGCGAAAGTCGAAACGTGGGACTTCAAGACAAAAAGCGCAAACACGTTGGCATCGCGCCTCAACGTCGCTCGGCAAAAACACAAAGCAAGCTTGCTGGCAGACGGTCGTGTCTTGATCGAATCGGGAACCGATGAAGTCGGAAACGCGATTCGAGTGATGGAGGCATTCAATCCTGAAAACGGTGAGTTCAGTGTTGCTGGACCAGTTCCCGAAGCTGCCACTGCTCCTTATCTCGTCGCTTCACTCCCGGCGAATGATGCGACCGACGTGCCGGTTAATACTCTTGTTGCGTTGCGGTTTTCCAAACTTCTGACGCCGAAGACGGTCAATGCGGAAACGATCGTGTTGAATAGTTCGGAAGGGCGCACGTATGCGAAGGTCGTGGCCGCGGAAAATGGCCGGCTGGCTTTTGTGTCACCTCTCGAACCACTCGAGCCGAATACGACTTACACTCTCACGATAGACCAGGCGTCGGATGGACTTAACAGCGTAGTTCCCGCGACCGTAACGTTCACAACGGCGCAAGGCCCGCAGGATAAGCAACCCGATACGTCCAATCAGCCCGACTGGATTCCCGATCAAAACGCACTGCGCGGTGACTGGACCAGCAAGAACCCGCGATCCCCCTGGCAGGATCTTCCGAATCTCGAAGCGGAAGCCGGCGTCACGGCACTCGCAGGCCAGACGCTTACGTTGCGTGGTCAACCACTCGCGAACGTTACACTGGAGATCAATGGCACAAAGACTGTGACTGACGGCAGTGGTCGATTTGTGCTCAAGTCTCTAACGCCGGGCCATCAAGTGTTGAAGATCGACGGCAGCACGGCGAGTCGTCCCGGTGGTACGTATGGAATCTTCAGAGCTGGTGTAGAGATCTCCGCGAGCAGAACAAATCCTTTGGGTTACACCATCTGGATGCCAAGACTCGACATGGCAAATGCCGCAACGATCTCCGCACCAACAACGGGTGATGTGTCCGTAACCACGCCGCGTATTCCCGGTCTCGAACTTCGTCTCCCCACACAAACTCTCATTCGCGATCTCAACGGTGAACCGGTCACGCAGTTGAGCATCACGCCGATTCCGACTGATCGTCCGCCCTTTCCACTGCCGGCCGGAATCCACGTACCGGTGTTCTTCACGATTCAACCTGGCGGTTCGCGGATCATTCCGCCACGCGCGCGACTGATCTACCCGAACTTCACGACGAGTTCGCCCGGCACGCGCATCGATTTCTGGAATTACGATCCCGAAGGGAAGGGGTGGTACGTCTACGGGCAGGGCACCGTGACACCCGACGGTTCGCAGATTATGCCCGATCCGGGTGTCGTGCTTTATGAGTTCAGCGGCACGATGGTCGCCACTCCAACTCTTGCTCCACCCGATGGACCAAAGCCGTGCAATCCAGCCAGCGAAATGGGTGATCCGGTCGACACGGCCACCGGTCTCTTTGTTTACAGCAAGACTGATTTCGTTATTCCCGACACTCTGCCGATCACTTTCACTCGCACTTACCGGCAACTCGATACTCAGGTACGACCTTTTGGAATCGGGATGAGTCACTCATACGAGATGTTCCTGGTTGGAACCACGTGGCCGTATACCTTCGTCGATTTGATCCTGCCGGATGGTGGACGCGTGCATTACGACCGGATATCGGCGGGAACGAGTTTCAGCGACGCTGTGTACGAGCACACGGGCGGTGGTTCCGAGTTTTACAAGTCACGAATCAGGTGGGTCGGCGGATGGGAGTTGAAGCTCAGGGACGGCACGGCCTACAACTTCCCGGATGGTGAGAACCAGGTTGTGCCGCGAAAGGCGGCGCTGATTGGTATTCGTGATCGACACAACAACTCGTTAATCATGAGTCGCAACACGGACGGCGATTTAACCAAGATCACCAGTCCGAACGGCCGTTCGCTCGACTTCACTTACGACACTTCGCACCGCATCACCAAAGCGAAGGACAACATCGGTCGCGAGATTAATTACGCCTACGACGCGAGTGGACGTCTCCAGACTGTCACAGAGTTGAATGCAGCCACGACAGAATACACGTACGACACGTCGAATCGAATGCTGACAGTCAAAGATCCGCGCGGCATCGTTTATGTCACAAATCAATATGACGCGAGCGGTCGCATCATGAAGCAGACGATGGCGGACGACACGCCGGCTAACTCCACCGATAATCCAACCCATCAGTATTCATACGTCACCGATGGCTCCGGCAAGATAACTCAATCTGATTACACGGATCCGCGAGGGTTCGTAAAACGAACAACCTTCAATTCGGCCGGCTTCGTTGCAACAGTTACATATGGATTGGGCACAGCGGAACAGGCGACGATGACTTACGAGCGGCAAGCAGGCACTAACGTGCTTGCGAGCGTGCTCGATCCAAGAGGGCGAAGAACTGGTTACGTGTATGACCCGAGCGGCAACATTCTGAGCGTGACTCAGTTGCAAGGCACGGCGGACGCGATTACGACCACGTATGAGTATGAACCCGTGTTCAACAACATGACCAAGGTCACTGACGCGTTGGGCCGCAAACTCGTTTACACTTACAACGCCTCGGGAGACCTGACCAAAGTTACGGATGGTCAGGGCCGCAGCGTTTCCATGACTTACAACTCGGCGGGGCAGGTAATTACGTTAAGCGATCAGCTCCAGCGAACGTTCCAGTTCACCTACGAAAGTGGTGATCTCATCAGCGTCACCGATCCACTGGGACGCACCGTCACTCGTTTTACCGATGGCGCAGGACGCTTACTTGCTTTTACAAATCCGCTCGGTAAAACGACGAGATTTGAATACGACGTTTTCAATCAACTCACCAAAATCCGCGATCCGTTGAACGGCGTCACCGAGTTCACGCGGGATCTGAACGGCAACCTAACGCAGATCAAGGACGCGCGTAACAAGATCATTACCTACACCTACGACGCAATGGACCGGCTGCTCACGCGTACTGACGCATTGCAAGGCGCAAACAGTGTCGAGCAATTCGAATATGACAAAACTGGCAACCTGACGAAAGTCACAGACCGTCGCGGGAAGGTAACTGTTTATAGTTACGACTCACTCGGGCGCAGAACCTTTGCAGGCTTCGGCAATGTTGGCGCGAGTTATGAGAGCACAGTCAACTACACGTACGACAATGGCAACCGTCTCCGGCAAGTCACGGACTCGATTTCAGGCACCATCACACTCGACCTCGATGAATTAGACAGCCTGACTTCGATCGCCACGCCGCAGGGCACAGTGACTTACACTAATGACGACGTTGGAAGGCGGACGGGCATGACCGTTCCCGGACAATCAGCCGTTGTCTACACTTACAACGATGCAGATCTGGTCACCTCGATCACCCGAGGGTCAAATGTCGTTAGCTTCGACTACGACGCGGCCAATCAACTCATCAGGTTGACACAGCCGAACGGTCTTGTGACTGACTACGAGTACGATCTTGCGTCGCGTCTGGTCGGCACGACTTACAAGAATGGTTCGACGGTGCTGGGCGATCTCACGTATGAGTACGACGCTACCGGCCGGCGCACGAAGATAGGCGGTACTTTCGCTCGCACTAGCTTGCCGCAGGCCCTCGCGTCAGCTACTTATAATGACGCGAACCGGTTAACGCAAAGAGGCTCGACTACATATAGCTACGACAACGAGGGTAATCTGACGAGTGACGGTACGAACACTTATACGTGGGATGCTCGAAACCAACTGACTTCGATCAGTGGCCCAGGGTTGAGCGCGAGTTTCCAATATGACAGTTTTGGCAGACGAATCAGCAAGACGGTTAACAGCGTTTCGACGTCGTATCTGTACGACGATCTGAATGTGGTCCAGGAGCTGTCGGGGGCGACACCGACCGCAAACATGCTGACGTTTGGCGTCGATGAATTGTTCACTCGCACCGACGGCGCGGGATCTTTCGGTTACCTTTTGGATGCACTCGGCTCAACGGTCGCGCTGGCTGACTCGAGCGGTGCGATACAAGCGAGTTACACGTACGAGCCGTTTGGCAGTACCACGACCACGGGCACGAGCAGCAACACGTCGCAGTTCACGTCACGAGAGAGTGACGCGGCTGGGCTCTACCTTTACCGTTCACGTTACTATTCTCCGAGTTTGCAACGGTTCATCAGTGAGGATCCGATCGGGATTGCAGGCGGGATCAATCAGTACGCTTACGTCAACAACGATCCGGTTAACCTCTCGGATCCGGGTGGACTTTGGCCGACTCGCGTTCTTCCCACGCATCAAAACTCAGCAGAGCGGGTTTTGCAGGATCGCATTTCGCCTCGAGAGCTCGAATTGCTGAAAGATGGTTTGTACCACGCCGACGATCATGAAACTCAAGGTGTGGGAGATTCCTATAAGCACGCGATGACGCCTGGCGGGCAGAGTAAAACCGAAGCTCGGAGGGACGCCAACGATTGGGTGCGGGATAATCTAAACAAAGCTCGAAATTCCCGCTCAATAGAAGACTCGATGAAGTACCTGTCGAATGCGATGCATGCGATGCAGGATGCGACGTCGCCCGCGCATGCCAACTTCAGGAAATACTACGGCGGTAATATGGAGCTTTATCTCCACATCTTCCAGGAATTCTTCGATCCGATGGAAGGCAGCAACCTGGATCGCGCGACGGACCTGGCTTACAAGTACTACACTGGTGAGTTGCCGATGCCGAGAGATTTCTTCGAAAACCTGTGCACGGATAACGGCACGGATCATTACTACAGGACCCATCCTCGTTGAGTATGAAGCGCCGGGTGTTGTTTTCGTTAATCGTCGCTCTTGGCGCAGTTTTGGTCAATTGGTTGATTTTGGGCGACTCGTCGCCGCTGCACCAGTATTTTCTGAGGCACGGATCCGGAATCGTGAACTTCTGGCTGGCTCTGAATTTCATTCCAGTGTTGCTGGGAGTGATGGTTAGTCGCAGCCATGGTGGGCCAAATGAGTTGGTTTACATAGTTTTGGTCTTCGTTCAGTGGTTCATTATTGCGTTTGTGGTGTCCTTCTTTCTCACCAGACTTGGCCACAGATAACACAGATGTCTATGGATGAATCTGTATACATCTGTGTTCATCTGTGGTTAACGCACTGTTGCCGACTCACTCGCCGTTGCGATTTGAACTTTCCAGTTCTCGATCGGCGTTCCTTTCGTCTGTAGATTCGACGTCAGGTAATAGAGCCGTTGCGTCGCAGGTTCATTCGGCGCCTGCGTGAAGCGGTCATTCAGGAAGTACGGCGGTATCGACTGGTAATTGAGCGTCGCCGTGATTGTGACGTTTCGTGCATTGAACGCACTCAACGGAATCTCATACCTCACGACATTCGTCCCACTCCCATCCGCGTACGCGGGATCTCCGCCAACCTTCACCGGAAAAGTTTCATGCAGATAGTCCGCCGGTATATACGGCGTCTTGTCGGCATTGAGCGGCCCGGTACTGGTCCATCCAAACGGCAAGAGCCGGTTGTCTTTCAACTGATAGTCGCGCCTGAGAAAACTCGTCGTCATCGCACACTGAACATTCAGGTTCAGCTCCTCATAGATCTGAACCTGATCCTGCCGCGTGATCGCTGACCCGATGTTCTTTGTCAGATCCCAGAAAAAGTGTGGTTGGTAATACTGCGGGTTGGTCCCCGGAAGATACTTGTTGTTGCATCCAGCGGGATAGTCGTGATTCGCGGGCTTGCTGCCGTCTTTGTAGACATCGAACAATTCCGACGGCAGTCGTTGATCGCCATTCACGATCACGCCGAGCTCACTCGTACACCCCGAACACCAAACAGTCTTACCCGTGTCGTTATCGATTACACGAAACTCCAGGAACGCCCGCCGGAACCCCACGCCGCTCGGAAAACGGTGGCCCGTCTTGTTTGTCACCTTCACATCCGCGATGAGTTTCTGATTCGCGATCGTAGCGGGCGACACGGAGACTTCAGCCGTAGAGTTCTGCGACTCTTGCACAAACGAATCGATCGCCGTCGTGAGATCGTCGAGTCCAGACATGTAATCGTTTTGCCTGACGCCCAGGATCGGGTTCGCGAGCATATTGGCTCCGTTCGATTTGTACGGCGACATGAACTGGCGAAAGATCTCCAGCAACGTGACGTTCATGCCCTGAAATTGGTGACGAGCAAAACCTTCTTTGCGGAAGCGAACCTGAATCTTTTCATCGGGCAGGCGATTGCCGGTTTGCGGATATTGAGTATCTTCGATAAACGCGATCGGCTGTTGGATCACGGGAATGTTGAGTGTGCCCTTTGAGTTGCTGTACTTCGTGGGCATGTGACAATTCTGGCAGGTCTGCGCCCTTGAATTTGTGCCAACCTCGTTCTGATAACCGCTGTTCAGCCATTCGAGATAAGTTACCTGCTCGAGGTGTGGTTTGTTTGGATCCGCGTCGGGATTGTCCATCAAAGGCAGGTTGATCGTGTGGCAGTTGCCACACATGCGAGAGCTCTTGATGTACGGATCGTGTTTGGGTTTGATCGCGAGCGAGTTGTTCATCGGGTCGGTAACGATCTCTTTGTCTTCGAATGGTCCAAAGAGTTCCGCGGGATTGCCTGTCGTAAAGTTGCCTGTGATCCTGGTTTTGAGAAAATCGCCGAATGGAATCTTGTCTTCGACGATTCGATGGCACGCCATGCAGCTAACGCCGTCACGCGCCAGCGCTCCATAGACGTATCGTTGCTTGTCGTTTGCCGTGTCGTAAGTAGCGTAGACCATCTCTCGTTGGAAGTTACCTTTATCAGGCCCACCATGATCGTCGTCGAGACGGCGTTTACCCATCACGCCATGACACTTGAAGCACGTGTTCTCGATCGCCTTGATCTTTTCCGCGACCTTCGCGGGATCGTTCTTGAAGAAACTCTTGACGAAAGCGATCTCACTATCGAGTTGTGCATAGAAGATGGGATCGCGACCCGCCAATCCCATCGGCGACCAGCGCCACTCGCCGTACGGTGAAACATTCATCACGGGAGTCGAGCCATCCGCCTGCTTCGTTCCTGTGTAGAGCATCACGTTTCCATATGTGCCTCCGCTGTGGCAGCCCATGCACTGATCGGAGGTAAGAAACTGGTTGGGATTCGGAGATGGTGCGGGCTTCGAATCGGGGTTCCCGATGTTCTGTGGAAAAACGTGATCGTAAGTCTCACCGGGAAATTTCTGCACTTTGTCGAAAGGAACCGGAGCTATCGAACGATAGAAGCCGGTGAATTTCGGATCGGTAACCGGAGCTTTTAGCTCCGCGATCTCTCGAAAGAGTGTTTGTTCCTGCACGTCGGTGGCATCAGTATTATGGCCGGCTGTGGCCACGTCGCGATCGCTTTCAGCCGCTTCACTACACGGCTGCGCTGGAGCTGAGGAATGCGCTGTTACGGGAGCCGACGCCCAGGAGAGATCGACGTAGTAAGAATCCGGATCGCCAGGAAAACCCTTGATGTTCTTTGAATAAGTAAACGTGTGCTCTCTTTCCGCGGAAGCGTGACATCGCACGCAATAGAGTCCGAATCCCGCGTACGGATACGCGAATGGCGGGTTGTTATTGTCGACACATTGAGCGTCCCAGACTTCAGCCCAGTACCAACCATCCTGCGATCCCTTGCTGTCTTTGATCATGATGGTCCAACCGTTGATTGCTTTCGGCGGTTGGAGCTGGTATCTCGCGGCGGGCGCAGAGTACTGTTCCTTTACGATCATCGCTCCATCCGGAATCACCTTGGTCCGGTCTTTCTGTAAGAGCCAATCGATGACGGCAGGCGAGTAATAGATTTTGACAGTCGGGTGAACACCGTAACTAACGCCGTTAACAAAAGGTCCGGTATCGCGAAATTTTTTGTCTTCACACCATTTCAGCGTGCGATATTTTCCGCTGGTGAGAAATGTTTTGAGTTGCGCTTGAAACTCGGAGAGTTTCGCGGGAAGAAAGCTGCTGGGCAGCGGCAAACCGCTTTCGTCTTTGTTGGCGCAGGGTGACGTTTGAGCCGAGATCGACGGCGCCAGAACGATTAAAACAAAACATAGAACCAGACTGTTACCGATTAATCGGATCTGCATTTTGTGCCTTTTTGTGTACGAAGATTTATTTCGCGCTCGCGCCGAATGAATACAGCGCGTTGCGTGTACGAATAAAGAGATTGCTGCCGGCAATCGCGGGTGTGGCCCAGACCTCTTCACCAAGGTCGTTCATCGCGAGGATTTCCCATTGCGCGTCAGCTTTAAGTACCGTCACTTTGCCGCTCGCGCTCACGAGAAAGATCTTTCCATCCGCCGCGACCGGAGACGCGTAGTATTCCTCGAGCGCGTCGGGCGTTCGACCCTGTTTCAGAATCTTTCCATTCGCGGGATCGACAGTGGAAACAATCCCGCCTTCTTTCATCAGATACATCACGCCACGATAGATCAATGGCGTAGGTATGTTCGGATAACCCTTCTCCATGCGCCAAACAACGTTCGTCGACGTAACGTCGCCCTGTCCGGCTAAACGAACCGCGGTGAGTCCATGGCCCAACGCGGTCGAGTTGCGGACGAAATCGTATTCGGCACGGTCCACGTATCCGTCGTTATTCGCGTCCAACCATCCAAAATGCTCGAGCGCGTCAGGCTCCGATTTCATCTCATCACGATGAATTCGCTGGTCCTTGTCGGCGTCGGATTTCTTCAGAGTCTCCTCGAACGGCGGGAAGAACGGTTGATCGGCGCCCTCCGCCAAAACGTACACCATGTCAGTTCCAACGACCGGCACGCCTTTCGGATATGAGCCGACTCTACTCACCCACCACAATCGCGTTCCTTTATCGAGAGAATACGCGTCGACACTCTGCGAACCGAGAACGATGATCTGCGCTGGTCCATCCTTCGGCTTGTAAATGGCGGGCGTAGCATATCCCTCGAAGTTGGTGCGGCTCGTCTTCCAGAGTTCTTTTCCAGTGCGCGCATCGAGAGCGAGGATGAAAGAATTGGCGCGGTGATCGCACACCATCACCAGCGTGTTACCGGCAAGCACAGGCGAGCCGCCCATTCCGTAGAAGCTGTTGAAAGGACCTAACGGCACTCGCCATCGCTCCTTGCCGTCTGGTCCATAAGAGATCAGGCCCAGTTCTGCGAAAAACGCGTACACGTTCTTTCCATCGCTAACCGGACTCGGCGAGGCTGCATCATTGGCCTTATAGATCGACATGTGTCGCGCGCGTACAACATCGCGGCGCCACAAGAGCTTCCCGGTTTTTCGATCGAGCGCAAGCGTAATCAGTTTGTCGCCTTCGCTCGCGGTTAGAAAAACGCGATCGGCGGTGACGACTGGTGACGAGCGTGCGAAGGGTACGGCTGTTTTCCAAACGAGATTTTTCGTCGCCCCGAACTCAGCAGGGAGCGTGAATCCGTCTGCCACGCCTGTGCCGTTTGGTCCACGGAATTGCAGCCAGTCGTTAGTACCTGCTGCGTCGGAGGTTTTCTGGCCATGGGTCGACGATTCCGCGACGATTAATACCGCGAACACTGTAAGCAGAACTGGGAGGGAACGGCTGAGCTTCATATTGTGAATCGTGGTTGGAGCTGAATCGAACGCACGTCCTTTCTTGGGTAGGGTAATTCTCGTTCTGGGCTGAGTATTCTCGCTTAGTCTTGACCGGTAGGCAATAGAGATTCGTGGCTGTTTGATCTAAACTCCCGCCATGCTAACAGACTTCTCCTACGCGTTTCGCACGCTGCGCAAGAGTCCCGTATTCACAATCACCGTTATCGTGACCATCGCACTCGCGATTGGTGCAAGCACCGCTATCTTCAGCGTCACTAACGGTGTGCTGCTGCGCAAACTGCCTTACAAGGATCCAGAGCGACTGGTCCTGGTCCGTGGCGATCTCCAGAAACGGAACGTCAAAGACTTTCCGCTTTCCAACGTCGACTTTCTCGACCTTCGCAACGGCGCAAAAAACAATTTCGACGATTTCGCCGCGCTTAATACTGGTCGCTTCACGATTCCTGGTTTGGACGGTACGCCTGAGAGAGTCCGCATCGCCGCGGTGTCAACAAACTTCTTTCGCATGATGGGAGGTTCGATCATTGCCGGTCGAGACTTTCAGGATACTGACGGCACGCCGCAGCAGCCTCCGCCGGCGGCACCCGGCGGCAATGCGCCCGCAGCTAACGCCCCACCTCAGTTACCGAGTTTCGTGATTCTGAGCAACGACTACTTCCAACAGCGCTTTGGTGGAGATCGATCCATGATCGGCAAACCTCTCCCGGTCGCCGCCGCGTTTGGACCACCGCCGATCATCGTCGGCGTGTTGGCGCCGGGTTTTGAATTGCTGTTTCCGCCAAAAGCAAATATCGAACAGTTTCCAAGTGTCTGGATTGCCGCGCGCATTCCTTATGACGTTGAAAACCGCAGCAACGTGCAGTGGCGCGTGATTGCGCGACTCAAGCCTGGTGTCTCGACCGCGCCAGCGCAGGCCGAAGCCGAGACTATCGCGCAGAAAATTCGCGACGAAAACACCATCTCAAAGACAGCCGGCCAATTCTTCCAGATTGTGCCGATGAAGCAACACCTGGTGGACGAAGTCCGGCCGGCGATTCTCGCGCTGATGGGTGCGGTCATTTTCTTGTTGCTGATTGCGTGTGCGAATGTGGCAAACCTGATGTTGGTCAGGGCTTCGTCGCGCGAGCGAGAGCTGGCGGTTCGGGCTGCGTTGGGCGCGGGTTGGTGGCAACTCGTTCGGCAAACACTCGCCGAGGCAATTGTGTTAGCCGCCGTGGGAACGGCCGCCGGAGTCGGGCTTGCGTATTTAGGTATTCGACAACTGCTCGCGATCGCGCCCGAGAATCTGCCGCGGTTGAATGCGATCGGGATCGACACGCAGGTGTTGGCGTTTTCCGTGTTGGCGGGATTGTTGTCTGCGGTGCTCTTTGGTGTCGTGCCTGCGCTTCGCACCGCGAAACCAAATCTCATGAACATACTACGCGCCGCCGGTCGAACCGGCGCACTTGGCGCTGCGGGATTGCGTAATGCCGTGGTGGTGGTGGAAGTCGCGCTCGCGTTTGTGCTTCTCATTGGATCGGGATTGATGTTCCGCACCTTCGTTAACATTCAACGTGTGAATCTGGGATTTGAGCCGCGCGGTTTGTTGACGTTTCAACTTCTCGGCAACGCCGGCAACACGCCGCAGGAAAGGGCTAACTTCAAGCGTCAGCTTCGCGAGCAACTCGACGCGATACCGGGTGTGAACAGTGTTACGGCGTCATTCCCATTGCCGCTCGCCGGCGGATTTAGTCCCGTGCGTTGGGGTGGAGCGGAAGCGCAAAACGATCCGAGCAAGTTTCAAGCTGCCGATCTTCAGATCGTTCTGCCCGGCTATTTCGAAGCCATGGGGACGAGACTTCTTGCGGGACGGACCTTCACAGAGGAGGACAGCACGCCTGACCGCAACATGCTCATCGTCGATCAGGCACTCGCGGCGAAGGCATTTCCAAACGAGTCAGCCGTGGGTAAGCGGATCCTGTTTCGCGTTCGCACGCAGGAAGCACAGTGGGGAGAGATCGTCGGTGTGGTGGCCCATCAGCGCAACACGTCGCTGGTCGAACCTGGTCGCGAACAACTGTATGTTACCGATGGATATATAAATCACCAGGCTGCTTCTTGGTGGGCACTGCGTACGGACGGAGATCCGGCCGCGCTGGCGGGCCAGGTGCGTGAAGTGGTTCGTAACATGGGCAAGGAGACTTTTATTAACGAGATGCAGCCGATGGACACGCGCGTGGTCCAGGCGCAGGCGCAGACACGTTTTTCGCTGTTGCTGATCGGAGTTTTCTCGACGATTGCCGCGCTGTTGGCTGGTGTGGGTTTGTATGGCGTGTTGGCAACGTTGGTCCGGCAGCGGACTGCGGAAATTGGTGTGCGCATGGCACTGGGCGCGGCGCCGTCGCGCATCTTCCGTTTGATGGTCGGAAAAGGACTCTATCTGAGCGGGATCGGCATCGGGATTGGTCTACTCGCCGCGTTCGCACTCACGCGCGTTCTGGCGAGCATGCTCGTCGAAGTGAAGCCGACGGATCCTGTAACGTTCGTCTCAGTCGCGGCGCTGTTTCTGGTAATTGCCTTCCTCGCCTCCTGGCTCCCGGCGGTGAGAGCTGCCGGTCTGGATCCGACGACGGCGCTGCGGAATGAGTAGCAGCGTTATTTTGCATCTTGCGATGATGGTTGGATGAGATCAGTACCGTAACGCGGTAGCGTTACGGTATTGACCCGGTCCAGGTTGGAAGAACACATAAGAGCAGTTCAGTGACGCAAAACCTGAAACTCTCACCTTAGACGCGATCGCCGAGTCTTTACCAGCGCCACGACACGCTATAGGCCTCTGCCAACTGATCAAGATTTGCTCTCAGCGCTGACCAGTCGTTTTGTGCCCGCTCCGTAAGTCCGCGGCGACGCATGAAACTATCTATGCGTGCTGCACGGTCGAGCACTGCCTGAACGTCGGCTGCAACTGACTTATGGTCATCGAAACGATCGTGAAGCCGTCTCACTTCCTGATCGAACTCCTTGATGAAAGCGTTGATGTCGTCTTCGCGGTCGGTACTATTGAGACTGCTCTTATCGAGCGCGCTGTCTAAACTACTGCGAAACTTACCAGACTGTTGTTCGATGCTATGAAGCATTCGCTCAATTTCCTTATCGCTTAGCCGGTAAGGCAGACCCACCGGCGTTGCGGTAACTACTGTTGTTGGCCCGATTACCGCCACGCCTTCCCAGCGCCAGGTGACGTTGTAAGCTTCCGCCAATTCATCCAGATTCCCGCGCAACGTGGACCAATCATTTTGCGCACGCTCGTTGAGGTGCTGTCGACGCATGAATTGGTCGATCGATGCGGCACTATTAAGTACGGCCTCAACGTCTGCGGCAACCGACTTGTGATCGTCAAATCGATCGTGAAGTCGTTTGGTCTGTTCGTCAAACTTCTTGATGAAGGCATTGATGTCATCTTCGCGATTCGTGCCGTTCAGACGACTACGATCAAGCGCCGCGTCGAGACTGTGGCGAAATTTGTTCGCCTGATTTTCGATTCGATGGAGAATCCGCTCTACCTCTTTATCGTTTATTCGATACGGCTGCCCGACCACCTGTGCGTGCGCATGTGTGGCAATTCCTAAACAAGAGATTACAAAAACAATTCCTAACAAGCCGCTTTTGATTCTCATTTTGTGCTCCCTCCAACTACTCCTATCGGAACTTGGACCGTCTGCTTAACCGACAGCCAACCTGATTCGAGCAAACACCGTACCGAATAATGTTGGATTTTGCGGGAGGTTTACGCGCCGGCAGTGATTACTTTTCGTTCAAAGCCGTATCAGAATTGTCTTGAAGACAGAAACGCGCGGCGGAAACCCATTAGCCTTTATCTTCACTGTTTCCAGTGCACGGTGGTCCAGAACTGCGGATCGAACAACTTTGGATCCAGCTCAACGTCGCCACGAATCTCAGAGTACTTTTCAGTTGTCACAACCTTCCCATCGATCATGAAGATCACTTCAGGCGCCATCCAGCCACCACCGAGTTTCTGATACTTGTTGAATTGCGTCTCCTGCGTTTGTGCCCCGTCCTTGCCCCCGGGACGAAGCATTCTGACGAAGTACAGGTTCTTTTGATCGATCCAGAATTGCGGCGAGTGCAGATCGCCGGCTTTCGCACCGACGACATAGACTGGTTTTCCCTGCCACGTGTCTTCCCTGAATTGCGACAGGTCAAACTTCAGCGCCTGCAATTTCGCGATCACCTCGCTGGCTGGCGAGCGATAGATGTCGAATCCCAGAATGAGCAGCGGATGATCGAACGCGCGCGTCGAATCCACCTTGCCATCTTTGAAAACGTAGATCTTCCCATCCGTAAACAGGATTCCGTTGCCGGCAGTTATCGGTGTGAAGTCGATACGCAAACGACCGGGCACCGACATCGCCTCGTACCACGTCTCGACCTTGGACGTTCCATCCGGTTCGATGTTTGTTGTTTCCTGAACGAACGTGGCGGTCTTGTACCACGACTTTTCATACTTCTCCTGCATCGCTGCGATCAGTTCATTCGTATTCGAGATCTTCGCGTACGACGTCCCAGGTAACAGCAGCAGAGAAATCGCGATCAGGGAAAAGACCTTCATCATTGTCCTCTCGTAACAGCGCGCGGGATTTGGCTGAGCTTGTTTTTAGAATACGTGCCAATATATCCGCGCGCCAAACGAGATCCAACTCACGCTCAGGCGTTTCTAGATCCGACCAAGAAGCAGAAGGATCAAGACAATCACAACGACGAGCCCGAGTCCGCCGCTTGGCCAGTAACCCCAGTTTCTGCTATACGGCCAGCTTGGTACTGCGCCAATCAGAAGAAGAATCAGAATTATCAGCAGGATTAATCCCATTAGCTTTCACCTCCACGCTACTCAAAACGAGTCGTCGTCTGTTTCATTTCCATGCAACGCAGGCCCACGAAGACGGGCCTTAACGCCAACTTGCTCGGCGTAACGCACCTCTGCGGAATGGAGGCAATCGAGGTGCCTCAGCTTAGAACTCTGAACGTGTCTGTCTCGTTCTCCCCAAGTTTTAGCTTGGGGTAACGTCCCATTCTCCCCAAGCTTTAGCTTGGGGTAACGCCGTGCCAGAATCGTTGAAAACCATTTAAATGGTTTTCAGGAGTACAGCGCAGCGAGAACCCCAAGCTAAAGCTTGGGGAGAATGAGAACGCCGCCTCGATTATTGGGGAGAATGAGAAGCCGCCGAGATTTAATTGCCAAGATGCAGACATAACTAACTGCGACAGAAAGTTCAGCCGCAACTACGGCAGCCGCGATGAGATCACTCACTGCGTAACGTTTTGATCGGATCGATTCTTGTTGCTCGTCGCGCAGGGATCCCACATGCAACGAGCGCGATTGTGATGACAAGCGTTGCCATGCCGAAGTAGATCAACGGATCGGTCGTGCTTACGGCAAACAGAAGAGATTCCATCCACCGATTCAGGACCAAAGACGCGAAGAAGCCGATCAGGAGTCCAGCGCCCACCAGGATCGCGCCTTCACCCAGGATCAACTTCATCACCGCACGCTTCTGTGCGCCCAACGCCACTCTAATTCCGATTTCTCTGTTTCGCTGGACCACTGCGAAATTCATAGTCGCGTAGATTCCCGCGGCGGCTAGTAACGCAGCCAGGACTCCAAACGCCGAAAAGAGCCATAAATTAAAGCGACGCGGCGCAACAGCATCTGCGACAAACTCCTCAAACGGTCTGACATTGAATACAACGCCGCGCGGATCAAGTGCCTGAAGTCGTTGTTGAATCGGAATAATTAACGATGCAGGTTCCGTGTTCGTCTTGACGACGAAGTTCATAATTGGAAAAGTCGCAGACTGCTGATACGACACGTAAAGCGCCGGTTCGGCATCGAGTTCAAGACTCGAATGTTTGATACTGGCAACTACGCCTACGATTTCACCTTTGACGAGATCGGAGTGTCCATCGAGTCGAGCACCTACGGCCTCTCTCCCTGCGAGGTATGTTCGCGCAAACGCCTCATTTACCACGAACACCTGAGGCGTGTTCTTGAGGTCACGATCGTCGAACAAACGTCCCTTCTTCAATTCCACGCCGGCCGTTGCAAAGAAAGACGGCGACACTACGCGGTAATCGGCAACTCGTTCATCAGCTTTTGTAAAGTTAGTCTCACCTGCGATCAAAAACGGCAGCTTCATTGTGCGGCCACCGAGAGGCAGGTGCGATATCGCTCCAACCGAACTCACACCCGGTAACGCACTCAACGTCTCGAGTGCTTCACGAAACACCTGCGTGCGTCTCGGACTGCCATTCGGATAGTCAGCTAAACTCAACGAGAGTCCAGCCGTCAAAAGGCGCTCGCCCTTGATTCCAAGGTCGATAGCTTGCAAACGCCAGAAGCTCTTTATGACGAGACCCGCACCGGTCAGGAGCATCAGCGCCAGTGCGATCTGTGCGACCACGAGAGTCCGGCGAACTCTGTTCGATCGTCCAGGAGTGGTCCCACGAGTGTTCGAGTTTTTGAGCGCGTCGTTGAGTTGAAATCGCGACGCTTGAAAAGCCGGAAATAAACCAAACATGATCGTGCTCAAACATGAAATTGCCAGAGCGAAACAGAACGCGGGTATGCTCAGCGCGGATTCCGTCAGGCGAGGTATCGAGTCAGGGCCGAGCGTCCGCACCGCAGCAAGACACGCAGCGGCGACAAACAAGCCGAGCGTACCGCCCAATATCGAGAGCAGCAGATTTTCGATTAGGAACTGCCGCACTATGCGGAACCTTCCCGCGCCCAGGGCGAGTCGTACGGCCAACTCCTTCCGTCTGCTGTGAATGCGTCCGAGCTGAAGATTCGTGACGTTTGCACAAGCGATAATCAGGACGATGGCAACCGCACCAAACAACAGCAGCAATGCCGTGCTCGAGTTGCCGAATAGATAGTCGCGTAACGACTGAACCTGAACCTGCCAACCCTTATTCGTGTCTGGATAAAGTTCTGCTTGTCGCTGCGCCAGTGTGTTTATTTCGGCTTGAGCTTGTTCGATATTCACGCCGGGCTTGAGTCGTCCAATCGTGCGCAGGTTATGTGAGCCGCCGCGCTCGATATCTTCGCGTGCGATCTCAGCAACAGTAAAAAGATCAACGCGCGGTGGGAAGTTGGTTTTCGGAGGAAGAACACCGACTATGACGGAAACAGCGCCGGTGCTTTCGGGTTGTAAGCCGAACGTGATCTTCTTTCCGATAACAGTGTGGTCGCCGCCGAATTGACGGAGCCACAGTGCGTTACTGATGATCACGCTGTTTTCGGGTTCGTTCATGCCGGCGAAGTCTCTTCCGAGTTGAGGCTGCACTCCGAGTGTGCGAAAGAAACTTGGCGTAACGTAAACTCCTTCGACGCGTTCGGGAGACTTCGCTCCATAAAGATTCAGCGGGAACGTTCCCCAGGCGGCGATGCTTTCGAACGTTTGACTCTGCTCGCGAAAATCCAGGATGTCGGCGGGGTTAAGAAACGCTCCTTTGACGCCCAGCTCGGTATTTCGATTGGACAACCAGACGACACGCTCTGCATCCGCGTATGGCAGCGGCCGAATCAGCACCGTGAGTACCACGCTGAAGATCGCGGTGTTTGCACCGATCCCGAGCGCCAGCATCAGTGTTGTCACCACGACAAAACTGCGACTTCTCAAAAGCGTTCGAGACACATAACGGAGATCTTGCCAAACGCTGGATAAGGGCATGATCAATTCTCCTTCGATTCCGGGAACTTAGTACACAAAAGGCACATACAGACACATAAGGCACAGAAGGCCGTTAACCATTTTTGGTGCCTTTTTGCGGCTTTGGTTGTGCCCTTTTTCTGGCTATACCTATCTGTTGACTATCAACATGAGATGAATGTAGACTCATGTTGATAATCAACAGGAGCCAACCTTGTATGATTCGGGACAGCAAACAGGAAGTCTTACCCGGCACCCTAACGCTTCTCATCCTCAAAACGCTCGCCACGCTCGGCCCGCTGCACGGCTATGGAATTGCCCGTCGTATCGAACAGGTGAGCGGCGACCTGCTTGAACTCAACCAGGGCACGATCTATCCAGCTTTGTTGAAACTCGAGCAGATGGGCTGGATCCGGACGAAGTGGAGCACCTCGGAAAACAACCGGCGCGCTAAATACTACTCGCTAACTGCCACGGGAAGAAAGCAATTAGTTAAGGAAGAAGAAGAATGGCGCCGAACGTCTGCAATCGTAACTCGTTTCCTGACTCCCGTCGGAGAATAGACCATGATCAGCTTACGTATCTTTTTCTCCAGACTGCGTGGACTGTTTCGAAAACAACAACTCGACGACGAACTGGCTGACGAGATCCAGTCGCATATCGAGATGCAGATCGAAGAGCACGTGCGTCAGGGAATGAGCCCGGAAGAAGCGCGTTACTTCGCGTTGCGAAAATTCGGCGGCGTGGACCAGGTCAAGGAGACTTACCGCGAGCGACGCAGTCTGCCATTCGCAGAAACATTCCTCCGCGATTTGCGTTACGGGCTCCGCATGTTGCGACGCAGTCCCGGCATGGCCGCGGTTGCAATCCTCTCGCTCGCGCTCGGTATCGGCGCGAACACCGCTTTGTTTAGCGTGGTCGATGCAGTGCTGCTGAGAACTCTGCCGGTCCAGGATCCCGAGCGTCTGGTGTTGTTTGAATGGCAGGCCGGACGTGCATTCAGACTGAGTGGCATGAGCGGCACTTCAAATGTCGATGTACCACCGGGACAAAGAGGTCTGTCGCTCTTTCGCAATGACGTTTTTGAAAGGATGCGGCCCATTACCACGGAAAGTCCGCTGAGTGATCTGTTTGCGTTTGGTCCGATTCCCGCAATCACCGCTAAGATTGGCGATCAACCCGAGATTATCAACGGGCAAGCCGTGTCAGGCGGCTATTACACCGCGCTGCGACTGCAGCCGAGCTTCGGACGCATGATCACTGTTGACGATGATCGCCGTGGGGCGCCTCCGGTCGTAATGCTCAGTTATCAATTCTGGCAAGAACGCTTCGGCGCTGACCCCGCCGTCATCGGACAACAACTCAAACTCAATCAGCAATCATTTACGATGGTCGGCGTCACGCCACCGGGATTCACCGGCACGCTACAGGTGGGTTATCACCCGGCTGTCACGATCCCACTCGCAATCGAGCCGCTGCTCCGAGGTGAACAGAGCTTATTAGGAACAGCGACCGAACCCGGCGTGTGGTGGCTGAACGTGATGGGACGGCTGAAATCGGGTGCGACGCAGGAACAAGCGCGCGAAAGTCTAAACGTTCCTTTTCAAACCGCCGCGCTCGCCGGAATGCCGCCGCCACGCAGAAGCAACCAACCGGCGCAACTCGATCCGAAAGATTACCCGCGCTTGATCGTCGAACCCGGTGGCCAGGGAATGTTGGACGTACGCAAGAGCTATACGCCCACGATCTATGGGCTCTTCATCGTAGTCGCACTCGTGTTGTTAATCGCGTGCGTTAACCTGGCTAACTTGTTGCTCTCGCGAGCGACGGTGCGTGGTCCGGAGATCAGTGTCCGACTAGCTGTCGGAGCGAGTCGCTTGCGTCTCGTTCGCCAACTGCTGACGGAAAGTTTATTGCTTGCGACACTCGGCGGTATGGTGGGAGTGCTTTTCGCTTTCTGGGCCAGGAACGCATTGACGACATTCGCTGACGCTGACAGCGGACTCTTACCACGCGGGGTTGAGCTCAATCTGAACTGGCGCGTGCTCGTGTTTACGACAGTGACGTCACTTCTAACGGGCGTGCTGTTTGGTTTGGTGCCGGCGTTGCGCGCGACAAGTCCGGATCTGAGTTCGACGCTCAAGCAAACTGGCCGCACGACGGGCGGCGTATCACGTTTGAGCAAAGCGCTGCTCGTGGTCCAGGTCGCGGTGTCGGCGTTGTTATTGGCCGGCGCGGGATTGTTCCTCCGCACGCTCTACAATCTTCAACGAGTCGAGTTGGGATTTAATCCGGAAAAACTGTTGGTCTTCAGGCTACAGCCTGAGCAAGCGGGCTATAAAGACGAGAGTTTGTCGCGTTTTTACCAGCAACTATTTGACAGGTTGGACCATACGCCAGGCGCGCAAGCGGCCACGTTCGCACGCGTCGAACTCATCGCTGACGACAACTGGATTCACGACTTTCTGTTGCCGGGCGAAACGGAAGCGACCGCTCAGCCGCATGAGACGATGCGGCAGGCAGTGCGGGAGAACTACTTTGCGGTTATGGAAATCCCTTTCCTGCATGGGCGCGAGTTCACGACGCGGGACGACCATCACGCGCCGGCGGTAGCGATCGTCAATCAAACCTTCCAGCGCAAGTTTTTCCCTAACGAAGAGATCCTCGGTAAGCGCGTCACGATCAAGGAACACGAGCGCGAAGTCGAGATTGTCGGCGTTGTCGCAGACACGAAATACATGAGCCAGCGCGAGGAACTCCAGCCGCTGCTTTACACACCCTGGCAACAGGAAGACGTCTCAGACCTCGGTGAGATGCACTTCGCCGTGCGCACAACGAGCGATCCAACTGCGCTTGCTCCGCGGATACGTGAAATCGTCCACGACATCGACGACGATTTACCCGTCACGCAAATCAACACACAATCAGCTCGCGCACAAATCACACTTGCACAGGAACGACTCTATGCACGTCTGTTCAGTTTCTTCGGCGTGCTCGCACTCACGCTCGCGGCGATTGGGCTCTTCGGCGTGTTGGCATATTCAGTTAGCCAGCGCCGAAAAGAGATCGGGATTCGGATGGCGTTTGGTGCGCAGGTGACTAACGTCATGATGCTGGTCGTCTGGCAAGGGATGAAGCTCGTGCTTTTAGGACTGGGTATCAGTGCAGTAGTCGGTTATGCCCTGATGCGCCAGTTGGGAACTGATACGTGGCAGGAGAGTCTTACCAAACAGCTCTATGGAGTCACAGTCGGCGATCCGCTAACGTTGCTCGTCATGGCCTCACTTCTAATACTCGTCGCATTAATCGCGTGTTTGTTACCGGCACGCCGCGCGGCGAAAGTCGATCCGCTGGTGGCGTTGCGATACGAATAAGAGTGCACCTTCTAACCACAGAGACACAGATGACACAGAGGACACAGATCATTTCTTTCTAACTGTTACGTCCCCAGTACGGTCGCTCGGAACTACTTCCCAACCGTTCGCGAGTTCCAACGTCCAACCCTCGCCTGTCAATGGACGCGCGGACAGGTCTGATGGCGCGGGCACCCGCGCGCGAACCATGTGGCCCGTTGCGTCGCGCTCAAGCCATGCTCCATTACTCACCGTTAGAACACCCCACGCATCAACCAGTCGCATCGTCGGATACACGGTATTGCTCGCGTCGATGCCGAACACGTTGTTCGGGTCGTAGCTGTAATTCACGTCCGCACCTAACGATAGTATCAACACAGGCGCGTCCAAAAACTTCTTTCTTGCGTCTGCGATCTGCTGCTTCCGTCTCTGGTCCTGCTGCGTCTCGATCGTAACGATCTCCTCGCCCTCATAACGCGATAGAGCAACGCGCGCGGCAGCTTCCGACGCGCGAACTATGATTCCGTATCGCTGTTGCAGAAGCACGCCGAGATCAGCCGAAGGATTCAAACCCACGCGCCACGGTCTGCCGCTGAGATCGAGTAAAGCACCGTATGCCGGTCCTGAAACGTACGCAAACGACCGTGCAAACGTGGGATTGTTGCGCGCCTGGCGCAGAATGAGATCTGCACGCACCACCATTTCTGCCAGATCAGCCGAACTTAATTTCACGCCTGTATACTCAGACAATCCTTCATTTACTTCCAGCGCGTTTTCATTATTCGCCGAGTCTGGAAACAGAGAGCGGCGATAAGCGCGGAAGAGCAGGGCATCGGCAATCGCCGCCTTTCGCGCAGGCCCTGTTTGGCGTAATGCGCGTTCGAGTGCGCGCCACTCCATCTGTATCCAGATGCGACCATTGAGCGTATCGAGGTGCGCATTCACCGCATCGCGCGCAGGCAATCCGAGTTTTTCCTGTATGCGGTGGAAACACTCATGCAGCAACAAGCGCTCTCGAGGTTGACGGAGCTCCGAGACCGGCCAAATCACCATGGTCCAATGGACGCCTGCCCAGTCCGTGGCCGTGTTCGCCGGATTGATCTCGCGGGGAAGTGTGCCGACAAAGACACCGTCTTGTGGCACGAGCTTGTGCTGGAGATCTGCTTGATTGGCGACGACATTGCCCGTACGCGGATCGACGAACATGATTGGCCCATACAACGGCACACCCCACATCTTCCCGCCGTCACGATCCGAAGTCTCCTTGAGCTGCCGAAAATATTGCGCGGCCAGTTTCGTATCGATACCGCCGGACTGTGCGGCCGCACCCGTAACCGATACGAGTAAACTTGCCGCCAGAAAAACAATAGTTTGCGTCATTTTTCTCACCTTTGGATATTATCCCTGGGACTGCTATTAGTTCCATTAAGTTATTGCCGGCGGGCAGTTTTTGAGTTAGCTTCACTTTGAAGTCCGCCTGAATAGCACGCTAATGAGGAGGAACGCAATGAGAATAATGTTGGTCTTCGCGGCGCTCGTCATTGTTTCCGCCTTGTTAACCTCAGCAGTAGCACAGAGGTCGACGGGTGGAAACGAGCTGAACGGCACGTCGTGGCAATTGGTTAAGTTTCAGGGACCTGATGAGAGAACCGTCACCGTCGACGACAAATCCAAGTACACAATCAAGTTTGGCAGTGATGGCCGCGTGGTAGCGCGTGTCGATTGCAACCGCGCCAGCAGCACGTGGAAGGTGACCGCAAAGGGGGAACTAAAGTTTGGGTCGTGGTCGAGGACCACTGCCAAGTGTGGTCCGGGATCGCTTCACGACGAGATCGTGACAGAGGGTGCCGACGTGCGAAGCTTCACCATCAAAGACGGACACCTGTTCCTCTCAGGTATGCAAGGCGGCGGTTACTACGAACTCGAACCGAGCCCTCCGCGGAAGTAATAATCACTCTCCTCTTGTTTTCCCATACGAGCGGGTGTATTCTCCTATGGTCACGCCATAGGAGAATGCTCAGATGTCAAAAACTGAAATCTGGCAGGGTACGCTTGCCTTGATGATCCTGAAAACCCTCGACACTCTCGGTCCAATTCATGGGTATGGAATCGCACGCCGGATCGAGCAAATCAGCGGCGACCGGCTTTCTCTTAATTACGGAACACTCTATCCATCGCTGCTGAAGTTGGAGCAGGAAGGCTGGATCGTCTCAGAATGGGGCGTCTCGGAAAACAACCGCAAGGCGAAGTACTACAAGCTCACTCGCTCGGGCCGGAAACAACTCGAAAGAGAAGCAAACGAGTGGAACCAGACCACCGCAATCGTCGCCCGGTTCTTCGGCCCCCTGGAGGAACAGTCATGAGAAAACTTCGCGCCTGGCTGTTGAGATTCAAAGGACTCTTCCTGACGCACGCTCGCGAACGCGATTTTGCCGACGAGCTCGACAGTCATCTGCAAATGCACATCGACGACAATATCAGCACCGGCATGTCGCCGCAGGAAGCGCGTCGCGTAGCAATAATGAAGTTGGGTGGCGTCGATCAAGCCAAAGAAGCTTACCGCGATCGCGCCACGATTCCATTCCTCGAGAGCGTGGTCCAGGATCTGCGCTTCACGCTCAGACAGTTGCGCAGGAATCCCGCGTTCACGGTTACTGCTACCGTAATGGTCGCGCTTGGGATCGGCGCCAGCGTTGCGATCTTTGCCTTCGTCGATGCAGCGCTCATCAAACCATTGCCATATCAGGATCCTTCACGTCTCCTGTATGTTACGGAAACGACACCAGGCATTCCCCTCGCGAACTTTTCATATCCTGACTATCTCGACTGGAAAAAACTCAACAGAGTTTTTGAATCACTCGACGTTTATAATCCACGCGGATATCCGATCAGCACATCCACAGGAATGGAAATAGTTGACGGCGCCCGCGTGACTGCCGGCTTCTTTCGTACGCTTGGTGTTGGTCCTTTGCTCGGTCGTGACTTTCAAACGGGCGAAGACTTGCCCGAGGCACCTCGCACTTTGATTCTCAGCTATGCGTCATGGCAAAAGCGCT
The DNA here is from genome assembly GCA_035571655.1 of Pyrinomonadaceae bacterium. GTDB lineage: Bacteria > Acidobacteriota > Blastocatellia > Pyrinomonadales > Pyrinomonadaceae > PSRF01. The sequence continues at coordinate 41,788 of DATNCH010000138.1, forward strand.
TTGGTGGTAAACAAGAGATCGTAGGCCAGCCGATAACCCTCGACGAGACTCCTTACACGATCATCGGAGTGCTGCCGCGAAACTTCCACTTCGCTCCGGTTGAAAACGCGGAATTCTGGACGACCGTTAACCCGATCGGTACATGCTTTACGAGACGGAGTTGTCACAGTCTCAGGGGCATCGCGCGTCTCAAAGACGGAATATCGATGGAAGCAGCTCTCGCGGATGTCACACGCATCGCCAAAGACCTCGAGGCCCAATACCCGGATTCAAATCGGAATCAGGGCGCAACGCTTGGACCACTTTCCCGTGTGATTGTAGGGGACGTTAAGCCGATGCTGCTGCTGCTACTCGCGGGCGCCGCCTTGTTGCTTCTCATCGCGTGCATCAACGTCGCCAGTCTCTTACTCGTGCGCTCCGAAACGCGTCGCCGGGAGTTGGCTGTTCGACGCGCATTGGGAGCAACGAGAACACGGTTGGTTCGTCAGTTTGTGATTGAAAGTCTCGTGATAGTTGTCAGCGGAACTATCGTTGGGCTTTTTAGTTCTCAATGGGCCATGCAGATCTTGAAATCACTCATTCCGGCCGGGATGCTGGCAGGCATGCCGTATCTCAACGATCTTGCATTTAACTCTCGCGTGCTCCTGTTTGCCATCGGAATCGCGGGTTTTGGAGTAGCACTCTTTTCACTTACCCCGGCAATTCGGCTTGCGAGTTTAGAGATGAGAGAAGGAATGGCGGAAGGTTCTCGTGGCAGCGCAGGGAAGGCGTGGACGCGCATCGGTTCCAAGCTTGTGATCCTGGAGTTAACAACCGCGATGGTGTTGTTGGTTGGAGCAGGATTACTCGGCAAGAGCTTTTATCGCTTGTTGCAGGTCGGCACAAACTTCGAAACAAAGCATCTGATCACGATGGCGATCAGACCGCCTGTTTCTGCTTACGGAGAAGACCCGCAAGCTATCGCCCTGGGGCGAAGAATTGTAAACGAGATCAAGAACCTGCCGGGCGTTACATCGGTTGCCCTGACTGATCTTCTGCCGTTGACCTACAACAGCAACACTGACTGGATTCGATTCCCGGGCCGCGAGTACAGCGGCGAGCACAACGAAGTAAACCAACGTGGAGTCAGCTCGGAATATTTCGTAACACTGCAAGCGAAGCTGTTGCGCGGTCGCATGTTCACCGACTCGGACGATCTGTCCAAGCCCAAGGTCGCGGTGATCAATCAAACCTTAGCGAAGAAGTATTTTCCTGGTGAGGATCCGATTGGTCAGCGATTTGGCGACACTCAGCTCGATCCGAAATCGATGAAGGAGATTATCGGCGTCGTCGACGATATCAGAGAAGGGACGTTAGATTCCGACATCTGGCCAGCATATTATTTTCCCTTCAATCAGAATCCAGATATCAATTATTCAATCGTGGTCCGGACGCCGCAGGACGAGGATCTCATACCAACAGTTGCCGATGCCATACGTGGAATCGACTCGAGGATCAGCATCTCGAGTGAGACGACGATGACGGCGAGAGTCAACGATGCGCCAACAGTTTATTTGCGCCGCTCCGCCGCGTGGCTTGTCGCAGGTTTCGCTGCGGTTGCATTGCTGCTGGGAGTTGTAGGGCTCTACGGAGTGATTGCGTACTCGGTAACGCAACGGACTCGTGAGATTGGGGTTCGCATCGCACTCGGGGCACAACGCGCCAGTGTTTATGGGCTCATTCTGAAGGAAGCGGGTGCATTGGCGCTCGCAGGAATTGTGATCGGAACCGGATGTGCGATTCTCGCTGCGTCCTTGATGCGCAAACTGCTTTTCGGCACTCCGCCATGGGACATCACAACGCTTGTCGGTGTGGCCGCTGTATTAGGCGCATCTGCATTACTGGCGAGTTTTCTTCCCGCGCGACGCGCGGCATCAGTCGATCCAATTTCTGCCCTACGCGCGGAGTAGATTAGATTAATTAGCCGCAGATGAACGCGGATGAACGCTGATTAGATCAGCGTTCATCCGCGTTCATCTGCGGCTAAATAATCGATTCGCTTTTTCGGTTTTGGAAAGAGAAGGTCCTGCTTTGGTTTTCTCGCTATTTGATTGTGAGATTTGTAGAACGGAGCCAGCATACAGTGTTGTTGTTTCGAATTGAAATCTGGCGTTAAGTTAAGTCCAATCACGCTTGGCACATCAAGGCTCCTCAAAACTGCGGTCTAATTTGATCTGCGATGTCATCTAGATACCCCTCTCGAACCGCGAGTTGTTTCACTTGCCAACCCTCTTCAATGAATTTGAGATTGGACGAACCGGCGGGACCAGTGCACTCCGCCGACGTTAGTATTGGTTCTCTTTGGTGCCGATATCAAAGAATCGCAGGTAAAAGGTTTTATCTGATTTTGTTCCTGTAACCTCTTGATTAACTCGCCTGCAGGGTAGGCATCGCCAGCCCATCCTACAACCAGGTCATCGCTAATTACGGCGAGCTTTTGCCGAAGACCACAGGGAGCTGTTTTCAACGCGGGTGGGAAAGTCAGCGAAGTATCGTGTGTAGGGACTGTAAAGTCGGCTGGTCTGTAATGCTCAGAGGACAGCAATATATCGCCTACCATCATTGGATAGTTAGTTCCATTGAATCGTATGCGTACTACTGCCGTCATCTAGCTCCCAACGGTTGTGTACTCTAGACCTTAGTCGTCCAGAGTTCTAGCTCTCGTGCAGTTTCATTGAGGACTTTGGAGATCGATAGAGCTGGTCGGTGCGAGCGAAGTCGCCCAAGTCATTTGATCACGGTGCGTGTTATAATTTTCTCGCATGTCCGAAGATTCGCGCAGCGAACAAATCAAAGTCAGAGTCATTCGTGACGGGTTGCCGGAGCCGCCGGACAACGACTGGTCCATGGCCTCTCCTGAAGAGCGGATTGAAGCCGTGTGGATGCTGACCGAGCTTTGTTTGGCTTGGAACAAACCTTCAGCAAGTGTACCAAGACTTCAAAGAACTGTTACTCGCCTTCAACGTGCAAAACGTTGAATATCTGATAGTCGGCGCTCATGCTTTGGCAGCACACGGGCACGTACGTGCGACCAAAGACCTCGACCTTTGGGTGCGACCTGAGCAGTCTAACGCTCAAAAAGTATTGCGAGCGCTTTCGGAATTCGGTGCGCCCCTGAATGATCTGACGGCTGATGATTTGAGTAGGAAAGAAACGACCTTTCAGATTGGGTTGCCGCCGTTACGCATCGACATAATAACCAACATTGACGGCGTTGAGTTCGCGGAAGCCTGGCCGGATCGTTTAGAGACCTCGTTTGGGGGCGTGCCGGCCTTTGTCATTTCTCGTCACCACCTGATTACTAATAAGAAAACCGCCGCGCGACTACAAGACCTTGCTGATGTAGAGCAGTTAGATTATTTAGCCGCAGATGAACGCGGATGAACGCGGATGAACGCTGATTTAGATCCGCGTTCATCCGCGTTCATCTGCGGCTAAATTTCGGATAGATGCGAGCGGCCCAGCCGCCGCCGGACGCAAGGTTGATCTTTAGCTCTTGGCGGCGGTCAATGTCCTTAATCGACACCCGGTAATCCTCGCCCGTTCTGTCCGCGTTTGGTCCATCCTCATACGCAACCATCTGGAAACTTCCGGGCGGCAGGAATGACAAATCGATGTCGAGCGTTCTACTGGTCCAATCGGTCATCCCTCCGATATACCACTCCCGGTCTTTGCGACGCGCGATGCAGACGTAATCTCCCAACTGTGCTGCGAGCACTCTCGTTTCGTCCCATACGGTTGGAACACGTTTCAAAAACTCCATCATTTCGGGTTCGCGAAGGTAGTGTGATGGAGAGTCGGCCAGCATCTGGAGCGGGGCTTCGTACACGACGTACATCGCCAACTGATGAACGCGCGTTCCGAGGCTCATCGGTCTTTCGAAGACGGGGGCGAAGTTTTTCTCCAGGCCGCTGTTCACCATCGCGCCCGGCGTATAATCCAGCGGCCCCAGCAGCATACGCGTGAAGGGCAACGTCACGTTGTGCTCGGGATTGGCGTATTTGCTCCACTTGTTTTGCTCGAGCCCGCGCACGCCTTCAACATTCACGAGGTTGGGCCAGGTTCGGGTCATCGTCGCCGGTCGAATCGCGCCATGAAAATCAACCAGCATGTGGCGGCGAGCAGCCTCGCGGCAAACCTTGTGATAGAAATTCATCACCATCTGATCGTCTCGTTGCATGAAATCAATTTTCAACCCCTTCACGCCCCACTTTTCAGCCTGGTTGAAGGCGGCTTCGAATTGATCGTCAAGCGTCTTCCAAACCACCCACAAGATGACGCCGACATTTTTCTTTTTTCCGTACGCGACTAATTCTTCGATATCAATCTCAGGTGTGACTGTCAGCAAGTCTCCATGCTTGTACCAGCCTTCATCGAGAATCACGTATTCGATACCGAAGCGAGAAGCGAAGTCGATGTAGTACTTATAGGTCGCCGTGTTGATGCCCGATTTGAAATCGACACCGTAGACGTTATTCGCGTTGTACCAATCCCAGGCCACTTTGCCCGGTTTGATCCATGAAGTGTCCTGGACCTGTGAAGGCTTGGCCAATAAATAGACCAACTGATTCGTAATCAGATCCGCATCCTTTTCAGCAATGCCGAGAATGCGCCATGGGAACGTACGCGCACCCTTCGTGGTCGCGATGTAGTCGGCTTTTTCCGTAACCTGAAAATCGCGATCGCTGTTCTTGCGCAACTCCTGTTTCAGCGGATATGGCGGAAACACTGCCTCGAGTGCATTGTCGTTGGCGCCTCGCAACCAGAGACCCGGGTAATCCTCAACATCCGATTCTGCAATCGCGATCTTCACGCCGTTATTAATCACTACAACCGCAGGAAGACTTGCCAAAGTTGTTGGGGTGATCTGCTTGAGCGGTAGATTCAGAAACTCCCGCTCGTTATGCGAGAAAAAACCATCCTCTTTCGGATAATAAACGTTGTAATCGCCCGCGAAGTTGAAGCGAACTTCCTCGGCATAAACTTTTGCTTCGCTCGCTGCTAATGACGTCTCGAAACGATAGCCCACACCTTCGTTGTACGCTCGGAAGACGACAGCGTAGTTGCCCTCCATTTCCAATTTCAGCTCGTTGTAATGTTCGCGGATACGGACGGATTTCTGAGGCACTGGACAAACGATTTCGTTGTTCTCGCTCCGTTGTTTCTCCGCTTTCACTTTTGGTTGCACACCAAGGTTGACGTGATTGATGTTAAGCGAAAGCGTACTGTTCAGAAGAAGCGGACGACCGTTAAGAAGAACGTCGTAGCTCAGGCGATCCGCAGCGCGAATTCTGACTTCGATTCTCTGATCCGGTGAGCGCAAGCTCCAAACGTTGGACGCGGATTGCGCGGATATGGATCCGGATAAAAAGAGTGTGAGAAGAAAGAGACGCGCAGGAAGAGGCATCATTGTTCGTCCAGACCAAGGAATGCAGTGTATCGCTCTACCGCGGCTGCGATTGCAAGCTTGTGTGACTTGTTCAAGCCGTTCGATGTATTCAAAGTTATGCCCCTGTCGCCTGCGCGCTTCCATGTACCCACGGCTTTCCCGTCGACGATAATCATTGGACCAAGAAAGCCCCACGTGCTCAACTGTGATCGAGCATCCATAACCAGGTGTCGAGCTTTGTACGCGACATTGTACTCGTCGAACGCAGGCAGGAGATGAGTTGAATACTTTGCCCGCGTAATTGCTCCAGCGAGTCGGGGTCTCACGTAGAGCCTCTCCTCGACCATCTCCTTCCTGAGATCGCGATCGATCAACTCAATTGCACGATTGGCATCGGCGACCGTGAGTCCAGACCACCAGACAAAATCCTGCACTGTAGCGGGGCCATGACTTTTGAAATAGCGTCGCGCGAGTTCGGCCAAAGCCTCTTCGCGGGTCAACGCCTTCGTCGCAGGAACCCGTTCATCGAAAAGCATGTAGGTAAATTGTTTGCCCGCCATTGGACCACTACACACTACGCCATCCAATTCCGCGCGCAGAACGATGTGTGCGAGTCGCACCGGATTGTCAGCGGCGATACCCGCGCGGTTCAGCAACGTTTTCAGCGCCGAACGAGTCAGGTGTTTACCGCCTTTCAGCGCGTTTGCAATGACTTTGTTTGAACGCTTGAAGGTTGCGGCATCAAGTTCGAACATCCGGTAGCCTGAACCAGACTTGATGTTTACGCGCGGCGCGGTGAGTTGAAGTAGCCAGCGGATGTCTTCGCGAGCGACGAAGTGCCATGTAGGGCGCATCACGTGTGTGCGCACGATTCGACCTTCATCGTAAGCGCTCTTTATGGCGGCATTCGTGGCCTCGCACATTCTCAACGCGAGCGCCCACTTGGCGGCGTTAAAATCCTGTGCTTGAACAGCGCCGAACCATCGCACAACCTCGGCGGGTTCAGCGAAATCCGGTGAGGACAGTTTTTGATTACGCAGGCGATGAGCGAGAACGTCGGAGGTGTTCATTGTCATCTGGCGTTCGATTCAAACATTACGTGCTCGTAGCCTTTCCACGATAAAGAGGTACAAATTCCTCCGCCACAAATGTCTCGAAAGAAGTTGGGGTACTATTCTCCGCCGTGCGTTCTTCCAATGCCTTCATATGTCCGGAGTTTAGCGCTGCCGACATTTCGAGGATCAGATCGGCGACATTCGCTGACATTCCCATTTGCAAAAACGCTCCGCGAAGTTGCTCCGCCGGCAACTGAACGTATTTGAGCTCTGGTTTGCCGATCGCTTTACCGATGATCGTTGCGGTCTCCGCATACCTCAAATCCCGTTCGCCAAGCAGCTCGCGCGTTTGCTTGCCATTGAAATCAAGAGCGAGCAGTGCATTCGCAGCAGCTCTCCCGATGTCGCGTCTGGCGATCATCGGAAGCACCAGATCGGAATTCAATGGACCAGCGGTAATACCGAGCATCTTGATAATCCCGATCTGCGCGAGCGTGTTCTCCATAAAATACGCTGCCCGCAGGTGTAAAACATTCAGGTTCGGAATTTGATTGAGCGTCTCCTCGAGGTGATGCAGGCCCGCGACTGGTCCAGTGCCCTGTGGCTTGTCCGCACCAACGCTACTGAGCGCAACCACGTGCTCGACACCCGCTTGTTGCACGGCTTCGGCGATCGCACCGGTGACCTTATCCTGATCCGCGCGATAGTTCTCACTCGTCATGCTTGGCGGAATCATCGCATACACTGCTTTCGCTCCCGAAAATGCTTTGGTCAAAGCAACTGCATCGCTGACATCACAAACAAATGCCTCCGCTCCTTCAGCAGTTAGAGAACTGAGCCGATCAGCGCTTCTACCTATCGCCCGCATGTTTTGCTTTTGACCCAATAGCGTCCTGGCAACGATACTGCCGGTATTGCCGGTTGCTCCCATAATTACGTACATTGAATTCTCTCCATATGTTTTCAGCGTGTCTTGTATTGGGGGATGATTTGCCAAACGGAGCTTATATCATTCCGCGGCACGACGAAATGAGGTTCAGCGTTCAACCTTTAGGTTGCGGTTCTCTGCGGTCCTCTGCGTATCTCTGCGATCTCTGCGTTAAGGCGCCATTTCAACGCAGAGATCGCAGAGATACGCAGAGGACCGCAGAGAAATAGGAGGGTGACAGATGACGATCAGAATCGCGCTGATGTGGTTCTCACTTGTTTGTTGGTTTCGTCGCTCGTGGTGAGCCGAACACAGGCGCAGGGCAGTGGCGAGGCGACGATCTTTGCTGAAGGTGTGATCTCTACGGCTGAATACGAGTCGCATTCGCAGTTCACACCTGATGGTAAGCAGCTCTACTTCGTGAAGAGCACGCCGAATTTCAGCTTTTGGACCATCGCCCGTTCGCGGTTTGAGAATGGGAAGTGGACTGCACCGGAGGTGGCGCCTTTCTCCGGACAGTATTCCGACGCGGATCCGTTCATCACCGCCGACGGTTCGCGTCTGTTCTTCATTTCGAATCGTCCCGCTCCGGGAAAGACAAATCGCGATCTCGATATCTGGGTAATGGAAAAGACGTCGACCGGATGGTCAGAGCCGCGTAACCCTGGCTCACCGGTGAACAGCCCCGGCAACGAGTGGTTCCCCACGGCGACCAGAATTTGCACCGAAGGTCTCGCCGGACGGCAAGACTTTTTTCTTCACCAGCACGCGAGGTTTCGCCGATGAGCCACTCACGCAGCGCATGAGTTATCAGGAGTTATCAAAGAAACTAAGCGGCACACGCAACGGACTCGGAGACATTTACCAGATCGACATCAAAGCACTGGGAATTCAATAAGTCTCAAGACTCGGTGATACACACCTCGGTGATACACACTTGGACACAGTCAGTACCGAAACGCGGTAGCGTCGGGTCGGGCAGCATCCAAGAACCCTGGAATATCGGTATACGTGAAACTGACCCGACGCTACCGCGTTACGGTACTGACTGTATTCAAGTCCAGACGTTGATTCTTGAGGCGCAAAGCTGATTTAAACAGAACCGAGCGCGGTAGCGCCGGGTCGACCTCCAACCCTGCGCTACCGCGCTCGGTCTGTTTTATTCGACGTTAAGCCCGGGCTAGTTCCCGCAGTTACGCGACGTGTTATTGTCGATGGTCCATGCAGATTCGCCAGAGGCTGCAACCGTCGTCGATAGGAAACATCCATCCTGATCTTCAGCGACCAACTTAACAGTGGCTTCTTCCCACGAGACGTTAAGCTGCCGGGAGCTTCCCGAGCCAATCGCCGAATTGCCCAGTTGATCGGGTCCCCAGTTATCATTATTCGCCGGCGATAAATACAGATGGCGAATGTCCCGACTTGAATTATTGGTCACAGTGATCGTCACAGAGGGCGCAGACGCAAACGAAGTCAGCGAGCCTGCGCAGATGAACGCTACCAGCACCAGTAATGAAATCCGTAGGTTTTTCATGTCAAACTCCTTCAGAAGATAAATGGTCAAGAATCGTCGATCGTGAATTTGCGCGAGAGCGAGATGGATGCGACAGCAGCCGCATCCATCCTTCACGTCTTCTTACGGACAACCGTTAACCGTGTAGACCACGCCACTATCGACCGCAGGATTACCTGGCGAGGTGCGCACAGTTACCTGAACTGTTGCCGTTGTAAAGTTGCCCGATGAATCTACGACCTTGAACGTTATCGTGTAGACACGACCGTCGCCGAGCACTGAACGTTCGGACCGCAACTGAGCTGTCTTGCAATCAGCTGCGATGACGATGTCGTTCAGTGTGTTTCCGTCGCCGGCTCCGTTTTCGGCCTCATCGCTCGTGATCTTCGTGATGTAGACGTCGTTGATGTCCACACTTGCGTCGCAGTTATCACTCGCGCTCGCCACGAAGTCAGTAACCGATATCGACCTGTACGTGTGATCCGGTGGCCACAACGTCATGTTCACGCCGGGAATGAGCGTAATTGTCGGTGGTGTCGTATCCGGCACATCTGTGATAGTTCCAGTCGCCGAACTCGGCGCGCCCACTCCGTAACCCGTTCCGGGCTGGACGGTGAACTGAACCGTTTCCGGACCTTCACTCAGCAAACAGTCGCTCAGCGGCGAAACCGTCACCTGCGCCGTGGAGCTGCCGGAGGGAATAGTCACCGTAGCTGTCGGCGGAGTGAACGTTGCTGCACCACTCTGCGAGTAGTCTGATGGGAAGCTGGCCGTGCCTCCGACTGAGAAGTTGACCGATATCGCACTGGTAGTTGGACCAGTGCGGGTGAAAGTGTAGACGAGCGGACCGCCACCTTCAGGAGCAGACGTGGGCGACACCGCAACGCTGACGAGCGTGTCATCATTGAGAATGGTGCCGGTGGCTGAGCTTGGACTTACGACGTTGTAGCCAGTCCCTGCCGCCAACGTGATGCTGACAGTTTCATCCGCTTCGGCAATTGCGTCGGCCTCAGGATCGACCGTCACCATAGCCGTTGAACTGCCCGCGGTGAACGTTACCGTGCCCGTAGGCGGAGTAAACGACGTTGCGCCTGTCTCGGTGTAATCATTTGGCGAGGCGCCAAACGTCGCGGTCCCGCCAATCGTGAAGTTCACAACCAGCGAGCTCCCGGTAACGCCGTTGCGTGTGAAGGTGTAGACCAGGTTGGTCGCTCCATCTTCAGCAACTGCGGCCGGAGATACCGCAACGCTCACGTCCGTATCATCGTTGGTGATCGTGCCGGTAGCTGATGCAGGTGTGCCGATGTTGTAGCCGGTACCCGCAGTTATTGTCAGGCTAACTGTCTCATCGGATTCGACTGTGCTGTCAGCTTCCGGATCGACTGTTACCTGCGCCGTCGAACTGCCTGGCGCGAACGTTACTACACCCGTTGGCGGAGTAAAGCTGGTCGCGCCTGTTTGGGTGTAATCGTCGGGTGATGGTCCAAACGTTGCTGTTCCACCGACTGAGAAGTTCACTGGCAGCGATGAGCTGGTGACGCCCACGCGGGTGAACGTGAAGACGAGGTTTGTGGCCCCATCTTCTGCGACTGATGCCGGCGATACAGCCACGCTGACGCTGGTGTCGTCGTTCGTGATTGTTCCGCTTGCAAGGCTGGGTGAGCCAACACTGTAGCCCACGCCGGAAGTCACAGTCAGATCAACTGTCTCATCAGGTTCGACAGCCGAATCCGCCGAGGGATCGACCGTGACCGTTGCCGTAGCACTGCCGCTGGGTATCACAACCGTTCCGCTGGTTGCGGTAAAGGTTGCGGCGCCAGTTTCAGTGTAATCGGGTTCAGTGAAGGAGGCGGTGCCGCCGACGCTGAAGTTTACGGTCATGTTATTGGCCGTCGATCCAGTACGCGCAAACGTGTAGACGAGATTTGTTGGACCATCTTCCAGCACCGAAGATGGTGACACTGTCACCGAAACCTGTGGCAGGTCGATTGGCGTAACCGTCGGATCGGCAGCGCCGCCAACATCCGGATCGTCTGTCAGTACGTCCGCGAAGTTAGTTCCAGACACCGTACCCTGGTTAGAAACTTGAGCCATTGATCCGGTGAACGGGTTGTTGACTGTTGCGTGGAACGTAATGGTTACGCTCTCACCAGCGGGCAGAGTGCCAATGCTGAGCATCACGTCGGCGAACATACTATTGAACGTAGCCGCCGTTCTCCTTGGCGCGTGGTGCATGACTCGGCTGCTTTGTTGAGAAGCTGCTGGTTTCACTCGAGCGATCCTGCTGCTCGAAATCCGCGCCGCGGGAGCATTGGTCTTCGACGCAGCCGGTTTGCCGATTTGAGAAGCAACACTCTTTTCGGTGACGGAATTGTTCCGGCCGACGAGTATGCTCTGCGAATTCGGCAAGCGCCTGGTCGCCGGAGACAGAGTGTTCTGCATTAACGGTGCTGTCAGCTTGCTCGGCTGTAACGCGACGCCGAGTTGACGCATGACGGCCGTCATCAGGTCCATGTGCCCGAAGGCCGGGTTATGCTCGGTCGCCTGAAGCTCACGACCTGGAACAGGTACGACAAATTCCGCGTCTTCCATTGGCGCGACGTCGACGAACCACCCGTAACCAGCGGCAGTCTCGTCAATCTTGAAGCTCGCCGATGTGCCGGAAGCAAGCACACCATCCGGAAGATCAGAGATCTCGAATGTCATCGATTGCAAACGCATGAGGTCGTCGGCGGAGATGCCGGCTTCACGCCATCTTTCAATCGCAGCCTGGACCGCGACGGCGATATCCGCCTGCGTCGCCTTTCGCACGTCCTGCGACGCGGCCATTTCACCGTGTGCTGCGCGCAAGGTGTCAACCAGGTCGCTACCACGATCCCAGTTGCTCGCATTCGTTGCCCATGCCTCGCTTTGTTTGCTCGAGGTCTGTTCCGTCAATGGCGCAGTCGGAACCGTGGGCGAACTGCAAGCCCCACCACCGACAAAGCCACCGCCCGGTGGAACTGCTACAGCAGCCGACACCTGCAATCCAGCATTGGCCGTTAACGTGTTCTGGCCAATCTCGAAATTTGCGACAGCCGTTGTATCAGTGTTTGCGCCCGCATATCCGGGGAGTCTTACCGTTGAACTGTTCCGCTGACGTAAACGCAAGTCAGAGCTTCCATTCGGCGGTACAGCGCCGATGTTCACGGTATTAGTCTTGAAGTCAAAGCAGACGGCGTTGGTACCAGTGCTAACAGTGCCGAAATTTCCCTGGACGCCGTGTGCGACGCTCGGCGTGCCCGGATTGTTTACGTTGTTGCCGGTGACTGTTAGATCGATCGCCGCATTGACGTTGCCGGTATCGCCAACCTGGAAATTAATTCCGGCGCCGTTACCCCACTGTGCGACGTTGTTATTGCTGACGATGGCCTTCATTGTGCCGGTCGCACTGTGGTTCTCAACGCGGATGGCCTGAGACTGAGTGGAACCGGAATTGGAGACACCTGCATTGCCGATGAAATTGCTGGAGACCTGTCCCTGCCACGTGCCACCACCGAGGCCCTGATTAACGTTGATAGCGCCGCCCTGCACGTTTCCGATCAGAGGACTACCGGCGCTGCCGTTGTTGGAGATGTTGAAATTCACCGTCTCCGAGCTGCCCGCGTTGCCGCCCGAAATGGTAACGCCGCCACCCAGCGAGCCGGGGAATCCGTTACTGTAGAAGTTTCCGGTGAAGACGATCGTCACTGAAGAGCTATTGCTGGCGATAGTTTGTAGATGATCGCCTCCGGCGCCGGTGAATGTGTTGTTCGTCACATTCGCGGTCACGTTTGCGGTGGTGATCGCCTGAATGTTCACGTTGTCGTTCGGCGCGTTGCTGAACGCGGAACCCGTGATCGTCGCGGTACCGGCGCCACTTGCATTTTTGATTCTCAAGTTGTCCTGGATCGCGCCACTGACTGTGTC
>DATNCH010000139.1:0-15457 GCA_035571655.1 Pyrinomonadaceae bacterium
TCGGGTTTTGCGACGAACGCGGCCGCGCCCGCTTCCATCGCTTCGCGACGGTGAATCTCGTACGCATCGCCGGTGTAGAAAATGCACGGCACGGTAGGCGTCAGCTTCAGCAACGTCTCACACAACTGTACCCCAGTCCCATCAGGCAAACGCTTGTCGAGCACGTACACGTCGTACTCAGTTTCCTTCGCCATGTTGCAAGCCTCTTGCATTGTTGCCGCTATATGGACTTCGTAGTCCTCTTCCGCAAGCAGCATTTGCAGCATGTCAGAGGTGTCGCGATGGTCGTCGACACACAGCACACGACATCTGGGTTTGGACATAGGGGTACTCCTTGCTCGAGCCAGTTCTGTTCAGCTAAATACACACAAAAAGCAGGAAAAAGCAGTGGGAGACGAAAATTATAATCGGCACGCGCGTATCGCGCCACTGCTCCGGTTCTGGAACACGGGATTGATTCGCTTTTTCAGTAAGATACCTACGTATTTTGGATCGTTCACCTTTCTTGCGATCCAGTACGAGACCAGGTGGGCAGCCCTCCTGCCCACCGCCACCCACGCTCAGACTGAACGCGGATCTCGCGGGGCCTTCATTGCTTTTAGTAGTTGATTGAGCACTTCCAAATCTTCGTCTTCAGGCTCGAGCTGCCGATACTTCTCCAGCGTCGCGGACGCAGCACTCAAATCTCCCAGCTTGTGATAGACCAAAGATAAATTGAAGTACACGAGCGAGAACCCGGGTTCGATCTGCGCAGCCGCTTCGTAGTGAAGTTTTGCAAGGTGCAAGTCGCCGGCGTCGTAATAAAGATTCGCCAGGTTGTAATGTGCTTCGACGTGCCGCGGGTCGTTCTTGAGTGAAAGCGTGAAGTTGTCGAGCGCGTTGGAGAGCTGGCCGCGCTCCAGGTTGATGATACCGAGGTTGCAATAAGCTTCAGCGACGTTGTCGCCTTCCGTGATCGCCTCCTGGTAGTGTTCCGCCGCTTTTGCGTCTCCGCGTTCGTGTAGCAGCAGCGCTTCTTCGAATGGTGTAAGCAGACGCGTAAGTCGTGCGGGCTCCACTCGAAACAAGTTCAGTTGACCCTGAAGCTCGGCTTCGACCTGCCGCAAGCTGTGACCCTGCGCACGCAGCTCGCGCACACGTCGAAACTGCGTCAACGCCTGAAAGTCGTAAACAAAGTCAGGCGCAGACGATGAAGCGTGAATGACGCCTTGCTCGGTCCAGCGGCGAATCGTCTTTTCGCTTAGACCGAAGAGCTGCTTGATCTCTTTGATTGAGTAGGAAGATTTGACACGCTGGTAATCTGCCTTTGATGGGACAGGTGAGGGAAATGAAATTACCTTCGTGCCCGTATCTTTCATTTAATACAACTTCAAGTTATTGGACCAATGGTTTTTTCTGTCTAACCAACCTTCCGTTTCTTTGCCGCACGCGGTTTGACCAACTCGATCTGCGGCTTCTTCTTCGCGGCCGTCGGTGCCGCCTTCACCATCGGTTTGCGGCTCGACGCCTGCAAACTCTTCTTCAGCGCGCTCATAATATCAAGTCTCGGAACTTCTTCAACTTCAAATTCCGCGACCTCCCGGCCTTTGATCTTCGAATCGATCAAAGATCGCAGCGCGTTATAGTAGTTGTCTTCCGTGTCGATCTCTGAAAGCGTCGTCGTCATTTCCTGGACCAGCGTCGTCGCCAGTTTCAGCTCGTTCTTGTTCAGTTTTGCTGCGTCGAGCTTCCCCACGTTCTCGAGATCAGGCACGTCTTCCATCTTCCGCAGCTCGTGCGGATAGTGCAGCTTCTGCAAAACCAAACCCTCTTCCTGTGGAAACACCGCAACCAGATCTTCGCGATCGCGCAACACGACTTTGCCGACCGCAATCTTGCCCGTTTGCTTCATCACCTCGCGCAACAGCGCGTAAGGCTTTTCTGAAACGGCGCCATCCGGTCCCGCGAAGTAAGGCGCATCGTAGAATGTGCTTGGTATCTCCTCGCGATCGACGAAGCCCACGATGTCGACGGCTTTGGTTGTTTTGATCTTGATCTTGGCGATGTCTTCGGGTTCGACGATGGCCCAACGCTCGGGCTCGTACTGGTAGCCCTTCGTGATCTGATCGTTGGTTACTATCTCGTTGCACTTTTTGCAGCGTTTGTCGTAGCCGATTGGGCCGAAATCGTCGCGGTGCAGTTGGTTGAACTGAATCTTCTCGCTCGATTCGAGTGCGTTGTAAATGCGGACAGGGATGGCAACCAGCAGAAAGCGAATGTGGCCCTTCCAGATAGATCTCATGGTGAACTCTCCTGATGCGAAACGCGGGCTCTTGGCCCGCGCCGCCGTATTATGCCACGGATTACGCGCCTGCGGGCGACAGAATTTCACCGATTATTCAATGAATGTAACAGGGCGTTGCGCATGGCGCCGGCGGTCTGCCAGCGTTGTGCAGGATCCTTTGCCAGGGCGCGGTCGATGATGTCGCAGACGGGCTGCGGAAGGTGAGGTGCGCGTTGGCGCAACGGAACCGCCGGTTGCTCGAAAATCGCGCGGATCGTGTCGTTGACGCTGCTGTTCCTGCTCAGATCGAGGGCGAGGTTTCCGGTTAACAGACTGTACGCTGTCATACCGACGCCATAAATATCTGACTGGGGCTTAACATCTCGAAAATTGCGAAGTTGTTCCGGTGGCATGTACGCCAGCGTCCCGGCCATCTCGCCCGCCATCGTCACACCACTCATTCCCGACTGGCTAAAACTTTTTGCCAGACCAAAATCGGTCAGCTTCGCGATGAGGTTCGGTGATTGACCGGCAACCAGAATGTTCTGATCTTTAAAGTCGCGATGAATGTAACCGCGTTCGTGCGCGAACGACAGTGCGTCGAGCGCTTGCGCGATGATCGAGATGCCGTCTTCATACTTGAGCCGGCCGCCCTGATCCTCGGCGAGTTTCGACGCGTCTGCACCGTTCACAAATTCCGTGACGAGATAGACGACACCGTTGTGTGTGCCGCGATCGATAAACTCGACGATGTTTTTGTGCTTCAGTGCTGCGGCGACGTCGATCTCGCGCATGAAGCGACGCATCGCTTTATCGCTGACGGCGAATTCAGGCAGGAGAGTCTTGATAGCGACCGCGCGTCCGGTGCGTTGCTCGCGCCCCAGCATCACGGTGCCCATCCCACCTCGGCCTAAAAGCCTGACCATGTCGTAACCCGGAATCGCTTGCGGCGATCGCTTGAGTTCGATGCGGCAGTCTTCACAAAGAAACGTCAGATGTTCGTCCGCCGCCGTCGCCTGAGCCTGTTCACGCCGGCCGCAGTTAACACATTCGACCATCACGAGCACGGGTCGCTTCGGCAGTGAAGCATCGTGAGTCGTTTCGGAAAGATCGTCCGTGGTCACTTCGACGACAAGGATCGTTTCACCGCACTGTATACGGTCGCCATTATTCAGATACGCGGTTTTGACTCGCTGACCGTTGACAAAAGTTCCATTGGTGGAATTCAGATCGCGCAGGAACGAATGCGGCGGATTCATTTCGAGCAGACAATGATTGCGTGAGAAATAGCGATCGTCAGGCAAACAGAGATGAGCTTCGGGATTGCGGCCGATTAGAAAGCTGTCGTGCTGGGCAAAAGAAAAGATGCGTCCTTTGTATGGACCGGCTGTGACTTTCAGATTGACCTGCATTGCGGGGTTAGCGTTCGATCGCGAGATCGTCAAACGCAACTTCGTGAATGTCGCTGGTGTAGAGTCCGACGCGACCGCGCTTAAAGTTTTCGCTGTCGTTGATGCGCGTCAAATACTGCCCGTTGGCGTAAAACCACAAGTCGCCGCCTTTGATTCTGATTTCCAGTTTGTTCGGCGCGCTACCGGGTTTGATGGCGGTTGATTTTGTCCTCTCGACGAGTGACGATTGTGTACCCGCTTTGTGCTTGATCACCTGATACTCGGGTTCTTCGCTCGGATAAATCAGCAGCGCATAATCCTCGAGCTTTCCTGCTTTCTGTTCGCAATGGACCATCAAGCCGAATCCTGCTGACGGCGCACTGCCGTCAACGCTCCGCGCGGTCACGCTCACCGTGGCATTCTCGGTGTTGTATTCGTTCGTACGAGGAGAATACATAACGACAAAGGTTCGATCCTTCGAGACCATGTGATATTCGCCGTTGTCGTACCAGATCCTGCCGTACTGCGAAACGCCTGTGCTCCACTTCTGGTCGCTGAAATCATCACTGAAGGACGCAGGCGGTGTTGCGTTCGCGTTGTTGGAGTTCGTGTTGACGGTGACGTTGCTGTTGCTGTTGCGATTCTCGTTGCGGTTCGTGCTGAGATTGCTGTTGTTAGTGTTTCCTCCAAGACTCGCCAACGCGATGATCATGACTACCAGACCGACGCCGATGACCAGGACCGCGGCGAGTCCGCCCAGGATCCACCAGACCGCGTTTGATTTTTTCTGCGGTGCGGGCTGCGGCATCGGGCGCCACTGTTGGGGTGGCGGTGGTGCCGGAGCCGGAGCCGGCGGTCTCGGAGTAACGGGCGGAGGCGGATGATAAATCTCCGTTGGTGGAGGCTCCGATGTATCCCTCGGATCGGGATACCTGATCGTCGCATTCGGATCGGGCGCCGGACCCGCAGCGGTCAGCGGAGTGCCGTCCTCCAAACAAAAGTTCAGGGAGAGATCGGTGTACGTGCGATTACAAGTAGGGCAGCGCTTCATTCGTAATGGTTCGCTTGGGCTAGCGCCGTAGGCCTTGCACTTGGATCGGGTCAGTACCGTAACGCGGTAGCGTCGGGTCGCGATCCGCATCATGCCCGGATGTAACTTGTTATCCGCGGACCCGACGCTACCGCGTTACGGTACTGACCTCATCCAAGTACGAGCCTGCAGCGCAAAACTAAAAGACCAAAGTACGATTCGGCAAAGATTATAGAAATCTTACCCTGGGCTCAAGCTGTAATTGGCTTTCCACAGCGTCCGCAGAATTTCGTTCCGGCCGGATAACTGCTGCTGCACGTTCGACAAAAGACTTCGACGGGCTTTGGCGGACGCCAGTCGAGCGATGCGGTTCCGATTGGAATTCCACAACGCCCGCAAAATTTTGTGTTGGCGGCATAACTGTTTCGGCAGCGCGGACACGTGACGCCGGCCGCCGGCGCCGCCGTACCCGGCGAACTCAAGGGCGCGGTGTTCACCTCCGTCGAGACTGGTTGAAACGTCGTGTTCCCACACCTGCCGCAAAACTTTACTCCCTCCGCGTAACGCGAATGACACTTCGTACACATCACGACGACCAGCGTCGTCGAATGTCCACCGTGCTTGCTGTCGAGACTGCCTCCGCGCGACGGCGTCAACTGATTATTCGAAATACCAATCTTCAGTTGCGCTTCGATGATCTGCTCGGCGACGTCGCTGCGAATCTCGATTACACGCTCGTCATCAGGTTCGCCTGACCTCGAGACTCGAAGCACGTGTTGCCCCGGCGCAATCGACGTAAGAATCACTCGCCCCGAGCGGCCGACACTTCCGTAACGCTCGTCGTCGACGTAAACCTCCGCGCCCGAAGGCGCCATGATCACCAGCCTCGAATCCCCTCGTTTATTTAACTCTGAACTCGTGGAAACAGCAGACGCGAAACTATCAAACCATTCACTCGCACTCGCAGGCCGATCGTTGACCTCCTTCGCGAGTGCTTTCATGACGGACGCTTCGAGATCATCGCTCACGTCGGAACGCAAACTCGACAACGCAGGCGGTCCCTGAGTCAGCTTCTGCGCGATGAGTTGAGTGATGTTGCCCGTGAAGGGCGGCCTCCCGCCGAGCATGTGATACGCGATCGCGCCGAGCGCATAGATATCGGCGCGCGCGTCGAGTTGTTCGCCGGGCTGCATCTGCTCGGGCGCCATGTATTCAGGCGTGCCGATGATTCCTCGCGACGCTGGTCCACTCGCAGAGGTGTCGTCGGATCGATCTGCATTGACGATCTTTGCGAGTCCGAAGTCTCCGACTTTCACAAAACCATCTTCACCGCCGGTCTTTCTTTTCTGTTGCATCAGAAAGATGTTTGCAGGTTTCAGATCGCGGTGAAGAATACCTTCGTCGTGAGCTGCTTCAACGCCGGAAACGACCTGACGCAGGATCGTCGCAGCTCGTTGCGGGTTTACGGTGCCCTCGCGACGCAGCAGGTGATAGAGAGTTTCACCTTCGACGTATTCCATCACGAGAAAAAACACGCCTTCAGCACTCTTGCCGAAATCAGTGACGTCGACGACATTCGGATGTCGAATCGAAGCCGCGGCGCGCGCTTCACGTTCGAAACGCGCAATGGCTTCACCTTCCTGTAGGTCTTCGTCGTTGAGAATGTCGGGCCGTACCGTCTTGACGGCGACGCGTCGCGTGATCAGATTTTGATCACGTGCGAGATAGACCTGGCCCATCGCACCGCGGCCAATTCGCTTTTCGAGAAGGTAACGCGAAGCGAGCAAGCGTGGACCCGGCAGCGTGTGTTTAGTGGTTGCCTGATCCTGCGGGCACGTTTCTACGTCGTCTTCGTAGCAAGCTTCACACCGGGGACACTCACGCATGGGGTTGAAATTTTACCAGAAGATTTTTCCTCGCAAAGGCGCAAAGGCGCAGAGTTCACGACTTCGGCTTTGCGTCTTTGCGCCTTTGCGAGGAGATGCTGTTCACGCCGCGACTAGCGGAACGTCGACGCAGCACGCTGCACAACGTGTAGCTGCAAGCGGAATCGCCGTGAGGCAATACGGACAATCCCTCGTGTTTGCCGGCGGTGGCGGTGCGGCCTTCAAACGGTTCACGGCTTTGACGATGAGGAAGATGACCAACGCGATGATCAGAAAAGTGATGACGTCGTTGAAAAACCGGCCGTACGCAATGACCGGCAACCCTCTCAACTGCGCATCAGCAAGTGAGGCAGGGTTTTGACCGGAGATATCGATGAAGAGGTTTGAAAAATCGGCCTTGCCAATGAGCAATCCTACGGGCGGCATGATGATGCCTTCTACAAGTGAGGTGACGATTCTTCCAAACGCCGCGCCGATGATTACTGCAACTGCCAGATCGATCACGTTTCCCCGAGCGATGAATTCTTTGAATTCTTTCCACATGGTTGTGTGCTCCTGCGTTTCAGTTGGTGGTTGCTTGACGACAGTTCTTCGCTAGTTTGAATCCGGCTTTCTCTGCATCTGTGGTTGTCTTAAACGTGACCTTGTTGTTCTCGCTTATCTGTTTTGCTGGTTGGCAACCGTTAGGATAGTAGGATTTGCTTTGCTTGTCGCCCGTGATCTCGACAGCGGGCTCGCTGCTCTCAGTGCTCTCACTTTCGGCGGCCGTTGCTGCTGCCGTGTCCTGTTCCTCTTTTGTTTGCCTGCGGGCGGCAATCGTATCGTCCGCGCTTACGTCGATCAGCCGGAAGCTTGGACCACGCGCAACCGTTGTCACGATCAGTTGAAAATCCGCGCAACGAAGTTGCTGACCTCTGGATCGCCACGACGACCAGTTAGCCGGAACTTGCAGCGATTGCGAGATGAGCTTAACAAACTCGTCCTCGGTATGAACCTTGTACGTCTCTTCAAAGCCGATCCAAATAGACGTGAGACGCTCGTCGAGCAGGTCGAGCGAGATACTTCGCACGCCTTCGTACTTCGTCTGATCGATCGTCGCATCGAAATGCGGATTGATCGTGGTCTTGGCAACACCGAAATTGTCTGTGTGTCCGAAATGGGTTTGCGGCACAACAGCTTTGATTTGTTCCTTCGTCATGCCGAGGCGGAACCTGTACAGCTCGGGAGCCGCGGGCAGTTCGGCTGCTTTCTTCGTGCACTGCGCGGGAGCAATTTGGGCAAAGCAGAGGAACAGGAGTGAGAACAAGAATGCTCGTAACATGCGGGAGATTATACGCGATCGTTCAACAGATTACGCAGAGTCACTGTGGACCAGCGAGCGAATTATTCCCTCGAGCGTTGCAGGTTCAAACGGCGTCGAAACGTACTCGTTACATCCCGCTGCGAGTGCCTGGGCGCGAAATTGATCGGCGCCGTAAGCCGATACTGCGACGATGGGTATGGAAACGAGTGACTTCAAACCGCGGATACGCCGTGTTGCCGCCAGCCCGTCGAGCTGTGGCATCTGCATGTCCATGATGATCAGGTCGGGCATTTCTGACTCCGCCCGTTTTATCGCCTGAAACCCGTTCTCCGCTTCCACCACTCGGAAACCTCTGCGCTCCAGCCACGTCCTTAGTAGAAGACGAGTATCGTCAAAATCGTCTACTACAAGAATGGTTCGTTGGCCGTTGGGTCTCATCGGTAAATCCGGGTTCGCGGGGGAGGACCTTTTGAGGGGGACTCTCGGGGCGGCCTAAGCCTAACAAAAACGGGAAGCGTTAGCCACAGATTTGTGCTTTTTGTGTCTACTGAAAATTCATTCTTTCGTATACGACGCTACGTTCGTCTCCCCAAAATCTCCGACACATTTTCAATGAAATGAAAACTGATCCGAATTCGTCAATAAGGTTTGAAGATGATGCGCGACCGAGACTCGCTATTCAACGAGTGTTCGTATTCTCTCCATGCTCGGCACGTTCTTTGCGCCTTCCAATTCGCGACTTCGACTGTTCCATCAGCGGAAGCTCAGAATGATACGAAAAAATCGATCACTCCAGTTCAGTCGAGGAAAGGTTCTCACAAAAGTGATGCAACACATGGAGGGTTAGCAATGAAGATTTCCTTAAAAGTTGTCCTGCGGTTTTGCCAGATCGCAGTACTCGTATTCGGAGTAACGGCACTAGCGTTAGCGCAGAGCCCGAGTTCCGAAGTTAATGGCACCGTGAAAGATCCGACGGGCGCCGTCATTCCAGGCGTGACGATACATTTAATAGACGTCGGCACGAACACGGAAACGACGACGACATCGAGTGGCGAAGGTACGTTTGTTTTTGCAAACGTGCGCGCGGGTCTTTATCGGATTGTCGCAGAACACGAAGGTTTCAGTAAAAAAGAGATTCAAGATGTCAAGCTGGACGTAGGTGTTCCGTTCACTGTAAATATCGAATTAGCAGCAGGGGCAGTTCAGGAGACCGTTACTGTCTCGGCTTCCGACGTCGCCGCTCCCATCAACATAACAAACGCTGAATTGTCCGCTACGGTGCAGACTCAGCAGATCAATGACCTGCCTCTGAACGGCAGGAATCCTCTCGATCTCGCAGGACTGCAACCCGGTGTAGCAGCGGGCGGCGCCTCTAATCGAGATGCAACTATCAACGGACTGCGCGGCACGTTTTCAAATCTGACGTGGGACGGCATCAACATAAATGACGCTTTCATCCGCACGGACAGCCTCTTTGGCGCCGCGGCTCCCAGCGTGCCTGGTGTAGCTGAGTTCACACTCGTCACACAGAACGCGGGACCCGGAGACGGACTGGGCGTTGCGCAGGTGAAACTCGTCACTCCGCGTGGTGGTAGTGATTTCCACGGATCGCTCTGGGAATATCACCGCAACGACGCCTTCGACGCGAACTCGTTCTTCAATAACGCGAATGGCCTACCTAAACCGAAACTCATTCGCAACCAGTTCGGATTCGGAGTCGGTGGTCCGTTCGTACTGCCACGTTTCGGCGAGGGTGGTCCGACCACGTTCGGCAGAAACAAGCTGTTCTTCTACGGCTACTACGAGGGAACACGAGAGCGCACGGACGAAGAGGTTGAGCGTACTACGCTGACGGGGCCGGCCCGCTCGGGTCTCTTCACGTACAGCGCTGCCAACGGCTCATTGCAGACAGTGAATCTGCTCACGTTGGGTGGCCTGGGCCTCGATCCGATCACTCAGCAACTGATCGGACTGACGCCGCTTCCAAACGATCTTACGGGTGGCGACACGCGCAACTTCGCGCGCTTCAGATTCAACAGTCCTTCGGGCAGCGACGACGATCTCTGGGGTTTCCGAGTTGACCTCGACGCCAATTCTGCAAACCACTTCGAAGGGGTATTGAGTCGCGATGTGCTGGTATTTCCGAACGACACATTCAACGACATCGGTGAACCGTTCCCAGGCTTGCCCGGCGGCGGTCAAAGCCCGACGCGCACACGTTTCTCAGGAGCGTGGAACTGGATCCCGACCGCGACTTTCAACAACGAACTGCGCGGCGGTTTCTTCATGCAGCGATCGAAGTTTTTCAGCGATGTTGTTCACGACAGAGGGTTCAGAATTAACTTCCCATTGAACCCGCAGGAAACTGCGGAAGTGTTTACCAACCCTGTTCAGAACTTCTTGCAGCAGGGCCGCAACGTCGACACATGGGAGATCATGGACAACGCCGGCAAGTCGTGGGGCAACCACTTCGTCCGCTTTGGCGGCAACTACCGTCTCGTCCTTCTTGAACCATTCAACGCCGGCGGCACGATTCCGACCGTTACGCTCGGCTTCAACGATATCGGCACGATCAATCCACTGGATCCGTCGCTGTTTCCGGGCGGGATTGGCTCCACCGATTTCACCAACGCAACTAACATCCTTGCACTGCTGAGTGGTTCACAGCGAAGGTTGGAAGAAACCTTCAACGCCACCAGTGCGAGTTCGGGATTTCTGCGAAACCAGATCAATATTCAAAACTATCGCTACTGGAACATTGGACCGTACGTCGGAGACACCTGGCGTTTCCGTGACAACCTGACGTTGAACTTTGGTTTACGTTGGGAGTTCGTCTCGGTACCGAAAGAAGAGAACGGCTTGCTGGCTCTTCCGATCGGGACTGGTCTTGATGTACTGACGACGAATGCTGAAGTTGGAGCAGCGTCCGGCGGCGGCCGTCCTCTATATAACAACGACTGGAACAACTTTGCGCCAAGCTTTAGCTTCGCGTGGGATCCGTTCAGGGACGGCAAGACTTCGGTCCGCGGTGGTTATGGTATTTCGTACGTGATCGACAACAACATCACGACGATCAACAACGCCGCCAGCCGTGGTTTCACGCGCGATGTCCAGTTGGACGATCTCACCGGAACTCTCAATGACGGCGTGCAGTCGATTCCAGTACCAGCCTTCGTTATGCCGTTTCGGATTCGCGATGTCTTCGAGAACGAAGATCCCTTTTCCGCGTTGTTCACCATCGATCCAAACCTGCGCACGCCTTATGTGCAGCAATGGAACTTTGGTATTCAGCGTGAGATTTTCCGCGACACGATCGCAGAGGTTCGCTACGTTGGGAACCGCGGCGTGAAGTTGACGCGCGGCGTTGATATCAATCAGCAACGAATCTTCAATGGCGGTTTCTTTCAAGATTTCCAGCGCGCCCGCTTTAACCTCTTCAACTGCCCCTCAAGTCTGCCCACGTCGCAGCGGATCAATCCTACGGCCGCTCAGTGTCCGAACCGGCAGGCACTTCAGGTACTCCCGGGATTTGGCGCGTTTGCGTTTAATCAGGGCACGTTCCAGACGGCCCTTCGACAGGGCGAGGTCGCAAGAGCTCTCGACTTTTTCATTTCTAACAAGTCGTTCTTCTTTGCCGACTTCGGTGGTGGTGACTTCGGCGCAACGCAGTTGCTCAGCACTTACCTGGCGAACCCGAATACCTACGTTGCGGATTACATCGGCAATGGATCGTGGTCCAACTATAACGCTCTCCAGGCAGAGGTCCGGCGACGGCTCAGCCACGGTTTTGACTTCCAGGCAAACTACACCTGGAGCAAGGCCCTGACTGACTTCGAAGGATCGCAAACCAATTTCTCTGGTCTGCTTGACCTGACGCTCGGCGACGTTGTCGAGAAGAGACGCGGGGTCAACGATCTCACGCACATCTTCAAAGCAAACGCCGGCTACGAGCTGCCGTTTGGTCCAGGCAAGCGATGGGCAGGGAATGGAATGATGAGCAAAGTGTTGGGCGGAATGAAACTAACCGGCATTTTTGTTGCCCAATCGGGGCGGCCGATTTCTTTCATCTCCGGTCGCGGCACACTCAACCGTACCGGTCGCTCTACCATCAACACTGTTAACTCAAACTTGTCGGTCGAAGAGTTGCAGCACATGACAGGGCTGTTCTTCGATCCGAATACGGGTCGTCCAGTGCTGTTTGACCCGGCGCTGATTCAGGCGCTGAGGAACGACACGTCGCCGCTGCGCGACCAGAATGGGTTCTTGTCGAATCCTGGACCAGGAACGGTGGGCGGTTTGCAGTTGACTCCGGTCAGCGGACCCGGCCTCTGGAATTTCGATATGGGGTTCATCAAACGGACGCCCATTACCGAGACAGTGAATATTGAGTTTCGTATGGAGGCGTTCAACGTCTTCAACAAGACGAACTTCTTTATCACTGCCGCTCAGTTGAACCAGAACATCAACAACCCGACAACTCAGCCGTTCGGCGAAATCACGCAGACTTACGATCCGCGTATCCTGCAGTTTGCGCTGAAACTGAACTTCTAGTCTGTCGACTCACGATTGACGATTCCTGGCGTTGGCTCTTCTGGGCCAACGCCAGATTTTTGCATGGGGTGTGAATAGTAATGAGATTCATTTTCTGTTTGGCGGCGCTCTTTTGCGTTGTAGAGGCACGTCCGGTCACGGATAAGATCGCAGTCGAGGAGCTGGTAGCAAAGCATGTTGAAGCAATCGGAAGCGCAGAGGCGCGCCGGCCTGGGCGTAGCCGAATAGTCGCGGGTGGTTCGTTGATGAATATCCGCACTGGAGGACGCGGCACTGCAAGTGGTGCTGCGCTGGTTGCGTCTCAGGAGGAGCGAGTCCTGCTGAAGGCGGAGTTCAATAATCCGACTTATCCTTTCGAGAAGCTTGGATTCGATGGACACAAATTTCATGCGAGTCCATACGCGCCTGGTCAGCGGTCTCCGCTCGCGCAATTCCTTCTGAGTCATGATGTGATCTTTGCTGAAGGGCTGATTGGAGGGACGCTCTCGTCAGCATGGCCGTTGTTGAATCTGTCTGCGCGCCAGGCGAAGCTGGAGTATGCGGGGACGGAGAAGCTCAAAGGGCATCAGGTACATAAAGTGAGATACCTGCCGCACGCGGGTGGTGAGTTGAAGATTACGTTGTTCTTCGACGCCGAGACGTTTAAGCACGTGCGCACGGAATACGAGCGCGTGATTCCCGCTCCGATGGGTGCGACGCCGGGGGCGTCGGCGAGTCAAAGAGAGACTCGGTACAAGCTTGTCGAAGAGTTCGGCGACTTTCGTGCAGAGAGTGGATTGAACCTGCCGCACACGTACAATCTGCAGTTCTCAGTGTTTGAGGTAAACAATTCGCTCGCGCTGGATTGGACCATCAACCTGACGCGGTTCACGTTCGAGCATCCGATCGACGTTAAGGAGTTTGTGACGGACAACTAGGCGCGTTGTGGGAATCGCACCTGCGTGAGGTCACAGCGACCCGACGCTACCGCGTTACGGTACTGACCTCGTCCAAGTACGACGCGTTCGTCTTTGCGACCCGACGCTACCGCGTTACGGTACTGACCTCGTCCAAGTACGACGCGTTTGTCTTTGCGACCCGACGCTACCGCGTTACGGTACTGACCTCGTCCAAGTACGACGCGTTCGTCTTTCGTCTCAACAGTCGGGATCGCACTTGGATGAGGTCAGTACCGTAACGCGGTAGCGTCGGGTCACCGGCTGCTTTCGCGTTCCCCGCTTTCCAACAGTCGTTTCCCATTCTCGTCCTTGACCACAAGCCGCCGATTCTCATCGAGGTAAATGCTGAACTCTGCAAACGTGAGTTCTGCTGTTTTCCAGCCCGCCTCGTCCAACCTGCGCTCCAGCAGTGGGCCATGCAGTTCCAAAAACTCCTCCCAGTTTAGGTGCGGAAAAGACTTCATCGAATTCACGTCTTCGATCACGCGCTCGTTATCCAGTATCAGTTGGAACTCGGTGAAGAATGGACCAGTGAGATCCAGGTATGGGACCTTGGCATACTTACGCCCATATTCCAGCACATCGTCTGTTGTCAGCGTGGCGCCGGTCTTTCGGTCTTTGGCGGTAACGCGTCCCTGGTCCATCAACTCGACAAGTGACTCGTACGATAAAGACGATTGCGCCTCGGCCCATTTGCGGTAACACTGTGGACAGTATCGATCGGCGTTGCCCTCGTAAGTCTCACCGACAACCATGTAGGGATCAGAAACGTATTCTCCGAGTTTGTAATCTGGTCCTTCATAATTCATCAGATAGTTGTGAAACCGGATGTCAGTCTCGCGAATCTTCTCGCACCGCTCACATTTCAACTGAACCCATACTCTCTGCAATAGACCACTCATGACGTTAAAACTAACATTGGAGGTGAGAACAATGAAACTCAAAAGTAGTTTGACAATTCAGCTCAAAGACTAATATGCTCGCGAACATGTTGATTCGAATCCGCGAAAGAAATGTGGAAAGGCGCCATGAGCGTACCTACCTGATTCGCGGAATGAACAACACCTAAGCTTCATTCTTCAGTTTTGAGTTAAGAGCCGTGAACCAGCGTTAGAGACGCTTCGGTTCGCGGCTTTTTGCTGTCACGAAAGCCCACCACAGAAAAGCGCGTTTTCGTTTCACCACAAACTTTTTGGAGGTGAAACATGGAAAGGCAGCACCGGCAAGTTTGTTTAGCGCAAAACTTCTTAAAAAGTCCGAAGTTGGTCCGCCGTCTCGTTGGCATGACTACGATTGGTCCATGCGATACGGTTTATGAGATCGGACCCGGAAACGGAATAATCACCGCGGCACTAGCAAGCGTTGCCAGGCAGGTGATCGCGATCGAAAAGGACGCGGAGCTCGTGCGTGGTTTGCGTGAGCGGTTTCGTGTGCTAGATAACGTTGAAATAGTTCACAAGGATTTTCTCTTTTATTCGTTCCGTACTCGATGCGATCACGTTGCGGAATGCAAGCTATTTGCGAACATTCCGTACAACATTACGGCGCAAATCGTGCGCAAGATCCTGTATGAGCCATCCAACATCGGCGAAGGATATCTGATATTGCAGAAAGAGGCTGCGCAGAAATTCTCCGGCTCTCCTGGAGAGACTTTATTCTCGCTTCTGGCAAAACCTTTTTTTGAATTTCAGAACCTATACCAATTGCGGCGGTGCGACTTCTGTCCCGTGCCGAGCGTCGACTCGGTGCTTCTGTCGATCAAGCGACGCACGCGCCCGCTAATACAAACGCAAGACGTCGCGTCGTACCGCGATTTTGTTCAGTATGGTTTTGGAAGATGGAAAACGAATCTTAGATTGGCATTTAAGAACGTGTTTACGTACAAGCAATGGAAACGCCTGGCCCACGACCTCGGGTTTCCACTAGATGCCACACCCAGGGAATTGAGCTTCGAACAATGGCTGGGTCTGTATCACGCTTTCGTGTGGTTGATTACCCGCGGCAGGGGTCGAACCTGCGACCTTTCGCTCCGGAGGCGAACGCTCTAATCCACTGAGCTACGCGGGCCTAAACAAAATGGCATGTTTCAAAGAGA